>JBLHPA010000012.1:0-37293 GCA_047628235.1 Moritella sp.
CCGGCATTTTCACGTTCACAGTTCTCTTCGCTGTCAAAGTGAACATGTTGCCTAACGTTGTCTATCTTAACGCCTGCAGCGACGAGTTTTTGTTTAATCAAAGTAAAAAGGTACTGATCTTGTTCTGACGAACTGAGCAAGGTTACTTCTGCGTTGGTATTAAAGACACAAATAACTGACAGTGAGCGGGGGAAGTTGTTGTAGTTGACAACATGGGTCAACCATTTAAACCCTGTTACATTTTCAGTCGCAGCATCACACACTTCAGTGAGCGCTTGCCGCAAGGCATTGTCGATTTTCTTGTCTGTTTTTTTCATTCTTATCTACCCTTAGAATTTAAAACTATGGCATGGTATACCGAGTCGTATCGATTAACCAGAACAGTAATCAGTTTCAAAAATCACCAATAAAAATAAAAAGTAACCAGCAGGCTACCTTTTATCGTACTTAATCTATTAACCTATTAACCTATTAACCTATTAACTATCAATCTATTAACCGTCATTCCAGCAATTGGCAACCCTTATTGCTGTCTGAATTGATATATTGAATATCTCCTACAGGATTGTAGCTAGCCGCATCGATATCCTTACCCTGCAAAAACTCTTTCAACACAGCTGCATCTACATAACCAGTAATTTCAGCATTTTCAAGCAATGGATAATCATCACCACCTGCAGCACTAAAGCTCGGAACAGTAAATGTGTAGCTCTCTGCTACATTGAATGTCTCGCTGTTTATCTCACTGATATTGACCGTCTCAGCCTGACAGTCTACTGTCATTTTCACACCAGTAATTTGAGCATAAGCCCCGGAACCGATTTGCATAATAGCGACAACATTTAAATAATTGAGCACATCAGATCCTGTCATCGTATTTTTAGTAACAATATTTGCAAATGGCTGCACTGTTAGCACGTCTCGGTATGCAATATCTCCCTCTTCAATAGACGCTCGAACACCACCTGAATTCATAACCGAAAAATCGGTATCCATTTTAGTGCGATGAGCCGTGGCAATTAACCGACCTAAATTGGTTTGTTTATAACGCACGCCAGCACCATCGCTAGGACCTTCGAGAAACCCGTTGGTCGTAGCAATATTAACGTTTAGTTGCTCTTGACCCTGCTGTTGGTATGGATGAAGAATCGATTGAACGACGGGATCAGGTATTATTTCATCGCCGACCAATACCCGAACATCTTGCGAATTTTTCACTTTTAAGTTAACCGGGATTAAGCTATAACTGGTTAAGTGTAACTTGCCGTCATAGTATTCAAAATCAGCACGCCCCACATACTTACCCCATTCGTTCGCCTGCATGATCCAGGTGCCTTTCTGCTGATCAGGCATGCAAGCGTCACCAGGTTTAAAGTCTGCACGTTGGTCGCTGCCGGGTTCCATACATAACGCATTTTGTGAGTGCCCACCAATAATGGCCTGAAGCTTCCCCTCTTCCAAAGAGCGTGCCAAGCTGACATCACCCGGCGCATTACTGCCGTGCTGCCCATCCGCATAATGGCCCATATGTGTTGTTGCAAAAATAACATCCGCCGCGTTCGAAATGTTAATTTCGTCAATTACTTTCTTCACTTCGACTTGCGGATCAACAAAAGTTAATTCACTAATAAATTCTGGATTCCCAATTTTTGCCGTATCTTCCGTCGTCAAGCCAATGACAGCCACCCGCAATCCATTCACATTAAAGACTTTATAAGCATCGAAATAACGTGAACCATTGGCTTTATAGATATTGGCCGCTAGCATGGGAAAATTAGCCCACTTACGTTGCTTTTCAAGCACATCAAGGTGGTTGTCAAACTCATGATTACCCACCGCCATGGCATCATAACCGAGTAAGTTCATCCCGATAAAATCAGGCTCTGCATCCTGTAAATCAGACTCTGGCACACCGGTATTAATGTCACCGCCGGATAATAATAATGTCTCACCACCTTTTGACTCAACTTCAGCACGAATCTGTGCAATTAAAGTTTTTCGGGCGGCCATGCCGTATTCGCCATATTTATTTTCCCAGAAACGACCATGATTATCATTTGTATGCAGCACCGTGAAGGTTTTGCATGCATCGCCCGCGGCAGCGCACCCGGCTTGCGCATTGTCGTCACAGCCAGCTAAAACGATTAACAAAGCAATTGCGACTATTCCTTTAATTCGCTTATTTGTCACTCCTGTCCACTCCTGAATTGTCTTTATTGGCTAGCATCGTAGCTAACAACATTTTTCAAAACTTGCGATTTTGAATACAAAAATCATAACAGTGAAGATTTTCGAATTTGTGGCAGTTTTATGAATGAAAAAAGTCAATTAACAAAATATTTCCTAAGCCAACGCCCACCACCACAATGCCACCCCAGTGATAACTTCGAAAACAATCAAAATGAGAGCGGTAGAGATAAGTACAGGGTGACCGTGTTGATACCACTTGCCCAAACTGTAAATACCGGCAAAAAAGAAAGAAAAGTGAGTAATATTAATAATTTAAAATATTTAAATTGGTTTTCGTCCCACTCGTTCTGAAGAGGTATCCCCATGGCCCGGGGTATAGATAATAAATAGCAAAGCAGGCGTCATGACACCCACAACACCCTATTTAAAACTGCGAATGCCACGACAGCTAGTGCTATAATTCAGCTGGCAATCTTTCTTAGGTCTTAGCTTCAACAAATAAAAGTAAGACCCGAACACCGGATACTAAAAGCACATTGTCGGCTTCCAATACACAGTAATAGCATAATTAATGCACTTCACAGGAATGTGAGCAAGCATTAATAGAGTGGTGGGATTTATTTACCAAACACAGTAGCAGCCTTGTTAGATCTTTACCGCATGGCAAAGATTTATTCACCCAAAAACGCAAGTGGGTGTTTATCGCCCTGCCACGGCGAATTAAATAAACTATCAACAAACACGCTTGGCACTTCTGCAAATTGTTGGTAACGCCAATTAGGCTGGCTATCTTTATCCACCAGCAATGCGCGAACCCCTTCAACAAGATCCCCTTGCAGGCAAACATTTACCGCTAAATCCAGTTCCAAACGGAAGCAGTCAGCCATAGTCAGATCAGTATATTGGGTGATCTGCCGATACACTATATGGGCAGAAATAGGGCTACCCTGTAAGAGTTTTTGCGTACTCCGTCGTAGCCACTCATCCATAGTACGGCAATGATGAATAGTGTCGCAGTGCTGAATAACATCGATAACCGCAGCTAATTCGGATTGCTGACCCAAGTTAGTAAATAAGGCCTGATGGGCGGGCAAATTAGCGCTGGCAAAGGTCTGGTCATCATACAAGCCAGCCAGTACTCTGCTGACCTGAACACTATGCTCATCTACATGTTCAGACCAATGCAGTGCCAGCAGTTGAGTTAACAATTGTGGTAGCCTGGTCGCAGGAATTAAACTCGCGGTTAACTTCAGATATTCCGCATCTTTAGCATTAATACTGGCGCCGGTTAATCCTAGAAATAGACCCACGCCAGGCTGAGGCAAGCGATTCAAAAACCAGGTTGCACCGACATCTGGAAACAGGCCAATGGTGACCTCAGGCATCGCAATGCGGGCGGTCTCTGTCACCACCCGATGACTTGCGCCCATAAACAGACCTAATCCTCCCCCCATGATGATGCCATCACCCCAAACAATAATAGGTTTAGGAAAGCAGTGCAGCAGATGATCTACCTGATACTCGGCAACAAAATAGTCTCTGACAAGTGCTGCTTTCGCAGTGTCACCTGAGGTCTTCACTAAAAGTTGCTGCAATGATTTTACATCACCACCGGCACAAAAAGCTTTATCACCAGTGCTTTGTAACAATACACATGCCACGCGAGTGTCTGTCTGCCAGGCTTGTAACTGGCACTGTAACAACGGGAACATATCAGCACTGAGCGCATGCAATTGGCGCGGTTTATTGAGGGTGATCACGCCGATGATATGCCCATCACTGCCGTTTAATTCATCAAATAATACACTTTCAGTCATGTTAACTCCGCGCCCTAAAAACCCCAGTGTAGCGATAGAGTGGTTAATTATTCAACCGGATATCCAAAATACTTCAAATGTGGCATAATGCCGCCACAAAATACTGAGGATTAATTCAATGACTATCAAAACAACGCTATTACAACGCAGTGATTCAAAATGTGAAATGTGCGCATCAGAATCTAACCTAACCGCTTATGAGCTGCCAGAGTCTCCAGAAAAAAGCTCAGACTGTGCGGTAATGCTTTGTAATACTTGCCTTGATCAAATCAACAAGCCTGACAGCCTGGATGAAAATCACTGGCGTTGTCTGAACGACAGCATGTGGAGCCAAGTACCAGCGGTACAAGTACTGGCTTACCGTATGTTGCACCGTTTAGATGCTGACTGGTCTCGAGACCTATTAGACATGATGTACCTAGAAGATGAAACTAAAGCGTGGGCTGAAAAAGGTGTACTAATTGCCGCAATGACAGACCAACCTGCGGTTGACGTTAACGGTACAATCCTGCAAGCAGGCGACAACGTAAATATCATCAAAGACTTACCTGTAAAAGGTTCAAGCATGGTGATCAAACGCGGTACACCAGTACGTAATATTGGTCTGACAGATAATCCACTGCACATTCAAGGCCGGGCAAACGGTACTGCAATGGTCATTATTGCTGCTTACTGCAAAAAAATGTAATTTGGTGATGTTAAAACATCAATGAAAAAAAGGCCTATTACATTCTTTATCGTTAGGCCTTTTTCCTATCTGTTATAATTAGTTAGTGTTAATTAACTAAGACTTTAATTAACTGATGATAGCATTGTGGTATACGTCTTGTACGTCATCGCAATCATTCAGTGCCACGAGGAAACGTTCAAACATTTCAACATCCTCACCCGTCACTTCAGCTTCAACCTGTGGCAAGAAGGTAATTTCCTCTGCTTCAAATTCAATACCAGCAAAAGCTTCTGTTATCGCTACTTTAGTTTTGTAAAATTCAGTGTTTGGCACGTAAACCGTGATCATACCGCCTTCGTTCTCAACATCAGCAACATCAACTTCTGCTTCCATTAAAGCTTCGAGTACTGCATCTTCATCATCAAATTTGAATTCAAAAACTGCCTGATGATCAAACATATGCGATACCGCACCCGGAGCACCTAATTTAGCCCCATTTTTAACAAATGCCTGGCGTACTTCAGTAAAGGTACGTTTGCCATTATCAGTCAGGCATTCCACGATCACCATGCAATTACCCGGACCAAAACCTTCATAACTTGCGCGTTCATAATCTTCGCCGCCAGCACCGGCTGCTTTCTCAATAGCGCGATCAATCACATGTGTTGGTACCTGATCTTTTTTCGCGTTTTCAATTAAGCGGCGCAGCGTTAGGTTGCTGTCCGGATCAGGACCACTCGATTTAGCACACACATAGATCTCTTTACCATATTTAGAATAGATCTTGGTTTTCATGCCAGCTGTTTTAGCCATGGATAATTTACGGTTTTGGAACGCTCTGCCCATCTTAATTCACTCTCATTTTTATTTTAAATAAATACACTTCCGATTTTAGCAGGATTAATCATGTTTTTTCTACAAAACCACACATATATTATCGATCATCAAAAAAACAAGTAAAACTAAGCCCCCGAACTTTATGGAAAATACACAGTCTGATAATTTGTCATTGTTATCAGCGAATAATATGTTCTACTATGTCACCTTGAGTCGCGTTAAACCTAGCTAACTTGAAGCTACAAAGGTCAGCAATTTGTCTTTTAAAAAAATATTACGATTCACCAGTTCTGCATTATTTGTCAGTGCATTAGGTCTCGTTAGTTCGGCTCAGGCTACCAACGAGTTACCTGAAATCGGCACAGCTGGCGTTACAGCGCTGTCGATCGAGCAAGAACGTCTGTATGGTAATGCTTTTATTAAGGTGGCTCGCGGCTCTTTTCCCATGATTAGCGATCCGGTATTAAAAGAGTACTTATCCGATCTTGGCGGTAAATTAATCAGTCAAACTGATTCAGTGCGCTTTCCGTTTCATTTTTTTCTGATCAAAAATGATGAAATCAATGCGGCGGCTTTTCTCGGCGGTTACGTCAAAGTCCATACAGGATTATTTTTGTATGCCGAAAATGAATCCGAATTTGCTTCGGTACTGGCACATGAGATCTCTCATATCACCCAGCGTCATTTGGCTCGCAGCTTGGAAGCCCAAGCCAGTAATACCCAACTAACCGTTGCCGGACTTATCGGCGCAGTATTACTCGGTATAGCCAACCCCGCAGCTGGCATTGCGATGCTCCAAACAACGGTAGCGATCAACGCACAATCATCAATAAACTATACCCGAGCTAATGAATTTGAAGCCGATCGTATTGGTATCCAGGTGCTGGCGAATGCCGGTTATGATCCTGCTGCAATGTCGAGTTTCTTCGGTAAACTGGCCGAGCAATATCGCTTTAGCTCAACACCACCACAAATGTTAATCACCCACCCACTACCAATGATACGTGTCACAGAGGCCAGAGATAGAGCAACGCTTTATCCGAATCGCTATTATCAGCCTAGTTTAGATTTTCAACTGGCTAAAGCCAGGATCCAGGTACGCTATGGCACCCTGGAACCCAAACAGGCACTGCGTTATTTTGAACACCAGTTAAAATCCAAAAAATTCGCACTTAAAGACGCGGCATTATATGGCAAAGCATTAGCATTATTGCAGTTAGAAAAAAACAATCAGGCAAAATCGATACTCACCGAACTGGCTAAAACAGCCCCCAACAACTTGTTTTATCTAGACAGTTTGACCGATGTGGATCTGGCCTTGAAGAACACCCAGCAAGCCGTCTCCCGACTGAAAAAGGCCAATAAAGCTTATGCTGGCAATCAAGTAGTCACCCTAAATCTCGCCATTGCGCTTCAGCAGGCGAAAGAATATACCGAAGCAACACAGTTAGTCCGTGGCTATCTACAACACAATGAAACGGATACCACCGCTATCAGTATCTATATTGATCTGCTTAAGGTCTCCGGTGATAAAGTCAATATGTATATTCAACGTGCCGAGATGGCTTTGCTAATGGCTAACTATCCGAAAGCCCTCAACGAATTACAATCAGCGCGTACCCTCGCAATCTCGGCACCGGACATCGCCCGTATTGATGCTCACATGGTGCAGGCTGAAATCGACCAACGTGAAATGCAGGCGCTGCAAGACTAGCCAAGGGGGGGGAAACAAGGCAAAATGGTGTTTCAATGGATCAAGTTTGCTTTTAAGGAACCCCACAAGTTATGACCAGTGTCACTATTTATCACAATCCTCGTTGTTCGAAAAGCCGTCAAACCCTTGCCTTACTGGAAGCGCAAGGGCTGCAACCAACCATTATCAAATATTTAGAAACCCCGCCAGCGGCGGCGAAACTGCAACAAATTTTAACCCTGCTGGCTTTGACACCACGCCAATTAATGCGAACTAAAGAAGCGGAATACCAAGCCTTGCAGCTCGATGATCCCAGCAAGTCTGATGCAGACTTAATTGCCGCAATGCTGGCTACTCCAAAGCTAATTGAACGTCCAATAGTGTTAGCTAACGATAAAGCAGCTATTGGCCGCCCACCCGAAAATGTCTTAACCATACTCTAACATCGAGCAGCCTATGAATATGATAAATAAGAACAATAAGCGTATTACGCAATTTCGGCTATTGGGATTGTTTGGTTACTTTGGATTGTTGGTATTAACCCTGGCCTGGCAGCTTTGGTTAGCACCACAACAGCTACCGGAGCATTCACAATCACAGGCATTGGCTGAATTAACCGCAATGGCAGAAGTGAATCCAGCATTATTACCACAAGTTGCAGCAGAAAAACAGCGATGGTTAGCACGTCAAGAAACCCATCAATCCAACCCTTTGGCAAAAACGCTAATCTGGTTGTTTCCTTTACTACTTCCTGCCTATGGCTTAATTAAAGGAAAACCCTATACTGCGGCATGGAGTAACTTCATTGTCATGATCTACTATATGCATGCTCTCACCATCATGTATACCGATCCCGATGAGCGTCACCTTGCAATTTTGGAGTTAATTCTCGCCAACTGCATGCTGTTTGGTAATGGTATCTATGCCCGAATGAAAGGCAAAGAGCTTGGCCTGGGACTGAAAAAACTCAAAGAAGTGATGGCGGAAGAAAAAGAGCGTGAGGAAGCGCAACGCGAGCTAGACAAACTCTAATAATATAGCAAATGACGGCGCAGCACTTTAGCCCGTGCTGCGCTTACAAAGATAAGGTTTCTTTAACGAAAGGAATGGTTAAACGACGCTGGGCACTAATTGAAGCACTATCGAGTGTATTCAAGATCGCAATTAGGGCTTTCATATCACGGGATGAACGATTCAATAAGAATCGCCCCACATCAACCGGTAACTTCAATCCTCTAAACTCCGCCCGTAATTGTAAAGCGGCCAATTTGGCATCATCATCGAGCAACTGCAACTGATAACTCACGCCCCAGTCAAGTCGGGAAAGCAGATCTGGTAATTCAATACCAAGATGCCGTGCCGCGCTGTTACCGGTAACGATAAGCGATCCCTGATCAAGCTGATTATGACTATCACGCCAACGGTTATAAAAATTAAATAATGCAATTTCCCATTCCGAAATACCTGCAATCATCTCAATATTATCAATACAAACAACATCAAGGTGTTCCATACCATCGAGAACAGAGGGCGACATCATCACTGACATTTCCATCGGTAGGTAAGCAGCGGAACGGTCTGCATCGGTGCATTCGGTACAGGTAGCGTGAAGCAGATGGGAGGTGCCTGAACTACGATGACCAAATAAATAAATAAAAGGATCACCGTCACCAATGGCGGCATTTTTTAATGCCGTCAGTAGCTGCACATTTTCACCCGGGTAGAAACTAGAAAATGTTTCACCATCGGGTAACTGTACGGGTAAAGAAAGTTGTGCTGGAGCGTTCAATGTTACCCTTTCATATAATCATAAGATTAGGTGCAATAATTATATCATCTCAGTGGCAGATATAGAACGTCTACCAAAGAAACTCACAAAAAACTTACTAATTGTTACCTACCCATTCAAAACTGCTGTCTCCAAATGCATTTTGGACACTATTGATCCGGGGATCTAAAGATAGTTCTTTCAACAAATCTTGTTGGGTACCCAATAACGTTAACTTTAGCTGGACACTCGAACCAGTAACCGCGGTTAGATCTGCCTGTGCCACCGCAGACATGGCAGTAAACATCTCGATCAGTTTTGCGTAAGCCTTAATATCAGTCACGTGATCGATGTTTAAAAATACTATTTCATTATTTCCCGATACTTTAACACTGTATCGACCACCTAGATGGTTAGCAACTTTGTTTGCCAGATCAATGCCCAACGGCTCGAGTAATCCTTGAGATTTGCCATTTAACCAGATTTGATACGACTGGTTTTTACTGTTGCGGCCATATAAGCTCCAACTGAGTTGGTAGTCATCAACATTTTTAATTATTTTGGCAATCATATAGTTATCAGCGCCGTAACGTGCAGAAGCCTGTTCAATCGGATCCGTGAATTGTCCCCATAAATCAGCGCTGCTCACCTGCAATTGATCATCCAGATCCATGACCGGAAATAGCATAGGAATAGCACGGGTTTCCGCTTGCTGTTTAATTGCTGAAATAAATGTAGCGTACTGACGATCACTTTCGCCTTTCACGCTGCGGTTAAAATTTTCATCAACCACCAGCCAGATAACTTGTTGCGGTCGATTTTTTCCCCAGACGCCAAACTGGCTGCTACGCAATAACCCGTTTACTTTTTGTTCATTAAAGGAAGCTTGCAAATAGCGCTTGCCTTCGACACGTTGTTCGCTTTGTTTCACCAAATAATTTCGCGCACTGACCAACGCCTTTTTAATCAAAGGATTACGGGCAACAATTGAATTACCTGATACTTTTACCAGCACTTCGGCAAAAGCAACCTTCTGCAGGGTTCGATTAGACTGGTCGCCGTTAGCAATAACAGATGCAGAATATAAATTATCCACATCGACAGCCTGACTGGTCAGTGGAAAAAGACAAACCAATGATAATAAAATGGGGAATAAACGCTTCATAGGATCCTTTCCAAGACTAACTGTTATAACTCAAGGGCAATACATAGATAATAACATAACCAAAACAATAAATTTAACAGAAATGATGGCAGAACCAAAAGTATCATGAGTGATGAGTTAATAAATCAGAAAATGAAGCTCAGGACGGGGGGAAGGATTTATTTTCTTGCGGTATAGCAATAAAAACCGAGCAAGTCGGTTTTTATTGCTAATAGGTCTCTTTCAATTGCTAATAAGTTTATTTCGATTTCGAATAGATTTATTTTAGCAAAAACCTACTTAGTACCTAAATTATTTAGTACCGAAGATCTTATCGCCTGCATCACCAAGACCAGGAACGATGTAACCTTTTTCATCCAGACGCTCATCAATTGAGGCTGTATAAAGTTCAATATCCGGATGCACAGCTTCCAGAGCCTTTAAACCTTCCGGTGCAGCAACGAGCACCAACACTTTAATGTGTTTACAGCCTTTTGCTTTTAGTAGATCCAACGTAGCGATCATTGAACCACCAGTCGCTAACATAGGGTCAACCACAATAGCTAAGCGCTCTTCAATGCTATGCACAATTTTTTCAAAATAAGGTACGGCTTCCAGCGTGTCTTCATCACGGTACATACCCACAACACTTACGCGTGCACTTGGCATGTGCTCTAGCACACCGTCCATCATGCCTAAACCCGCACGTAAAATAGGCACAACAGTTACCTTTTTACCTTTGATCTGATCAACATTAACATCGCCATTCCAACCGACAATCGTTTTCTGCTCCAACTCTAAATCAGCCGTTGCTTCGTAGGTAAGTAAACTACCGACTTCAGTTGCTAGTTCACGAAAACGTTTAGTACTGATATCACCAGCGCGCATTAAACCCAGTTTGTGGCGTACCAGTGGGTGTTTAACCTCAACAACTTTCATGGAATCTCCTAGTAAAATCAATAAATGCAAGACAAAATCGGGCAATAATAGCAATAATGACTATATAATGATAGTTTATTGCCACGAAAAAAGATCACATGGGAACAAATGAATAAGGTGGTGAAACTAGCATCAATATTGTTTTTCTTTCTGCCCTAAACATTGCTAAAATGGCGGCGATTTTTTAATCCAGTTGATACGAGCTATTTGTGAGGGATCCAGTGAGCAATCAAAAAACTTCTCTAAGTTATAAAGATGCAGGTGTCGATATCGACGCAGGAAATGCGTTAGTAGAACGCATTAAGGGTGTAGCGAAAAAAACTAAACGACCTGAAGTTATGGGTGGTTTAGGTGGCTTCGGCGCTTTATGTCAATTACCAACTGGTTACAAAGAGCCAGTGCTGGTTGCAGGAACTGATGGAGTAGGGACTAAATTACGCCTCGCCATTGATCTGGCTAAATACGATACCGTCGGTATCGATCTAGTAGCGATGTGTGTTAACGACCTGATTGTACAAGGCGCTGAACCGCTTTTCTTCTTAGACTATTACGCAACTGGTAAGCTCGATGTGGATGTTGCAACAGCCGTTGTGACTGGTATCGGAGACGGCTGCTTACTATCTGGCTGTGCCTTAACCGGTGGTGAAACTGCTGAGATGCCAGGCATGTATGAAGGCAAAGATTTTGATATTGCTGGTTTCTGTGTTGGTATCGTTGATAAGGAAAATATCATTGATGGTACGAAAGTCGCTGCTGGTGATAAGCTTATCGCCCTTGGCTCTAGCGGCCCTCATTCTAACGGCTATTCATTGATCCGTAAGATCCTGGAAGTATCAAATGAAGATCCAAACCAAGTATTTGGAGAGTCCACTCTAGGTGATACCCTGCTTACCCCGACTAACATTTATGTTAAATCAGTATTGGCATTACTGAAACAATGTGAAGTACACGCATTATCACACATCACTGGTGGTGGTTTCTGGGAAAATATCCCCCGTGTATTGCCTGCCCAAACAAAAGCAATTATCGACGAAAACAGCTGGCAGTGGCCAGAAATCTTTAACTGGTTACAAGAAAAAGGCAATGTTGAACGCACTGAAATGTATCGCACCTTTAACTGTGGTGTAGGTATGGTTATTGCGCTTCCTGCGTCACAAGTCGATCAGGCTTTGGCGATTTTAACCGAGCAAGGTGAAAATGCTTGGCTAATTGGTGAGATTGCTGACGCTGCCGAAAATGAAGAACAAGTAGAGATAAAATAATGTCTAAACAAGCATCTATCGTAGTATTAATTTCTGGTAATGGTTCTAATTTGCAAGCCATTATGGGAAGTTGCGAGCAAGGTGTTACTAACGGCAAAGTAACCGCTGTCTTTAGTAATAATAGCTCGGCTTATGGCCTGGAAAGAGCACAGCAAGCCGGTATTCCTGCAGTATCACTGGCACCAAGTGATTTTACTGACCGCGAGGCCTTTGATACTGAGCTCATGACCAGAATCGAGCAATACCAACCGGATCTGATTGTGCTGGCAGGGTACATGCGTATTTTGAGTGATAACTTTGTTGCACATTATGCCGGTAAGATGCTTAATATCCACCCATCTTTACTGCCTAATTATCCTGGCTTAAATACCCACCAACGCGCTATTGATAATGGCGATAGTGAGCATGGTGCTTCGGTGCACTTTGTTACCACAGAGCTGGACTCAGGCCCGGTTATCTTACAAGCCAAAGTACCGGTTTTTGCCGATGATACTGCGGTAGAGGTCGCCTCTCGAGTACATGCGCAAGAGCACATGATTTATCCGATGGTCGTACAATGGTTCTGTGACCAACGCCTAGACATGATAAATGGCGAAGCTGTACTCGATGGTGAAGCATTGCCAGTCAGAGGTTATGCAGCTGATTAATCGCAGTTAAATCCTGATCAAAAAAGCCTTTATTACATAATAAAGGCTTTTTTACATCTAGATATTTTTATATCTGTAATAAAACAGCCTAATCAGACGCCTGTAGGCTATTGCTGGCGACAATTTTACCCCGGCAGAAGACACAATATTCACCCGGCTGCATTTTATGCCATGCCTCGTTATTTGTGAGCGGCTGAGTGGCTATAACTGCGACTATATCAGAATCGGAGGTTTCATTTTCAAAATTAATCGCGATATCTTCGTCAATTAATTTTGCATGACCGAACGGTGCCTTGCGGGTGATATAATGTAAATTATTGGTGCAATAGGCGAATATAAAATCGCCGTCGGTGAGCAACATATTAAACACCCCGAGTTCGCGCAATTGTTCGGCTAAACGGGCAATGAAGGTAAATACATCCCTCATGTCCGCAGGCTGCTGTGGAAATTCACGACTCACTTGATGCAAGATCCAACAAAAAGCTAACTCACTATCTGTTTCGCCTATCGGGTTATAGAAGCCCGTCAGTAATTCTGAATAATCCGTCAACTGGCCATTGTGAGCATAGGTCCAGTTTTTGCCCCAAAATTCACGGGTAAAAGGATGGGTATTTTCTAACGCTATCCCCCCTCGGTTAGCCTGTCGAATATGCGAAATCACAGCCTGACTTTTGATCGGATAGTCTTTAACCAATTCCGCAACCCTTGATTCACAACTGGGTTTAGGATCACGGAAGGTTCGGCAGCCCTTACCTTCATAAAAAGTTATTCCCCAGCCATCGGAATGAGGTCCGGTCTTCCCTCCACGCTGCATCAGCCCGGAGAAGCTAAAACAAATATCTGTTGGCACATTAGCGCTCATACCTAATAATTCACACATACTCTGGCAATTTCACTTCTCTATTATACGGCTTACGGTAACAGTGGTTTACAAAACCAGCAGCTCAAGTTACAAGTTACATCTTTCATATTACCGACTGCACAGCAACTGTCTATCACAAATTCATTCGCTAAACTATATTTCTGTAGTCTATACCAAATGCCTCGGGAAAATTAATCGGCATAACCCATCATTTTTTCTACTAACTGAATCAACAAGTGAATCACTTTAATATGAATCTCCTGAATACGATCAGCATAACCAAAATGCGGCACACGAATTTCAACATCTGCAATGCCAGCCATTTTACCACCATCTTTGCCTGTTAGCGCAATCGTCTTCATGCCTTTTTCTTTCGCTGCTGCAAAAGCATTTAATACATTTTCTGAATTACCACTGGTACTTAGCCCAAGCAGTACATCACCTTTCTGACCAATCCCTTCAACATAACGCGAAAAAACATACTCATAACCGAAATCATTGCTCACACAAGAGAGGTGACTGACATCGGAGATCGCAATGCCCGGCATTGCAGGTCGATTCTCTCTATAGCGACCAGATAACTCTTCGGCAAAATGCATCGCATCGCAATGTGAGCCCCCATTACCGCATGAAATTACTTTTCCGCCCGCTTTAAATGCACTAGCCAGTAATGCCGCTGCCGCTTCAATATTTTCAGCATTCTTAGGGTTCGCCAAAAAGTCATTCAATACCTGTGCTGCTTCGGTTAATTCTTGAAAAATTAGCCCTTGATAATCTGCCATTCGTTATCGCCTTTTTAAATCGACTGCGCGATTATTAGTTTTTATAGGTACCTATTGTTTCATAAATTCATGCACTTGTACCATAGCAATGCTGAAAAAAAAAGCGCTCAGAAAACCCCATGAAAAACGCAAAAAAAATCATACTAAACATCACTTTAGTACTAATAAATAGGTAGTTAATTCCTGTTATTCTTGACCTATCTGACCAAAAATAAACTCAATTCTGCAATTATATTAAAAGCAGCCTAAAGCTAGTATGAGCGTACACTTGTTTCCCGAAAGGTAAAAAAACAAGCGCTTAGCAACATGTTACAGAAATATTATGTAATAAATATGTAAACTGCTTGCTAAAATTATATTTATAAACTAGAACTAATACTCAAGTCAGTATTCTGGTCTGACCTCTGCGTTATACGCGTTGCTCACTTAAAGGAGAAAATCATGGTAACCACTATTTCACTCTTAGCCCTAGTAGCGATATTTGGTACACTATCGTATCAAAGAGCATCATTGGCCGCTTTTACCGGGGCTTTTTTTATCGCACTTGCTGCTATTTCGTTTTTTGGTGATGTTCCATTAGTTATTTGGATTGTAGCTGCCGTTATTGCAGTTCCACTTAATATCACAAGTATTCGTCAAGGATACTTAACCAAACCGATCCTGAATGGTTTCCGCAAAATTATGCCTGAAATGTCTCAAACAGAGACTGAAGCGTTAGAAGCGGGTACAACTTGGTGGGATGCAGATCTATTCAGTGGTAAACCTGACTGGAATAAATTGCACAATGTACCAGCCCCTTGCCTAACAGCTGAAGAACGTGCTTTTTTAGAAGGCCCGGTTGAAGAAGCCTGCCGTATGGCTGATGAGTTTGATATTACTCACCGCCGTGCTGATTTATCGCCTGAATTGTGGGAATTCCTAAAGACTAAAGGGTTTTTCGCCATGATCATCAAGAAAAAATATGGTGGTCTAGAGTTTTCGGCGCTTGCACAATCAATGGTACTGCAAAAATTAACCGGTGCGAGTGCGGTAATGGCAAGTACGGTTGGCGTACCTAACTCTTTAGGTCCTGGTGAGCTGCTACAACATTATGGTACAAAAGAACAACAAGATTACTACCTCCCACGTTTAGCTGCAGGTGATGAAATACCTTGCTTCGCACTGACTAGCCCAGAAGCAGGTTCCGATGCAGGTGCAATCCCTGATTTTGGTATTGTCTGTAAAGGTGAATTTGAAGGTAAAGAAGTGTTAGGAATGAAACTAACCTGGAACAAACGTTATATTACTTTGGCACCGATCGCGACTGTACTTGGTCTTGCAATTAAATTACGCGACCCTGACGGTCTGCTTGGCGACAAAGAAGACATTGGTATTACCTGTGCGCTGATCCCTACGGATATCCCAGGAGTTGAAACTGGTCGTCGTCACTTCCCGCTTAACCTACCATTCCAGAATGGTCCAACAATTGGTAATGAAGTATTCGTACCACTTGATTACATCATTGGTGGCCAAGAAATGGCTGGTCAAGGCTGGCGCATGTTGGTTGAATGCTTATCTGTTGGTCGTGGTATTACTCTGCCGTCTTGTTCTGCTGGCGCAGTTAAGTTAGCCGCTTTAGGTATGGGTTCATACTCTGCAATCCGTCGTCAATTTAAAGTTGCGATTGGTAAAATGGAAGGTATTGAAGAGCCATTGGCACGTATTGGTGGTAATGCTTACCTTATGGGCGCAGCATCAACCCTGACGACAAGTGCGATTGACCTCGGTGAAAAACCATCGGTAATTACCGCGATTGTAAAAATGCACTTAACTGACCGCGCACAAAAAACAGCTATCGATTCCATGGATATATCCGGCGGTAAAGGTATCTGTCTTGGTCCAAATAATATGGCAGGCCGCGGTTACCAAGCCGCTCCTGTTGCCATCACGGTAGAGGGTGCGAACATTCTAACCCGTAACCTGATTATTTATGGCCAAGGCGCTATTCGTTGCCATCCATTTGTACTAGCTGAACTAAATGCTGCAGCACTAACCGACAACAACAAAGCACTGCAAGATTTTGATAGCGCATTGTTCGGTCATATCGGTTTTGCAATGTCTAACTTCTTCCGTTCATTTGCAATGGGTATTACTAACGGTAAGGGTTCTGCATCTCCGGTATCTGATGAAACTGCACAGTATTATCAAACCATGAACCGTTTGAGTGCTAACTTAGCATTCCTATCAGATGTCGCTATGGGTGTGCTTGGTGGTGATCTGAAACGCAAAGAACGCGTATCAGCACGTTTAGGTGATATATTAAGTCAACTTTACCTTTCATCGGCAACGCTGAAGCGTTTTAACGATGAAGGTCGTCAAGCAGATGATCTGCCTTTTGTACATTGGGCTCTGCAAGACTCTCTCTATCAAGCAGAGCATGCGATTGATGAGTTGCTACGTAACTTCCCTAATCGTGTTGTCGGTATTGCACTACGTGCAATGGTATTACCAGTAGGTACCCGCCTGTCACGTCCAAGCGACAAGTTAGATCATGTTGTAGCCGGATTACTGCAAGTGCCATCTGCTGCACGTAGCCGCCTGGCAACTGATATGTACCTTACTGAAGAGGAAGGTAATGTGGTTGGCTTGCAAGAGAAAACGTTGAGAGACATCATCATTGCAGAGCCCATTTTTAACCGGGTCTGTAAAGAGAATGGTGTTAGACTGCCATTCATCTACCTTGACAAATTTGCTGATAAAGCCATTGCTAACAAGCAAATAACGGCAGAAGAAGCAGCGTTGCTCAACGTAGCTGAAGAGGGTCGTTTACGTACCATTAATGTTGATGATTTTGCGCCTGAAGAACTTGCTGCAGATAAGTCACTGGTCCATCAGTTAAATGATGACTGGCGTAAACGTGCGGCTGCAGATAACACTCTGAGCAACAAGAAAAAGAAAAAGAGCCAAGCTGTCGCTTAGATTTATTTTCTAATGTTAATGAACTAATAGTTGATAAGCTATTTGTTCATAGCTATTTGTTCATAATAAAATAGTCTATTAATTTAAAATCCCACTGCTTACAGTGGGATTTTTTATTTTCGACTTTCTATATGTATCTTTACATCGTCGATACAAACGCCAAAATGAAATCTACAACATTAAGCATCCGTATCAAGTAAGGTCCTTGCCAGAGTCCGGATACCATGGCCTTTGGCACCGGTAGCCCATAAGTCATTAGCTGCTTTTTGATAAGATCCCGCCAAGTCTAGGTGTAACCACCCCTTACCACCATCACGCACAAAGCGAGATAAAAATGCAGCAGCAGTCGACGCACCGGCACGCCCTTCTCCAGCATGAATATTAGCCATATCAGCAAAACTTGAAGGTAATTGAGCCTGATGCCATTTTTCTAGTGGTAACTGCCAGGCAAACTCATGCTCTGCACGCGCGTTAGCAAGTATTGAGTCAACAAAACTCTGGTCAAAGCCAAACACCGCATTATAATCTCGACCCAATGCCATCTTAGCGGCGCCTGTCAGTGTCGCTGCGTCAATCAAACGCAAAGGTGAGTTGTCTTCTGCCGCGAGTAAACCATCAGCTAATACTAAGCGTCCCTCAGCATCTGTATTAAGCACCTCTACCGTAAGATCGTTTTTATACTTGATAATATCACCCAGCTTAAATGCATTACTGCTAATCATGTTTTCTGCACAACAGAGAAACAGCTGAACCCGCTGATTTAAGCCATTCATGATCGCCAGTGCCAGCGCGCCAGTTAGTGTTGCCGCGCCACCCATGTCACTTTTCATTGTCGTCATAGGCTCCGAAGGTTTAATGCTATAACCGCCGGAATCAAAGGTGATGCCTTTACCTACCAGCGCTGTCGCCACGGGTGCATCAGCATCCCCAGTAGGGTTAAAATCTAACTGCAACATTGCTGGTTCGTGCTGGCTGCCGCGGCCTACGGCATGAATTCCAGTAAACCCGTGTTCTAATAATGCATCGCCAGCAATGATCTGATAATTAACAGCTTCAGGTGCTAGTTGAATTAATAAATCAGCCGCACTCTGGGCTAACTTAACCGGATACATCTCTTCAGCGTCGGTATTAATCGTTTTGCGCACCCAGTGACTGGTTTGTTGGAACGCGTTAAAGGCATGCTTTTCTTCTGCACTTGCCTGAGCCAATCCAAAACAAACTTGCTGATCTTGCTTTGCGGTGTAATAACCTTGGTCAAAGGCAATGCGTAATTCAGTGTTCCAGCTTTTACCCTGCAGGATAACCTGACTTATACCTTGATTAGAAAGTTTGCGTGCAGCTCGTTGTACTTGTAGTGAGTCGTCAGCGCTTTCATCACCAAGATGAATTGATGCCGTCGCAGCATTGAAGCTGATCAAAGCATTTTCGCCCCAGCAAATTGCTGCTTTATCATGAGTTAACTCAACTGTCATAAAACCATTCATCAAATATCCTTAATTAGGCGTATAATTCACTATATACTAACAAGTTAGCAGATAAAAAAAAGCCCATAGCCAAGTCTTATCTTGGCTATGGGCTTTTTACACTATTAATATTCGTCGATCCAAGCAAGCATTACCGCTTCCAATACTCGTTCGCCGCAATGGTCAGGATCATCATCAAAGTTCTCCAGTGCCAGGATCATTTTACGTAACTCGGTAAAACGTACCTGCTTCGGATCGTGCTGCGGATATAAATCCGCCAATTCTATTGCAATATCAGTACTATCACTCCATCCCAATAACATAGGCTTTCCCTGAAATTAAACCGGGCCGCAACACTAAATTACAGCCCCCTTGTTATTGCAGTTTAGATCCTCTGGCATTATTTGGCAGCTTAATATCGATTCTAATTAATGACTTTCAGATACCATATTGATGGTATATTTCGGGATCTCAACAACAAGATCTTCATCCGCTACTTTTGCTTGGCAGCCAAGACGAGAATCACATTCGAGTCCCCAGGCTTTATCAAGCATATCATCTTCTAATTCATCACTCTCTTTGAGCGAGTCAAAACCCTCACGCACCACGACATGGCAAGTAGTACAAGCGCATGACTTTTCACAAGCATGTTCAATGATAATATTATTTTTCAACGCGATATCAAGGATTGTTTCACCTTGCTCAACCTCAACAACTAAACCTTCTGGACATAGCTCTTCATGAGGTAAAAATATTACTTTTGGCATTTCTTAAACCTTATCTACCGACTGCCCTTGCAGCGCTTTACGGATTGAAGCATCCATTCGACGTGCGGCAAAATCTTGTGTTAGTTGATCGACTGTTTCAATTTCTTTTTCAATGGCAGTAACATCGTTACTTTGACGGATCTGATATAGCTGTTGGATCCCAGCTTCAATCGCATTATATTCCGACTCCGACAGCAATGCTTTACCGTCTTGCTGCAAGGCAACAATAAGACTTTCCATGACGCGATCAGCTTCAACCTGCTGCTCAGCTAACATACGAGCTGTCACATCTTGTTGCGCAAATGTCATGGAGTCTTTCAACATACTCGCTACTTCATTATCACTCAAACCATAAGACGGTTTTACTTGAATTGACGCTGAGACACCCGATGATTTTTCCATCGCAGAAACACTCAACAGGCCATCTGCATCGACTTGAAAGGTAACTCTAATATGTGCTGCGCCAGCCGTCATTGGGGGGATCCCGGTGAGCGTAAAGCGCGCCAGAGAACGGCAATCAGCCACCAATTCACGTTCACCTTGCAGTACGTGAATTGACATAGCGGTTTGGCCATCTTTGAATGTGGTAAATTCTTGCGCTCGCGCAACTGGGATAGTGGTATTTCTTGGGATAACTTTTTCAACCAAGCCACCCATGGTTTCCAACCCTAATGATAGCGGTGTCACATCAAGTAATAACAGATCTGAATCGGGCTTATTACCAACGAGTATGTCCGCCTGAATTGCCGCACCAATAGCCACTACCTTGTCTGGGTTAATGCTGGTTAAAGGAGGTTTGGCAAAAAATTCGCCCACTTTTTCGCGTACTGATAATACGCGAGTTGAACCACCTACCATGACGATTTCTAAGATTTCGTCTTTGCTGATATCAGCATCTTTTAGTGCACGGCGACAAGCCAATAATGTGCGTTTTACTAACGGCTGGATCAGCGTTTCAAAATGTTCTCGGGTTAAACAGCCCTGCCAGTTAAGCGCATCCATATTAAGGCTTATAGTCGTGCTATCAGCATCTGTTAATGCTTCTTTTGCTAGTTTTGCTTTATTTAACAAGAGGCGTTGCATTGCCAGGGTCTGTTTACCAACAAGTTTTGCTTCTGTACTAATCCAGTCTGCAATCAGATGATCAAAATCATCACCACCGAGTGCGGAATCGCCACCGGTCGCGAGCACTTCAAATACCCCTTTGTGCAGACGTAAAACTGAGATATCAAAAGTACCGCCACCAAGATCATAAACGGCAATCACGCCTTCCTGACCCGCATCGAGGCCATAAGCTATCGCTGCGGCTGTCGGTTCGTTTAATAATCGTAAGACATTGAGCCCAGCAATACTTGCTGCATCCTTGGTTCCCTGACGTTGGGCATCATCAAAATAGGCTGGTACTGTGATCACGACACCATTGAGCTCTCCGCCCAAGGTATTGATAGCACGATCAGCTAATGACTTAAGGATTTCTGCAGAGATCTGAACGGGGTTCACTGCAC
Source organism: Moritella sp. (assembly GCA_047628235.1). Classification (GTDB taxonomy): domain Bacteria; phylum Pseudomonadota; class Gammaproteobacteria; order Enterobacterales; family Moritellaceae; genus Moritella. Next base: position 21,305 of record JBLHPA010000012.1, read on the forward strand.
CGATAAGGGTTTTAATCAGGGGTTGTCCCGAGTCTGATTTCAGCAGCACATTAGGGATCCGCGCGGCATCAATATCAGCAAATGACTTACCCATTAACCGCTTGATAGAAGAGATAGTATTATGTGGATCAAGCAGCGCGTGCTGTACAGCAGTAACGCCTACTTCAACGCCATTGGCAGTATAACGCACCACAGAAGGCAATATATCCTGTCCCTGGTTATCAACCAGTGTTTCCGCACTGCCACTTCTGACACTGGCGACTAATGAATTTGTAGTTCCTAAATCGATACCGACCGCAAGCTTTTGCTCGTGGGGTGCTGCCGATTGTCCCGGTTCAGCAATTTGAAGTAATGCCATGTTTTAGATTCTTAAATTTAAATTATTTGATTAGTAATCAAGCAAACTATCTTCAAGTGTACTTAATTGTGCCTGCAGTTTGTAGATAAACTTTAGCTTGCGCACTATATTCGCAGCATCGCAATAGTTTTCTAGTGCAATCAACTCACTGAACGCTTTCAAGTATTGCTTAATTGAGAGGGCTAACTCATTATCAAAATCAGCAATTTCTTGTTCTGGATCAGCTAAGTTGGGGATTTCAGCTAAGCGCTCGTGCAGCTCCATCTGTTGCATTAAAAATACAGGATCTTGCAGCGTTTTTTGCTCTCCACGAATATCTTCATGACATACGGCAAGCATATATTCAGCACGTTGGATTGGAGATTTTAGAATAGAATAAGCATCATTGATCTGAGATGATTTTTGTACTGCAAGTAAACGGTCCCGTTCACTACCAGTAGAAAAATTATCCGGGTGTAGGGTACGCTGCAACAGTCGGTAGGAAATCGCTAGCGCTGCGCTATCGAGTTCAAAATTAATCGGTAAACCAAACAACTCAAAATGGTTCATTTTGCAACCCTATCTCATTAAAATAATAATACCCAAGCAGCTTGGCTGTTTGGGTATTTCAGCGGTTAAACGTTGAAGCTTTCACCACAACCACACTCACCTTTTACATTCGGATTATTAAATTGAAACCCTTCGTTAAGACCTTCTTTAACGAAATCTAATTCAATGCCGTCTAGGTAAACAAGGCTTTTTTTATCGATAATAACGGTGACACCCTTTTCTTCAAACACTTCATCACCATCATCTATTTTATCAACAAACTCAAGCACATAAGCTAATCCCGAACAGCCAGATGTTTTCACACCAAGACGCAAGCCTGCCCCTTTACCCCGTTTATCAAGGTAAGTAGTAACCCGAGCCGCAGCAGATTCAGATAAAGAAACAGCCATATTAACTCCTAAGACTCTTTTTCTTTTTATAATCGTCAATTGCGGCTTTAATTGCATCTTCTGCCAAAATTGAACAATGTATCTTCACTGGTGGCAGATCTAACTCTTCAGCAATCGTGGTATTCTTGATCTCGCCCGCTTCTTCAACACTCTTGCCTTTAACCCATTCGGTAACAAGAGAGCTTGACGCAATAGCGGAACCACAACCGTAAGTTTTAAATTTCGCATCTTCAATAATGCCTTCATCATTGATCTTAAGCTGCAGCTTCATTACGTCACCACAAGCAGGTGCGCCGACCATACCAGTAGCAATGGTTGGATCATTTTTATCAAATGAACCAACATTACGTGGGTTCTCATAATGCTCGATTACTTTTTCGCTGTAAGCCATGATATAACTCCTTAAATCTATTGTAAAATTCTGGTGTACGTACCGATTAGTGGTGATCCCACTCAATGGAGTTTAAATCGATACCATCTTTAAACATCTCCCATAACGGGGACATTTCACGCAGTTTACTAATATTATCTTTAATAATACTGGTAGCATAATCAACTTCCTCAATGGTAGTAAAGCGCCCAAATGAAAAGCGAATTGAGCTATGTGCCATTTCATCACTCAGGCCTAATGCACGCAGTACATAAGAAGGTTCTAAACTGGCTGACGTACACGCTGAACCCGAGGACACGGCGAGATCTTTCAGTGCCATCATCAACGACTCACCTTCAACAAAATTAAAGCTGACATTGAGGTTGCTGACAATTCTTTGCTCAGAATGGCCATTGAGATAGACCTCTTCGATATCTTGAATGCCATCCCAAAAACGCTGGCGCAACGCCTTAGCGTGCTCGGTATCTTGCTGCATTTCTTCTTTTGCAATGCGGAAGGCTTCACCCATACCAACAATCTGGTGTGTTGGCAGCGTACCACTACGCATGCCGCGCTCATGTCCGCCACCATGCATCTGGGCTTCTAAACGGATCCGCGGTTTACGCTGCACATACAATGCACCAATACCTTTAGGTCCGTAGATCTTGTGTGCTGACACTGACAGCATGTCCACTTTTAAAGCAGAAAAGTCGATAGGTAATTTACCCACACTTTGTGCTGCGTCTACATGGAATAAGACTTTTTTATCACGACAAAGTTCACCTAAAGCCGCAATGTCATTAATCGTGCCGATTTCATTGTTCACATGCATGAGACTAACGAGGATAGTGTCTTCACGTAACGCTGCTGCAAGAATATCAACAGTAATCAGGCCTTCAGGGGTAGGATCGAGGTAAGTAACTTCAAAACCTTCGCGCTCTAATTGACGGCAAGTATCAAGCACGGCTTTATGCTCAACCTTACTGGTAATAATATGTTTACCTTTTTTGCTATAAAAATGCGCAGCACCTTTAATAGCGAGGTTATTCGACTCCGTCGCGCCGGATGTAATAACAACCTCACGAGGATCGGCATTTACCAAATCAGCAATTTGATTTCGAGCAATGTCTACCGCTTCCTCAGCTTGCCAGCCAAAGCGGTGTGAACGTGACGCTGGATTACCAAAGTTGCCATCCATAGTCAGGCACTGCATCATTTTTTCTGCGACTCGCGGATCCACTGGCGTGGTAGCAGAATAGTCCAAATAAATAGGTTTTCTCATTTAGTCATTGCTCCATACAACACGATTAACTCAATAACCGCTTTAATATTTTATAATTATAATTTCGAATTTGATTTTATTGCGTGATCATAAAAAATGGTTAAACGATATTTACGTCTATTTTACCTGAAAATTGACGACTATCATCCTGATCTTTCACCATTTTTTTGATCTCATTGTTTGTCATCAAGTCGGCAAGGGATATATTATCAAGAAAATCACTAATACGCTCACTTAAATCATCCCAAAGTGAATGCGTTAAGCAGCGTTTGCCATCATTACAACCGCCATTGGAATCACACTTGGTCGCTTTTACACTTTCATCAACCGCGTCAATAATCATACCGACAGAAATCAGCGCAGGTAGCATCCCTAGTTTATATCCCCCACCAGGGCCACGAGCACTGATCACCAATTTTTTCCGGCGTAACCGTGAGAACAGTTGTTCCAAGTACGAAAGTGAGATATTTTGTCTTTCGGATATCTCAGCCAGCGGCACTGGTTTCATGTCTGCATGCAAGGCAAGGTCAATCATAGCGGTAACGGCATAACGTCCCTTCGATGTCAATCGCATAGCAACCTCTAAAACTGTTATTTGCGGTAATAGTTACATACCCGAGTAAATTGGTCAAGTATATACCTGACTAATTCACTCAAGTATACACCCTGTCGTCTTTATCCTTCTGTATTCAGTCAAAGAATACAGTCACTATTTTTTCAAATTACGCTGAATCGACACCAAAGCTCCACGCAAGATATTAAGTTCAACGGCTTCCGGACGAGCACGCGTGAATAGGCGCCGTAGCTTGTTCATTACCTGACCGGGGTGGGCTTTATTAATGAAACCCGTATCCCATAATGTCTCTTCAAGGTGGGAATGAAACATCTCTAATTCAGCCTGCTTGGGATAAGGGTTATCCTGCTCTGGATAGGTATTTAAAGCCAGGTAAGCCATGCGGGTTTCATAAGTAAGGATCTGCACGGCCATAGCCAAGTTTAATGAGCTGTATTCTGGGTTAGCTGAAACACACACATGATAAGTACATTTTTGTAACTCTTCATTCGTGAGTCCAATACGCTCTCGGCCAAACACTAACGCCACAGGATAATTGGGTACTTCTTCAATCAGTTTTAAACCTGCTTCACGCGAGTCAAGCATTGGCCATTGTAATGTTCGGGAGCGAGCACTGGTACCGATAACCAACCCGCAATCAGCCACGGCTTCTTCCAACGTGGCCACGACAATCGCACTTTCCAGTACATCTGCAGCTCCGGCTGCAAGTGCGACTGACTTTTCATCAATTTCGCACAAAGGTGCAACTAAAACCAGTTGCGTTAAGCCCATTGTTTTCATGGCGCGGGCCGCGGAACCAATATTACCGGGATGAGATGTACCGACTAATACAACTTTTACGTTTGCTAACATAATGAATGAATACCTAAAAAAATGTGTAATAACGTGATTGTCGATTTAATAGCGAGTTTAAAACCACAATTGTATTGTTAATGCTGCTGTTAAATTATTGGCGCGAATTCTACCATACCTATCGGTATTTATCTTGGATGTCGCTAAATCTTGTGCATTAAATCGGCCACATAAATAAAGTCCGCTCAGTATAATAAAATCGGGTCCGCTCAGTGTAATAAACACAGCCAGCGGCAATAAAAACCAGCGAGAAAGAAGAATAAGGTGAGAAAAGTATGAAAATCACTTTGAATATTTAGCTTAAGTTAGATATACTCCGCGCCCTAATTCCCGTTCTTTCAAAAATTTGGTGGTAATAGTATGCATCCGATGCTAACAATTGCGATCCGTGCTGCGCGTGACGCTGGTAATGTGATCGTTAAAGCTTATGGTGACCCGAGTAAGACTAAAGTAGAGCAAAAAGGCACAAACGATTTTGTGACTAATGTAGACAAAGAAGCTGAACAAGCTATTATCGCTACAATTAAAAAAGCCTACCCTGAACATACTATCATTGCAGAAGAAAGCGGTGCAACTACTGGTGCTGATACAGACTACCAGTGGATCATTGATCCTCTTAATGGCACAACAAACTTCGTTAAAGGCATTCCTCATTTTGCTGTATCGGTCGCTTTACACGTTAAAGGTAAAGCTGAAGTTGCTGTGATTTTTGATCCAATTTGTGATGAACTATTTACTGCTTGCCGTGGTAAAGGTGCACAATTAAACGGTTACCGTACACGTGTTAGTTCTGCAAAAGAGCTTGCTGGTACTATACTTGCTACAACCTTCCCATACAAAATGAAGCACCAGCAAGAAACTTATCTGAACATTTTTGGTACGTTATTTTCTGAATGTGTAGATATGCGTCGTGCTGGTAGCCCCGCATTAGACCTAGCCTATGTGGCGGCAGGTCGTCTAGACGGTTACTGGGGCATGGGTCAAAAACCTTGGGAAACCGCTGCAGGTATCCTAATTGCAACAGAATCTGGTGCTATTGTTGCAGATTTCGCTGGCGGTCATGATTACTTCAAATCAGGTAACACGGTTGCAGCTGCGCCACGTGTGCTGAAAGATATGCTTGCTAAGATCCGTCCTAACCTGACTGAATCTTTAACTAAATAACTTATTATTTAGTTAATAAAAAGCCACGCACTATTATATAAAAATTATATAAAAATAGTTGCGTGGCTTTTTTGTCTGCAAAAATAGATAACCTCTTAATATTTGAATCTGCCTCTTATTTAAACAAACGGTCTAAATGGTTATCTCCTATCCAAAGATGACAGTGCTCTGAGACATCTGCACGGAGTTTTGTTCGCTTTATTTTTTTCGTACCTAACATAATAAATGCGACGGGCTCTTGCTGCTCAGTTAAACCGAACAACTGTTGTACTCGTGGTAATTCTGCCGCATCAGTGCTATACAATATAGCGGCAACATTTTGCTGCTCTGCCGCTAATAAAATATTTTGACACGCCGCTGCCGCGGATAATACTTGGTCACGCCGAGAGACTGGATGTGGCACTGTGATATTCGCCGAAACGACTACCACCATTGGGGCTTCACAAAGATAATTGGTTAACCTTCGGATCTTCGCGGGATCGATATCCCCGCTTTCTTGTAACCAAGCATCGCACATGAGCTCGCACATTTCCGGTACTTTTTCATCAGCGATCACCACAAGGTGCCAAGGTCTAATATTACCATGATCCGGTGCACTCATTACCGCCTGGAAAATCAGTTTCAGTTGCGCCATATCTGGTGCAGGATGACACATTTCATGCACATGACATGAACTGCGCTGATAAATAAAATCTAATACGGACATGGTTAGCTCCTTTTATACCCAAGTAAAATCAAACTAATGAAGTAGAATCCACCAATAATCGACACTAAAATACCGCTGGCAATCTCAAATGGAGCAATTAGGGTTCGTCCCAAACCGTCAGCAAGCACTAAGAACCAAGCACCAATCGCACCACTGCCAAGTAACAGCACCCAATGCCGTGTTTGACCACACAGGCGTAATAAATGCGGAGACAGTAGACCAACAAAAGCGATGGCGCCAACCGATGCTACAGCTGCAGCTGTTAATAGCACCACCAGCAAGAGAATAAGCACGCGTAATTGAACTAATGGCTGCCCGAGGTTATGCCCCCACTCCTCGCCCAAAGTAAACAGATCTAAATGCCGGGAAAAAGTGAGCAGTAATAAACAACAAGGCACAGTGACGAGTAACAGTAATAAACCAATCTGGCTGTCGGCACCATAAGTAGTACCAGTAAGCCATAATACTGTTACCGATGCTGCGCCAGCCCCAAAAGTTAACACCAGCGATGCAACCGTCCCACACCAGGCTGAGATTGCAATGCCCAGTAACGCTAATTGCGACACACTAAACTGATAACGCATAGCGATAAATAAGATAGTCACAACTACGCCGGAACCGGCTAATGCCCACATAAACAGAGTCAAGCGAGAAGCATCTGGCCAAATCTGCAATACGATAATAATGCATAATACCGATGCAGATGTAGCCCCGGAAATATCTGGGCTAGCCATAGGGTTACGGAATAATGCCTGCAATGCACAACCTGCCATGCCTAAACCACATCCAGCTAATACCGCCACCAGCATTCGCCAGGTGGTAAACTGCTCGTCAATCACTTCCGGCCAAAAGTAGATCAAAGTTGCCATTAACGCCAGCGAAGGCATAATCAATGCAACTAACTTAGGGAGCTTAATTAATGAGGCTAAACCAAAACCAGATTCTTGCATCTCCATACCAGCCAACCCCTGCTTCCGCATCAATAAATACAAGAAGAATGGCGTGCCCAATAATACCGTTAGCACCCCAGTAGGTAAGCGATAGCCTGATAGCGGCATGGTGCGTGAAAAAATCTCAGCCAGGACCACTAACAAGGCCCCAAAAAAACTAGCAAAAATAAGCTTTTCCTTATGCCGATAATGACCCCATAAGCGTGCCATATGCGGTGCCATCAGGCCAATAAAACCTAATACACCCACCATAGCCGTAACTAGTGATGCCTGCAATACGGCTAACATAATCAAACTAACGCGCCAGCGATTAACCCGTAATCCACTCACATTAGCCATTTCATCCCCCATGCTTAACATATCTAGCTGGCGGTGACATAACAAGGGAAGCAGGAGTAATAACAAGGCTGGAACTAGGATGATAGATACCAGTTCGCTATCACTTTGACTGATATTGCCACTGCCCCATAAAAACAATCCATCCATACGCTGCTCGGCATACAGCATGATGGCCGATGATATTGCGCCAACCGCAAGACTCATTGCCATACCAACTAAGATCAGCTGCAATTTTCCTCCACCAATAACTTGCGATAACAGTAATATCAGCCCTGCAATCATCACAGCCGCAGTAAATGCAGCTAACCATAATGCCCAAATGCTTGGATCCGGTAGCAATAAATTAACAACCATCGCCCCTAACAATGCGCCGGAGCTGATACCTATTGTCGAAGGTGAAGCAAAATCATTACCCAAGGTAACTTGCACCACGGTACCAGACTGCGCTAATAACGCGCCACTGAGTATTGCGATCAATAAAGTCGGAAGCAGCAATTGAAAAATGTAAGTTTGCTGATAACTATCAACGGTTATGATTGATGGCGATATTAATACTACAGCTACAGACAGCAAAGCAATGAGCAACAAGGAAACCAGTAATGCCATCATCGAACCGCTACATTTATTTTGTTTGGCAAGATCAGCTAACATCAGCGTTCTCCAGTAAAGCCGCAGTAAAAGCACGCGCCATGCGGATCACGGAGACAGGTCCACCAAAACTCCATAACGGTGAAACATAATAAATATCCTTATTTTTCACAAACTCATGTTGCGCCCAAAGTGGCGACTGCGTCATGCGTTCACCTTTAGACTGAGTCTCTTTCACCAGAATCAACGCACTATCTTTAAGTAACTGTATTTCTTCAAGTTGTAAATGGGTAAAATCCTTGCCGGGTAAATTGGTTTGCCAAACATAATCCAACCCTAATGCGGTCGCGATTGACGCCGCTAAACTTTGCTGTGAAAATACTCGGAGCCCATAACCCATGCCTACAAACTTGCCATAAACTACGGCTTTATGACTGAGTCCAGCCGCCTTTAATGAGCCCTTTAATCGCGCCAGTTCTGCATCCATCTCCATCAATTGCAGTTGTGCTAACGAAACTTTACCTAACCGCTTAGCTAGCAGCAGATAGTTTTCGCGCATCTGCGACATATAACGATAGTCAGGCTGATCAAATTGCCCAAACTGTTGTAATAACATGGTAGGAGCAATGCTACTTAGATCATTAACCAAGCGCGCATGACGAAATGGATAACCGACAATAAGATCAGGTTGTAACTGCAGTAAAAAAGACAAATTTGGAAAGGCGCGATTGCCGACATCGATAACCCCATCAGGTAATGCTGGTGTATTTGATTGCCAGCGCCGGTAACCATTTTTAGATGTTACAGCAAGTGGCTTAACGCCTAAGGACAGTAACATTTCAGCTGCACTCCAGTTTAACGCAACTACACGCGGAGCTTGCTGGTATTGTTGAGTTAAGCCAGTTAATGGTAACGGCTGATCTAATGCTTTAAATACGCTCGGAGACACTTCCCCAGCTGACAATACTGGGACGGAATTACACAACAGTAACCCAGTAACAAACAGTGAAAAAATCATACATTCACCTTACTTGCAGCGGTGCAAGGCCACAGTAATGTTTGATCGTTCACCAGCACCCGTGTGACCGGAGTTTGGTAAACCTGGCTAACCCGCTCGGCAGTAAGCACATCATCAACACTACCGCTAGACACTACCTGGCCTCGCTGCAACATGATGGCCTGATGGCTAAATTGTTGGGCATGATTCAGGTCATGTAGCACCCAAATAATCGTTTTTCCGTAATCTTTATTCAGGCGTTGTACAATATGCAGCAGCTCAATTTGATGGGCAATATCCAACCACGAGGTGGGTTCATCAAGCAACACTATGTCAGTATCTTGCGCCAGTACCATAGCTAACCAGCAACGCTGGGCTTCACCGCCAGACAAATTTTCAATCGCCAGATCGGCATATTCAAGCACTCCTGCTTCCTGCATCGCCCAGTGCATTTTTTGCTTATCTTCAGCAGACAAAGGCGCAAACCAACGGCGGTGCGGGTGACGACCAAATTCCACTAAATCCGCCACGGTAAGACCCACAGGTGTGGCATGGCGCTGTGGTAACATGGCTAACCGTAAGGCAAGTTCGGCACGGGAATACTGCGTCATTCCCTGTCCTTCAAGTAATATTTCTCCTTGCTCGCCTGGGATTAACCCGGCGATAAGTTTTAGTAAGGTACTTTTACCTGACCCATTGGGGCCAACCAATGCAGTAATTTTACCTTGCTGAAACTCACAGTTGATATCCTTGAGGATTAACTTACCGCCTAAACGGCAAGTTAAATTATTCACAGTTAATAAAGGATTCAAGACTAGAAATCGAAGCTGTAGTTAACAGAGTAAGTACGACCTTGACCTTCAAAACGAACCAAAGATGTATTTGGCACAAGAGCGCTGTATATCTCTTCAGAGCGTTGTGACCATAATGTATTATATTCCGTATTCAACAAGTTAGTAATACCAAACTGTAATGAACCAACAGGTAAACGAACGCCAGTTAATAGGTCAACCGTATTATAGCCATTTAATTTATCATCATTATCATCTTCATAGCTGAACATTTGCATTGTTTGTAAGCGCGCCTGTAAAAGGTCAGACTGCCAAGCTACATAAGCAGATGCCTTTGATGGACTTGCATAAGAAATTCCTTTCTCTTTCCATTTACCATCAACTTTCACTTCGTTAATAATATAATTAAAATTGCTGCCAATGCTAACTTCTGAAGTAACAAAATAATCCAATTGCCCTTCTAGCCCGTAATTACGTTCGTCTTTGTCAACAACATTAATTGTTTGTTCAGTCTTATCATATTGAACTTGTTTATCTGACTTTGAATAATAAGCAACAAATTGTGTCGATACATTATTTGAATTTAAACGCCAACCAAGTTCTAACGCATTAGTTTTGACGCCATCAAGTGGGCTACCAGCAACACTTACAGCTTTAATAAGGGTATTACCAAGTCCGTCATTTTTAGGCGTTGCCGTATTGTAATCACTATATTGCCCCTGACCATAATATTTAGCAGGATCTGGTATTTCAAAGCCTTGGGAAAAATTCAGCCAAACCTGCTGTTCTTTACTTATTTTATATAAAGAGCCTGCATTAACGAGGGTATTAGCATACCCCTTATCTCCACCTTCTACTGCTTCGGCTGAACTATATGCTCCTTTAGATATCATAATTTGCTGCTTTGCAGGTACAAAGGTTTTAACATCAACATTAGTATATTGATAACGCATACCTGCATTTAATATCAACGAAGGAGATACGGCATAATCTCCCTGCAAGAACGCTGCATACGAGGTATTTTTTATCTCAGGATAACGGCCAATTTCACCGGTTTTATTATTAATCAACCCACCCGAAGCTGCTGAGGTATTAAAGTCATATAAACTTTGTGACGACTCAAATGATTCAAGATCAGCGTCTATACCATATACAAGGTTCATTTTGTTTGTTGGTTCAGCAGTGAATACGATTTTAGTTCCGAAAACTTGCGTATCTTGTTGAGACGCCCCCATACTTTTAGTTTTTGGATCTGGGAATGGATTGTATCTTAACGCTTCATTACGATAGAAAAGCTGTAAATTTAAAGTCTGATTATAAAAATCACTATCACTATAGTTTAAAGTAATCAAACCACGAACAGACTCCGCTTGCTGATCTGAAACATACCCTTCCTTCATCTCTATTTGTTTACCATCATCATATAAATATCCAAGTCCAGGACCATAATCAACACCATAATCGCTATCTTGGCCACTGTCATAATACTGTGCCATTAATTCAAAACGTTTCGTCGATGAAAGATTGAAGCCCACATTACCCAGAAGATCTAACTGTGAGTTAAACTGGCTTGTCGTTTGAGTCGCATCTTGCAGTACCATATCGCCATTAGAATCATACATAGCACCCGATTTGTTATAAGAAACGGCCAAACGTGCATCCATGCTTTCATTATTCATAGATACAGCTTGTGCAACTTGGTACTCAAGATCTTCACCGCTGTTAAAACCTGATTTAGCACCAAGCCAAGTTTCACCACTACCTAGGGCATCACGGCCTTTTTTAGTAATAATATTAATAATACCGCCTGTACTGCCACCGCCATACATAGCAGATGCGCCTGAGATAACTTCAATACGGGCAATATTAAACGGATTAATCGAATCAAACTGACGACTTACACCTCGCGATGAATTCAATGAAATCCCATCAATCATCACCAGTGTTTTACGGCCACGCATATTCTGCCCTGCATTCGTTCTTGTCTGACTCCCCATATCCAGGCTTGGGATCAAATTAGCTAAAAGCGCTTTAAAATCGACACCTGATTTCGCTTGTTCCGCAATTTGTGCTTCTTCAATAACTAACACTGTAGCAGCAATATCACTGATACTTTGTGTACTTCGGTTTGCCGTAACTACTGTCGTATCAAGGGATTCTAGCGCATTGGCATGCGAAGAAAGGCCTAGCATCACAATCATGATCGGATTGAGTACAAATTTAGTTTTCTTCGATTTAGCAAGTTTCATTGTTAATTCCATCTATAAATTAAAGATTGTTGTGTCTTATTTTTATTATTATTTTTTTCTTAATCTTGCAGATGACTGCTAACGGCAAGACTATTCTGACGATCCGGGTGGTGATAAAGGCATAACCAGCAGCACAAGATCAACATCATCAAAACGACAAAGCTGGGGAGTAAATATTGTGTTCTCTGCGATAACAAAAGCACTGATAGAGAGGTGAGAAAAAATGCGGTTGATCTGAACTGCAGTAAACAGGTGGTCGGTCAATAACGAGCCTAATCGCTGCGTGGAGCCTTCGAGTTTAGCTTGTTGCATAATGACAGATACGAGGATAAAGGGTGCACCCTGTTGTGTTCTCAATATCCAATATGGTAGAACAATTACTGCTTTCATCCGCGTCCTGCACATAGCTCAATAATCAAACTTTGCAAACATGCTAAACTAAATGAGAATCATTGTCACTATCATTAAGGTGGTTATCTTAATTATTTTAACCGAGTAAAAGCAAGAGGCTAGCATTTACGAGCAGCTACAATATAGCTAACTGAAGAGTGTAATTGGAATGAAATGACTTACGTACAATCATTTTTTTCATGCACCAACCGATAAATCTAAAAAAGACAGCGCAATTAGGCATGAGTTTTAAATAAACTGATTTATTCTGGTGTGTTAAATATTTTAATACTGTTTTCAAGGATGAAACATCTCACCATGACGCATTTTTTACAGCGAAGTACGGCTAATTTAACGATAGCCTTGGCCATTTCAGCAACAATAAATTTAGCTGGTTGTTCCAGTATGCACGAAGCTGTCGCAGCCAGTCCAACAGTCAGTAGCGTTTGGGGAGTTGGCGAGATGCCGGTCGCCGATCTTAGCGATCTCTATATCAATGCAGAATCCCAATGGATGGACATCAGCGGCATGCGGGTTCATTATCGGGATGAAGGCAACCCCAATGGCCAGCCTATTGTCTTGGTTCATGGTATTTTATCCTCACTACATACCTGGGAGGAATGGAATAAGGGATTGGCGAACAACTACCGAATAATCAGCCTGGACGTACCGGGCTTTGGCTTGACCGGGGGGCCAGAAGATCCGACTTCCTATTCAGAAGCATTACTGCACGATTCTTTTCAGCAGTTTGTCGAACAGCTGCAGCTCGATGATTTTATCCTAGTGGGTAATTCACTGGGTGGTTATATTTCGGCGCATTATGCCGCACTCAATCCCAGTAAAGTGAAAAAACTCATTCTCATCGATCCCGCTGGAGCACCACAGGAATTACCTTTTATTCTAAATTTCGCCAGTTGGCCAGGTATCAATGCCTTGGTGGCTAACGTATTTCCCCCTTTCATTGTCGCTATGGGCGTAAAAGACGTGTATGGCGATCCAGCACTGATCAGCAAACAAAACCTCGACAGGTATATTCATTTATCGCTGCGCCCAGGAGCCAGACGGGCATATGCCAATACTATTGCCATGCTGGATAAAAAAAATAGTCAGCAAGTCCCTCTCGATTTCGCGACCATTACCGCGCCAACCCTGCTGATGTGGGGAGAAAAGGATATCTGGGTACCGCCAACGCTCAGCGCACAATGGCTGGCTAATATTCCCAACTCAGCGCTAATCACTTACGCCGGAGCGGGACATGTACCGATGGAAGAGATCCCGGAACAAACATTGGCAGATGCCCTCTCATTTATAAATAAAAACTGACCCTACAGGTGGGCACTAATCATCCAATGTGATATTAGTGCCACCCAAAGAGTTGCCCTGCGGTGATGACCACACCAGCTAAGCTTAATGGCCCTATCATCCACAATTATTCACACTATCATCAGCAATTAATCTCACTGTCATCTGTGGTTAATGACACGGTCACAATGAAGTTGAATAATTGCACCTACAAAGCAATGTTTATTACTCTACGCTTATTAATGCAAACACAACTTATTGGGGTTGCTATGATAAAAACAGCACTTGTGGTAGAAGGCGGAGGTATGCGCAGTGTATTCACTGCAGGAGTTTTAGATACATTTCTGGAGCACGGTTATGATCCTTTCGATCTCTTCATAGGCAGCTCTGCCGGCAGCCTTAATCTTTCCGCTTTTATCTCTGGCCAAAAAAAATATTCTGTTAGACTCGTTAATCATCTCGCTAAATCGAGGACCTTTGTCAACTGGATCCGTTTTCTCAAGGGCGGTAATGCGATGGAACTGGCTGAACTACACGATATATTAGCACTGCATGATCCAATAGACCTAACCCGCGCCAAACAGCGGTTAAACTCTCGGCCATTTTTTATCACCTGTTGCGATAAGTTAAGTGGTCAAGCTAACTACCTAGTCGCAGAGCCCAGTCGCTGGTTCCGGCAAATTGTGGCCTCTTGTGCGCTACCAATTGTGTTTCGTGCGGGGGTGAAACTTGACGATAATGTGCATATGGACGGCGGCTTGGTTGACCCGATCCCAGTTCAAAAGGCCGTTGCTTTAGGCGCCACCCATATTATTGTGATCAGGACACGCACCAAGCACTGGGTAGAGAAACTAACCTTCCTTGAGCGGATACTAACAATTTGGGTAAGACACGATACCGTACTCACCAAGTTACTCGATAACTACAGTAAAAAATATAATGCAACATGTGAATTTATGCGCAATCCGCCCGAAGGCATAAATATAATTGAGATAGCGCCAGATGAAGAGTTGAAAACGCCAACCCTAACTCGCCAGGTAACCACGTTAAATAAGGACTACAGCGCAGGCATCAAGGCTGCAGAGTTATTTTTACAACAAAAATAACGCGGCGCAATGATACCCGAAGGCAAGGGTATACACTATTCATCATCTTTTAATAAAGGATGATCGGCGGGTAATTTACGAGAGATCCAAATAGCCAGCTTATGCTTTATATTTAGGGTATTTTCCTGATCTTTGGCGAGGGGCTGCATTAATTTATCAAAAACCAGAGCCTTATAGATAAACTCTGCTTTTAGGTCTTCAGAATCTTTACCGGTGAATGTGCTGCCACGTTGCTGTAAGTATTGCGTGCCCAATGTGATAGCTGCTTTGAATAGCTTTTTTTCATTCTTTAATTTTGCCATTATTTCCTCTTACTTATCATGTTGTACTTATTCTATACCGAAACAGCTTAGACTGATTTATTACTGTTATATCATGAATACACAAAAATAAATGTGACTATTAAATTAAAACACAAGTTTTAATCTGTTGAAATATCGAAAAATAAGGAAAGAAACCCTATCACCCTCAATGAATTTAAGGATGATAAGGCGTGCACTAGTGGTGCGGGGAATTACACTAATGCCGCTAATTCACAGCCTTGCTTAATCGCACGCTTGGCATCTAGCTCAGCCGCAACATCAGCACCACCAATTAAATGCACACTTTGATTTGCTATCATTAATTGTTCCTGCAACTCGCGCAGCGGATCTTGACCTGCACAAATAATGATATTATCTACATCCAATATCTGAGGCTCTCCTGCCAATAAAATATGCAAACCAGCATCATCCACTTTCACATATTCAACGCCATTAAGCATCTTCACCTGTTTACTTTTAAGCCCAGCTCTGTGCACCCAACCGGATGTTTTACCTAGTCCGGCACCAACTTTACTGGCTTTACGCTGTAATAAATAGACATCTCTCTGAGCTTTAGCCGCTTGCGCTGGCACTAAACCTCCGCGATGCTGCACACTCAGGTCGACCCCCCACTCTCGCATAAATGTTGCTATATCTTGGCTAGCCGACACGGCATCATGTTCCTGCGTATGCACAAGATATTCAGCAACATCAAAGCCAATGCCACCCGC
>JBLHPA010000013.1:0-37105 GCA_047628235.1 Moritella sp.
CTAAGTGCACTATTTAGTTAACAGGAGCCTTTTGGCTCCTGTTTTTTTTCGTATAGAAATTGAGGAAATTACCCATGGCAATTACTGCTGCAATGGTTAAAGAACTGCGCGAACGTACAGCTGCAGGTATGATGGATTGTAAGAAAGCTTTAGTTGAATCTGAAGGCGATATGGAACTTGCAATCGAGAACATGCGTAAATCAGGCGCTGTTAAAGCGGCTAAAAAAGCGGGCCGTATTGCTGCTGAAGGCGTAGTTAAGATTAAAGTTGATAACGGCGTTGCTGTTCTCGTTGAAATCAACTCTGAAACAGACTTCGTAGCAAAAGATGCAAGCTTCCTAGCATTTGCTAATCAAGTTGCAGAGGTTGCTCACGCTGGCGAATTCAATTCTGCTGAAGCACTATTAGCGGCTAAATTCGATGCTGAACTCACAGTTGAAGAAGCACGCGCTAATCTCATTGCTAAAATCGGCGAGAACATCAATGTTCGTCGTTCAGTTGTAATTAAAGGTGAAAACCTAGCGGCATACGTACACAGCGGCACTATCGGTGTTGTTGTTGCTCTTAAAGGTGGTGACGCAGAGCTAGCTAAGAAAATCGCTATGCACGTAGCAGCAGCTAAGCCTGAATTTGTTAAGCCTGAAAATGTGCCAGCATCAGTTGTTGAAAAAGAACGTCAAATCCAAGTGGAAATTGCTGTAAACAGTGGTAAACCACAAGAGATTGCTGAGAAAATGGTTGTTGGACGTATGAAGAAATTTACTGGTGAGGTTAGCCTTACAGGTCAAGCTTTCATCATGGATCCATCAAAAACTGTTGGTCAGCTTCTTAAAGAAGAAGGCGTAGACGTTGAAAACTTTATCCGCATCGAAGTGGGTGAAGGTATCGAGAAAGCTGAAGATGATTTTGCAGCTGAAGTTGCAGCAACAGTTGCAGCAGCAAAAAACGCGTAATTTAATTAGCGTTTAAGATTTAATATAGACCGCGGCTCAGGCTGCGGTTTTTCCACAATTAGGATAGAGAGAGCTTTATGACTACCAACCCAAAACCTGCATATCGTCGTATTCTATTAAAACTTAGCGGTGAAGCGCTAATGGGAAATGAGCAATTTGGTATTGATGCGAAAGTGTTAGATCGCATGGCACAAGAAATCAAAGAAATTGTTGAGTTAGGTGTTCAAGTTGGTTTGGTTATTGGTGGCGGTAACTTATTCCGCGGTGCAGGTCTGGCTGAAGCTGGAATGAATCGTGTAGTGGGCGATCACATGGGTATGTTAGCGACTGTGATGAATGGCTTGGCTATGCGTGATGCACTCCACCGTGCCTATGTGAACGCTCGTCTGATGTCGGCCATCGAATTGCGCGGCGTATGTGACAGTTATAACTGGGCTGAAGCGATTAGTTTATTGAAAACTGGCCGTGTTGTCATTTTCTCTGCCGGCACAGGTAACCCATTTTGTACAACCGATTCAGCGGCTTGTTTGCGTGGTATCGAAATTGAAGCGGATATCGTGTTAAAAGCAACCAAAGTTGATGGTGTATACTCAGAAGATCCAATTAAAAACCCGGATGCTGAATTTTACGATACGCTTGACTACCATGAAGTCGTAGCTAAAGAGCTAAAAATTATGGATTTATCCGCATTTACTCTGGCGCGTGATCATAACTTACCGATGCGTGTATTCAACATGAATAAACCAGGTGCATTACGTCGTGTTATTATGGGGGAAGCTGAAGGTACATTAATTTCAAATGCAGTAAAGAAATAAAACTGGATCTCATATTCAGTAAATAAATAAAATTGTTTTAAATTTAGCGGTATTTTAACAAGACCTCTAAATTGAATTGATTTACACTAGGTAAGTAAATTCTCACAGATAAATAGTGCGATATGCTGCGCTAAAAATGAAGGAACACGTTGTGATCAACGAAATTAAAGATGATGCAAAAAGCCGTATGGGCAAAAGCATTGAAGCGTTAAAAGGTCAACTTTCTAAAGTGCGTACTGGTCGTGCTCATCCGAGTATCTTAAATGGTATTTCAGTTTCTTATTACGGTGCAAATACGCCGCTTAACCAAATTGGTAACGTTGGTACTGAAGATTCACGTACGCTGAGCATTACGGTGTTTGATGCTACTATGGTGAAAGCGGTAGAAAAAGCGATTATGATGTCTGATCTGGGGCTTAATCCACAATCGGCGGGCACCAACATTCGTATTCCGTTGCCAGCATTAACGGAAGAACGCCGTAAAGGTTTGATCAAGGTAGTGCGTGCCGACGCTGAACAGACTCGCGTTGCTATTCGTAATATCCGTCGTGATGCCAATGGTGATGTGAAGGCACTACTGAAAGAAAAAGAGATTGGTGAAGATGAAGATCGCCGCGCTCAAGATGAGATCCAAAAATTAACGGATACTTTCATCAAGCAAGTAGATACAGTGCTAGCAGATAAAGAAAAAGATTTAATGGAAGTGTAATTCAGTTACCACTCTCCTTAAAAACGCCGTGTTTTTACGCGGCGTTTTAATTTTTAATGGGTAAACATAGTTTTTAACGGATACACAGTAATGGTCAATTCAATAGAGCTCGAAGCTTTAGTAAACAATTCGATCCCCAAACACGTTGCAATCATTATGGACGGCAATGGCCGCTGGGCTGAGCAGCGCGGAAAACTCCGCGTTAAAGGTCATCATGAAGGCGTAAAGTCTGTTCGTCGCGCCGTAAAAAGCGCATTGAGCATGGGAGTCCAATCGTTAACACTGTTTGCATTTAGTAGCGAAAATTGGCGTAGACCTGAAGCTGAAGTTAGCATGTTGATGACGTTATTCATGACCGTATTAACGCGAGAAGTAAAAAAATTACATAAAAATCAGATTTGCTTAAAGATCATCGGTGATGTCTCGGCTTTTAGCCCGAGTATTCAAAAAAAAATAGCAGAATCTGAAGCATTAACGGGTAATAACAGCAAATTAAAACTCAACATCGCAGCAAATTATGGCGGCCAATGGGACATAGCTCAAGCGGCACTGAAAGCTGCCAAAGCAGCCTGTGCTGGCGATATTACTGTCGATCAAATTGATGAGAAAATGCTCGGTCGTTATATTGCAATGGCAGATCAACCCGCTGTTGATCTTATGATCCGTACTGGGGGTGATCATCGGATTAGTAACTTTCTGCTCTGGCAGATGGCTTATGCGGAGCTGTATTTTAGCGATATATTATGGCCTGACTTTGATGAAAGTGCTTTCGAAGACGCCATTTTTAATTTCGTGGAGCGTGAACGCCGCTTCGGTGGCACCGGTGAACAAGTCAGACATATATTGACAAGTAAAAATAAATAATAAAAATAAAGGATAGTACTCTGGCCTATATACCGGATACTGATTTCAATAGGGGAACAACTTTTGCTCAAACAACGAATTACTACAGCGCTAGTTTTAGCACCATTAGCTCTTGCGGCTATCTTCTTTCTTCCACTTCAATGGTATGCACTGGCCATTGCTGGCATTTTCATATTAGCCACAAAAGAGTGGGCGGTGCTCGTTGACAAAGAAAATCATAAATTACCTAATGCACTCATTGTTGGTTATTCGCTGTTGCTGGGGGCTAGTTTGCTCGTTGTTCCGCCAGATGTTTTACATATTTGGCAGGTTACGGCAGGGAAAATTACTTTAAATCCCATCGTTAGCGCTATTTTAGCGATTGGTGCCGTGTGGTGGCTAGCATGTTTAGCCTTGGTATTAACCTACCCAAACAGTGCTAAGTTGTGGAGTGGTAATACCTTTGTGAAGGTGGTTTTTGGTGTCTTTACCTTGGTGCCATTCTTTTGGGGCATGTTAGCGCTGCGTTCTTATGGCTTCGCCCATGATCAAATGGCGGGTGCTTGGTTGGTGATGCTAGTGATGTTCCTCGTTTGGGGGGCTGATTCGGGTGCCTATTTTGTTGGTAAAAAATTCGGTAAAAATAAGTTAGCACCGAAAGTGAGTCCGGGTAAAACGCGAGAAGGCTTTCTTGGTGGTGTCTCAGTTTCAATGTTGATCGCATTAATTGCTGCAGTTGTGATGACGGTAACACCTTCCGGGGAACTCGATGGCAGTAAGATTGTCGTAATCCTGTTCACGTGTTTTGTTACCTCGCTATCATCAACCCTCGGTGATCTCAATGAGAGTATGTTTAAACGTGAGGCTGGTGTTAAAGACAGTGGCACCTTGTTACCCGGTCACGGTGGCATTCTTGATCGTATTGACAGCCTTACGGCTGCACTACCGGTTTTTGCGGTTATTTATTTAGTTTGTGTTTAAGGGAGTAGTGTTGTGATTGGATTGACGATTTTAGGTGCCACCGGTTCTATTGGTAAAAGCACGCTTGCAGTAATTCGTCAGAATCCTGACCGCTTTCAGTTGCAAGCTTTAACAGCAAACAGCAATGTGGCAGAAATGCTCATGCAATGTGTAGAATTTAAACCGCACTATGCCGTTATGCTGGATGAAATGGCAGCCCAGAAACTGGCGCAAGAATTAAAATTGTACAACAGTCCTACCGAAGTGCTCTCTGGCATGCCGGCATTATGTCAGGTAGCCGCGTTGGACGAGAATGATATGGTGATGGCGGCCATCGTTGGCGCAGCGGGTTTAATGCCAACCATGGCAGCAGTCAAAGCTGGCAAGCGTATTTTGCTGGCGAATAAAGAAGCACTTGTTATGTCTGGCTCACTATTTATGGATGCGGTTAAAGCCAGTGGCGCTGAATTACTACCGATTGATAGTGAACATAATGCTATTTTTCAGGCCATGCCCGCGTTGGTGCAAGGTAATTTAGGCTTCTGTGATCTGGTTGCTGAGGGGGTCAGTAAGATTTTATTAACAGGGTCTGGTGGCCCGTTTCGTTATACTGATATTGAGCGCCTTGCCGCGGTTACACCCGCGCAAGCTTGCGCACATCCCAACTGGTCAATGGGACAAAAGATCTCGGTTGATTCGGCTACCATGATGAATAAAGGACTGGAATACATTGAGGCTAAGTGGTTATTCAATGCCGATGAAGCGCAAATTCAGGTTGTGGTTCATCCACAATCAGTGATCCACTCGATGGTTCAATATACTGATGGTTCGGTCATTGCGCAAATGGGGGAACCGGATATGTGTACGCCGATTGCACATGCGATGGCCTATCCGAAACGGATCCCATCCGGGGTCAAACCCCTCGATTTTTTTAGTATGAGTGAACTCACTTTTCTGCAGCCAGACTATCAGCGTTATCCGTGCTTGAAACTGGCTATCGATGCTTGCTACCAGGGGCAGGCCGCAACAACTACCCTCAATGCAGCAAATGAAGAGGCTGTTGCTGCATTTTTAACCGGAAAAATAAATTTTACAGCGATAGCGAATGTTACCGCGAGTGTACTCGACGGATTAGCCATTTCAGAACCGGATGATTTAGACGCTTTAATCGACATTGATCTTTCAGCGCGATCCAACGCCCAGCAAATTATAAGCAGAGTTATAAAATGATATCGTCTCTATGGAATCTAGGTGCATTTATTATTGCGCTTGGTATTTTGGTTGCAATACACGAATTTGGTCATTTTTGGGTCGCAC
Source organism: Moritella sp. (assembly GCA_047628235.1). Taxonomy (GTDB): domain Bacteria; phylum Pseudomonadota; class Gammaproteobacteria; order Enterobacterales; family Moritellaceae; genus Moritella. Next base: position 5,598 of record JBLHPA010000013.1, read on the forward strand.
GTAAATGCGGCGTTAAAGTATTACGTTTTTCTATCGGTTTTGGTAAACCGCTATGGATGCGCACAGGTAAAGATGGCACCGAATATGTTGTTGCCATGATTCCACTCGGCGGCTTCGTGAAGATGCTTGATGAGCGGGTTGAAGAGGTTCCGGATGCGCTAAAATCACAATCGTTTAACAGCAAACCTGTGCTTGCTCGGATTGCGATTGTAGCGGCGGGACCATTGGCGAACTTTGTCTTGGCAATTATCGCCTTTTGGTTCATGTACATGATCGGAGTACCGAGTGTTAAACCGGTTATTGGTGAGATCACGGCATACTCGATCATGGCTCAGGCCGACGTCCCCGCACAGTCAGTTATCACCACCATTGATGGTCAGGCTGTACTTGATTGGAGTGATGTTAATCTCAAACTAGTGGAGCACATGGGCGAGCAGTCAATGACCATGACGCTATTCCTAGAACAAACTAATTATGAAGTCTCTCGGCAAGTCGATTTACGTGACTGGCATTTTGATCCTGAACGTGAATCGCCGATCACCAGTATTGGTTTGAAACCCTATACACCTGAAATAAGCCTAGTATTTGCGCAAGTGATTAGCGGCAGTGCGGGGGAAAAAGCGGGTTTGTTAGCGGGTGATAAGGTGGTTGCAATTGCTCAGAAACCCGTAACAAGTTGGCAGATGTTGGTAGAGGTTATTCAGAATAATCCTAACCAGGCGCTACCTATCACTGTTATACGTGATGCACAGGAGGTGCTGTTAACGGTAACACCAAAATCTAAATCTAATGCCGCGGGTATTGAAACCGGATATCTCGGCGTCGCGCCTGTAGTAGCAAGTTATCCAGAAGATTATCTTGTTGATATTCAATATGGTATTCTTGACTCCGTAGAGAAATCTGTAGCACGAACATGGCAACTAACCACGCTCACGTTTAAAATGATTGGCCGTTTGATTACGGGTGATATTTCGCTCAATAATCTCAGCGGACCTATCTCTATTGCCAAAAGTGCGGGTGCCAGTGCTGATTATGGGTTGGTCTATTTTTTAGGCTTTTTAGCCTTAATCAGTGTTAATCTTGGATTAATGAATTTAATGCCACTGCCAGTATTAGATGGTGGTCATTTGGTATATTACACATTTGAACTTATAACTGGGCGCCCGGTATCTGAAAAGGTACAAGAAGTGGGTTTTAAAATTGGTTCGGTTATTATTATGCTATTAACGGGAATTGCCTTATTTAATGATTTTTCTCGTTTATAAATCATTGAATTACGTTTTAGGGATTATTTAATAAGAATGATGATTAATAGATTTTTAGCTGGTGCACTTTTTTCGAGTGCCTGTTTATTAGCAAATGCCAGCACGATTACTACCTCAAATAACTTTATTGTTGAAGATATTCAAGTTGAAGGTTTACAGCGCGTAACACTCGGGGCTGCATTAATGAATATCCCACTGCGAGAAGGGGATAGTATTGGCAGCAGTGATGTCGCCTTGGCAGTGAAAAAACTTTATGCTTCGGGTAATTTCGAAGATATTGAGTTATATCGTGATGGCGCTACGTTAATCTTTAAAGTTACTGAATTACCGACGATTAGTAATGTTGAATTCGTTGGTAATGAAGCTATCCCGGAAGAGCAGTTAAAAGAGAGTTTACAGGCTTCAGGTATTCGAGTTGGTGAACCCATTGACCGCACGATTATCCGCTCTGTCGAGCAGGGTTTACAGGAGTTTTACTATGGTGCTGGTCGTTATAGTGCCCAGATTAATACTATCATTACACCGTTGCCCCGTAATCGTGTTGATATTAAGTTCAGCTTTGTTGAAGGTAAGCAAGCGGAAATTAAGCAGTTTAATATTATCGGTAATACCATTTACTCGACTGCTGAGCTTAAACGCCTGTTTGATCTGACTGACGACACGCCGTGGTGGAACTTTATGGCTGATCAGCCATATCAAAAACAAATGTTAGCTGGCGATTTAGAGAAATTACGTAGTCATTACGTCGATAATGGTTATATCCGCTTTAAAACCGAATCGACTCAGGTATCCATGACCTCTGATAAACAGGGGATCTATGTCACGCTGCAGTTAGATGAAGGTGAACTGTATAAGTTGGGTCATGTTACTCTGACCGGAAACTTACTCGATAAAGAAACGCAGTTACGCAGTTTGCTATCATTGAGAACGGGGAATCTTTACAGTGGAGCCAGTGTTACTGCTACCGAGAATAACCTCAGTCGTTATTTAAGCCAATTTGGGTACGCCTATCCAAAAGTAACGACTTACCCTGAAATTAACGATGACGATCATACCGTTAATTTGACCATTTCTGTAGAGCCAGGTCCACGGATTTATGTGCGCCGGATTAATTTTTCCGGTAATGATGTCACTAAGGATGAAGTATTACGCCGTGAGATGCGCCAGATGGAAGGTACTTGGTTATCTAACCAGTCTATTGACCGCTCTAAAACACGACTTAATCAGCTTGGTTTCTTTGAAACTGTAACCACCAATACTGTTCGTGTACCGGGCGAGATGGATGTTGTTGATGTTAACGTGCAAGTTAAAGAGCAGCCTGCCGGTTCCTTTAATGCAGGCGTCGGCTATGGTTCTGAGTCTGGTTTGAGCTTGAATGCGGGTATTCAGCAGGACAACTTTTTTGGTACGGGCAATAAAGCGGGGATTAATGTAAGCACCAATGATTACTCAAAGAATGCCAACATCAATTATACCGACCCTTATTTTACTGCCGATGGCGTCAGCTTTGGTGGTAAAATTTACTTTACCGATTTCGAAGCATCTGAGGCGGATATTGTTGATTATAACAACCGTACCTATGGTGTTTCAGGGACGTTAGGTTTTCCGGTTAATGAAAATAATACCTTAAGTTTTAGCCTCGGTTATGAGTGGAATAAAATTTCTCAGACAACTTCTTATGCGCAATCGAATGACTTTTGGACGATCTATAAGGACAACGTGGAAGCTGGTGATAACTTCGTGGTTTTCCAAGGGTTTGATGTATCAACATCATGGCGACGTAGAACCCTCAACCGTGGCGTTTTTGCTACTGCTGGTTCAGAGCAGAAGGCGAGTTTCACGATGACTGTTCCTACCTCTGATGTGCAATACTTCAAGGTAAGCTTAGATAATAAATATTACGTACCACTGTCGACCAACCACCGTTGGTCGGTATTGATGCGCGGGCGGCTTGCATATGGTAATGGTTACGGTTCTACCGATAATGGCGATGATCATGTACTACCGTTTTATGAAAACTACTACGCAGGGGGCTTCTACTCGGTACGTGGTTTTAACAGCAATACGGTGAGTCCGAAGGGGTTGCAAACTGCTTATAAGCCTTCTAGTGGTAATGAAGGGTATGTAGCAACAGATTCATCAATTGGCGGTAATGCTTTGGCCACTGCCAGTATTGAGCTTATTTTCCCGACGCCGTTCTTAAGTGAAGAATACGCCAATTTAGTGCGTACGACGCTGTTTGTGGATGCGGGATCAGTGTGGGATACGGAGTTTGATTTTGATTCGTTTTCAGCACAAGAATGCTTAGATAACTGTGAATACTTTGGTGATTATTCTGACCCTATGCGTATACGTGCGTCAGTGGGTGTAAGTCTGCAGTGGCTATCGCCAATGGGACCGTTGGTATTTTCTCTGGCCACACCACTAAAAGAATACGAAGGGGACAAAACAGAAGTCTTTACCTTTAATATTGGTACCACTTTCTAAATTTGAACAAATTGAATCAGGGAAAAAAATGAAAAAGTTAATTAAAGCTACTACATTAGCACTTGTCCTAGGCGCTTCATTTACAGCGACTGCCGCAGGTTATGCGGTTGTCGACGCCGGTAAAGTTTTGCAGCAATTACCGCAACGTGAAGCGGTAGGCAAAAAAATGAGTGAAGAGTTTCAACCACGCATGGCTGAATTGAAGCAGTTGCAGAAAGCATTGCTTGAACTGGATCAGAAAGCCAAGCGTGATGTAGCGCTAATGACACAGCAAGAGAAAACCAGTACCGTGCGTAAACTGAAAGAGCTTAGTTCACAGTTAGAACGCAAAAAAAGTGAATTCGATGAAGATAGACAGCGTCGTGGTCAGATTGAGCAGAATAAGTTGTTAATGTTAGTACAAAAAGCGGTTGAAACAGTATCTCAGCGAGAAGGTTATGATTTGGTTCTTGCGAAACAGACAATCTTATTTGTTAATCCGAAGCTCGATATTTCAGATAAAGTGATACAAGAGTTAAGTAAGTAATACGGTAATTAATAAATAAAATAAAAATTAAGATAAATAGTATTGTTAATAAGAATAAAGGGTTTTAGATGGCAATCACGTTACAACAAATAGCAACTGCAATTAAGGCTGAGTTACATGGCGACGGCAGCGTGGAAATCAATGCGATTAGCTCGATGCAAAAAGCACAGCCAGGTAGCATCACTTTTTTAAACGATAGCAAATACAGTCCGCAGCTAGCGACAGTTGAAGCGTCGGCGGTTATTGTGAAGCCAGAAGACCTTGCTGCTTGCACAACTAATGCCCTAGTGATGAAAAACCCTTATGTCGGTTTTGCTCTGGTTGCTCAGCTGCTTGATACAACACCTGCCCCTGCGACTAATATTGCGCCTAGCGCTGTCATTGCAGCAGATGTTATATTAGGCAGCAATGTTGCCATTGGCGCTAACGCGGTGATCGAAACCGGCGTTTCCCTCGCCGATGGCGTTATCATTGGGGCTGGCTGCTTTATAGGAAAAAATACCTGCATCGGTCAGGATAGTAAATTATGGGCGAATGTGACCATTTATCACGGAGTAACAATAGGTTCTCAGTGTTTAATACAAAGTGGTACTGTCATTGGCGCAGACGGTTTTGGTTATGCCAATGATGCAGGTAAGTGGATAAAAATCCCCCAATTGGGTGGGGTCGTTATTGGTGACCGAGTAGAGATCGGGGCATGTACCGCAGTGGATCGTGGGGCATTAGATGATACGATTATTGCCGATGGGGTGATCCTTGATAACCTATGTCAAGTGGCCCATAATGTTCAAATCGGTGAGAATACTGCTGTTTCCGGTGGTACCCTGTTTGCGGGGAGCCTGAAACTGGGTAAAAACTGTTTAGTCGGTGGTGGTAGTGTCATTAATGGGCATATTGAAATTACTGATAACGTGACAGTCACGGGTATGTCTATGGTTATGCGGCCAATTGATAAGGCGGGGGTCTATTCTTCGGGTATTCCAGCACAATCAAATCGTGAATGGCGTAGACAGACAGCGCGACTGATGAAAATTGATGATATGCATAAGCGACTGTCTAAATTAGAAAAACTAAGCTAGAAAAAGCTTAGTACAGTTAAGCTTTCACTGTTACAGGAATAAAATTTTGAGTGAACAACTAAACCGAATTGAAATACAAGAAATAATGTCATTATTACCGCATCGGTATCCATTCCTGCTTATTGACAGAGTACTTGACTATGTACCTGGTAAATCGCTGCATGGTATTAAAAATGTGTCGGTAAATGAACCTCAATTTACGGGACACTTCCCACAACAACCAATTTTGCCAGGTGTTATGATTCTTGAAGCCTTAGCACAGGCATCGGGTGTGCTGGGTTATAAATCAGGTGGTGCACCTGGTAAGAATGAGTTGTATTACTTTGCTGGAATCGATAAGGCACGTTTTCGTAAGCCTGTGGTGCCTGGTGATGTGCTACATCTCCATGTTGAATTAATCAAAGAACGCCGTGGGATCGGCCGCTTTATCGCTATTGCAAAAGTCGATGGTGAGATTGTGTGTGACGCTGAAATCATGTGCGCAAGACGAGAGAGTGTGTAGTGATCCATGTAACTGCGATCGTGCATGAAACTGCAAAGATCGGAAAAAACGTAGCAATTGGCCCTTGGTCAATCATAGGTGAAAATGTTGAGATTGGCGATGACTGTGTTATCGCGTCTCATGTCGTTATCAAAGGACCGTGTAAAATAGGTCAAGGTAACCGTTTCTTCCAGTATGGTTCGATTGGCGAAGAGTGCCAAGACTTGAAATATGCAGGTGAAGCGACCCGACTTGAGATCGGCGACAATAACGTATTCCGTGAAGGTGTTACTATTCATCGCGGGACCGTGCAGGACAATAGCTTAACTAAGATTGGCAGTAACTGCCTGTTTATGGTGAATGCTCATGTTGCCCATGATGTTATCATCGGAGATAATTGCATTTTTGCCAACAATGCTACGTTGGCAGGACATGTCCATATTGGTGATTTTGTCATCTTTGGTGGTCATGCGGCTATTCATCAGTTTGGCAAAGTTGGCGCGCATGCGTTCATTGCTGGCGGATCGGTTATCATTAAAGATATCCCTCCGTATGTAATGGCTTCTGGCCACCATGCTAAACCTTTTGGCATCAATTCCGAAGGTTTGAGGCGACGTGGTTTTGATGCTGACGCTATCAAAGCCGTGAAGCGTGCCTATCGCGTTATCTTCCGCAGTGGTAAGACGATTGCTGAAGCATTGACTGAGTTGGAAGAGAGTGCAAAGGCGCAGCCAAGCGTTGCCCTGTTAACTGAATTTTTAAAAACCAATGAACGTGGTATTATTCGTTAATCGCATTCTTATAGATAGCTTACAATGACACCTAAACCATTACGAATTGGTATTATCGCCGGGGAAGTCTCCGGCGATATTTTAGCCGCCGCCCTGATCCAAGAAATCCAATCCCGTCATCCTGATGCCATATTTGAAGGTATTGCCGGCCCCCGCATGCAAGCCCTGGGAGCAAAAGCCCTGTTTGAAATGGAAGAGCTCTCTGTATTTGGCTTAGTTGAAGTGCTTGGGCGCTTACCGCGATTATTTAAAATCAAGCGCGAAGTATTGGCGCACTTTAAACAGGATCCACCCGATATATTTATTGGTGTTGACGCCCCCGACTTTAATATACCGATAGAGCTGAAGCTGAAACAAGCCGGCATTAAAACCGTGCATTATGTGAGCCCATCAGTGTGGGCATGGCGCCAGAAACGGGTTTTTAAGATCAAAAAAGCGGTTGATATGGTCCTGGCGTTCTTACCCTTTGAGAAGGCGTTTTACGATGAATATGATGTCCCCTGCCGCTTTATCGGTCATACTATGGCCGATTCGATTCCTTTAACAGGCGCGGACAGGCTGGCTAACATCAAACAACTCACGCTCAATGAAAAGTCTCGTTACGTGGCAATATTACCAGGAAGTCGTGCGGGTGAAGTCGGATTATTATCGGCAAGCTTCTTAGAAACTGCAGCACTGTTGAAACAACGCTTTGACGATATTGAATTTATTGTACCCATGGTCAATGAAGCGCGGAAGCAGCAGTTTCTGGCGATCAAGCAACAGGTCGCCCCTGAATTAGCACTCATTATCCTCGATGGGCAGGCACGCGAAGCGATGGCCGCTGCCGACGCAGTATTGTTAGCGTCAGGCACGGCTGCATTGGAAACGATGCTGATGAAACGCGCTATGGTGGTTGGTTATCGCGTTAAACCCATGACGTATAAAATTATGCTGCGGCTGATGAAAGCACCTTTTGTGTCTTTACCTAATCTGCTGGCGAAAGAAGAGATAGTGACGGAATTGCTGCAAGACGACTGCCAGCCAGCGCTGTTAGCAGAGGCGATGGCCAAGTTACTGGAAACGGATAATGCGGCGTTACTTGCCCGTTTTACTGAACTGCATCAGCAGATCCGGTGCGATGCGGATAAACAAGCGGCTGACGCAGTGCTAGAATTAATTAATAGTACGACAGGTGAAGCAAATGTTTGATGAGATAATCTATCCTGTGGGTAAACTGGTTGCCGGCGTTGATGAAGTCGGGCGTGGCCCTTTAGTCGGTGATGTCGTTACCGCTGCGGTCATCCTCGATCCCAATAATCCGATTATCGGCTTAACCGATTCGAAAAAATTAAGTGAAAAGAAGCGTCTGCTATTATTTCCGGAAATTAAGGAAAAGGCGTTAGCTTGGAGCATAGGGCGTTGCAGCCCAAGTGAAATCGATGAGCTGAATATTTTACAGGCGACAATGGTGGCTATGCAGCGCGCAGTTGCCGGCCTGCACATCCAGCCTGAATATGTAATGATTGACGGTAACCGTTGTCCCGCTCTCCCTATGCCAGCAGAAGCGATTGTGAAAGGGGATTTACGCGTCGCCGAAATAAGTGCGGCTTCTATCTTGGCAAAGGTAGTTCGTGACAGTGAGATGGTAGCCCTTGATGAGCGTTATCCGGAGTACGGCTTCGCTCAGCATAAAGGTTACCCAACCAAGGCGCATATGGAAAAATTAGCCGCGTTGGGACCAACTGAAGAATACCGTAAGAGTTTTAAACCTGTGCAACGTGCACTTGGTTTGCTTTAATCAGCTCTGTTAAATAGAGCGCTGAATAGTACTGATTTTATCGGTTCCACTTTACTTAACATAATTTAACCACAGAGTAAGTCGCATTTTTATGGCAGAACCTCGTTTTATTCATCTTCATTTACACTCTGAGTTCTCCCTGGTGGATAGCTTAGTGCGTATTAAAAAGCTGGTTGCACGTATGCAAGAGCTGAACATGCCCGCTATAGCCTTAACGGATCAGTCTAACCTGTGCGCTTTAGTTAAGTTTTATGGTGCAACTCAAGGTGCCGGGATAAAACCTATTATCGGTGCAGACTTTTGGGTACAAAGTGATGAATTTGCTGATGAGCAGTTTAAGGTAACCGCTTTAGCCAAAGATAATAAAGGCTACAATAACATTACGGTTTTGCTCTCTAAGGCTTATAACCGAGGCCATATTGGTGGCCGGGCTATTATTGATAAAGCCTGGCTGGTTGAGCATGCCGAGGGCATTGTCTTGCTTTCCGGTGCCCGTAATGGTGATCTGGGCAAGGCCTTGCTTAAGGGGAATAGTGAATTGGCACAAAAGTGCCTGAGTTTTTATCAAACACATTTTGCTGACAACTACTATATTGAACTGGTCCGTACCGGTCGACAGGATGAGGAAACTTACCTGCATATGGCGGTGGCGATGGCCACTGAGCAGCAAATACCGGTTGTCGCCACCAATGATGTGGTGTTCTTAACTGCAGAAGAGTTTGACGCTCACGAAGTCCGAGTTTCGATTCATGACGGTTATACTCTGGAAGACAAACGTCGTCCTCGTTTGTACAGCAAACAACAATACCTGCGCAGTGAAGAAGAAATGTGTGCGTTGTTTGCCGATATCCCGGAAGCATTGCAAAATTCGGTTGAAATTGGTAAACGCTGTAATGCTACTGTGCGGTTGGGTGAGTATTTTTTGCCGAATTTTCCGACAGGTGACTTATCTACAGGCGACTTTTTGGTTAAGGTTTCTGAAGAGGGACTGGAAGAACGGTTACTTTTTCTGTTCCCCGATCTGGAAGAACGTGAGCGGCAGCGTCCCGCCTACGAAGACCGTCTTAATATTGAACTGAAAGTTATTAACGATATGGGTTTTCCTGGTTACTTCCTTATCGTTATGGAGTTTATCCAGTGGAGTAAAGATAATAATATTCCGGTTGGCCCTGGGCGAGGTTCAGGTGCTGGCTCATTGGTTGCTTATGCGTTAAAAATCACCGATCTAGATCCGCTCGAATATGAATTGCTGTTCGAACGATTCCTTAATCCTGAACGGGTATCTATGCCCGATTTCGATGTCGATTTTTGCATGGATCGCCGTGATGAGGTTATCGATCACGTTGCTGAAATGTATGGTCGTGATGCCGTGAGTCAGATTATTACTTTCGGTACCATGGCAGCAAAAGCGGTTATCCGCGATGTCGGCCGGGTGTTAGGTCATCCGTTTGGCTTTGTCGATCGTATTTCTAAGTTAATCCCTGGTGACCCTGGCATGACGCTAGCAAAAGCCTGGGATGTTGAGCCACGGTTAGATGAATTATATCAGGGTGATGAAGAGGTCCGTGCACTGGTTGATATGGCACGGAAACTGGAAGGGGTAACCCGCAATGCGGGTAAACATGCCGGTGGTGTTGTTATTTCACCTACCGTGATAACCGATTTTGCCCCGCTTTATTGTGATGATGAAGGCAATAACCCGGTTACTCAGTTTGACAAAAATGACGTTGAGTATGCTGGGTTAGTTAAGTTCGATTTCTTAGGTTTAAGAACTTTAACCATTATTCAGTGGGCGTTAGACATGGCTAACCCACACTTGATTAAGCAGGGTAAAAAAGCGATCCGAATTGAATCGATCGATATTACCGATCAGTCTTGTTTTGATCTGCTGCAGCGTTCAGAGACAACCGCTGTTTTCCAATTAGAATCACGCGGCATGAAAGATCTGATCCGCCGGTTAAAACCCGATTGCTTTGAAGATATGATCGCCTTGGTGGCCCTATTTCGACCTGGGCCACTGCAGTCAGGCATGGTAGATAACTTCATTGACCGAAAACATGGCCGGGAAGAGGTGTCTTATCCCGATGCGCAATATCAACATGAGTCACTGAAAGAAATTCTGGATCCGACTTATGGCATTATCCTGTACCAGGAACAGGTTATGCAAATTGCGCAGGTCTTATCCGGGTATACTCTGGGTGGTGCAGATATGTTGCGCCGTGCCATGGGTAAGAAAAAACTGGAAGAGATGGAGAAACAGCGCGGCACGTTCAAAGAGGGCGCTATCAATAACGGTGTCGACGGTGATTTGTCGATGAAGATCTTCGATCTAGTAGAAAAGTTTGCGGGTTATGGGTTTAATAAATCCCACTCAGCGGCTTATGCGTTAGTTTCATACCAAACCCTGTGGATGAAAACTCATTATCCTGCCTACTTTATAGCCGCAGTGATGTCGGCGGACATGGATAATACGGAGAAGATCGTCACCCTTGTCGACGAAGTCGAGCGTATGGGGTTAAAAATCTTACCGCCGGATGTGAATAAGGGACTATTTAAATTTAATGTGGATGAAGACCAGACTATTATCTATGGTATTGGTGCGATCAAGGGTGTTGGTGAAGGCCCTATTGATGCCATCATTGCTGCACGTGAAAGTGGTGGTCAATTTCAGGATTTATTTGATTTCTGTAATCGTGTTGACCTAAAAAAAATCAACAAACGTGTGATGGAAAAATTAATTTATGCTGGCGCATTAGATAAATTGGGACCGCATCGGGCTGCATTGCATGCGACTTTACCGGAAGCGATGAAAGCGGCAGTACAACATGCATTTGCTGAATCCCATGGCCAGACTGACTTATTTGGCCTCTTAACCACAGAGCCGGATGAGGTTGAGAGTAAATTTGCAGATGTCCCCGAATGGCCGGATAAAGTTTGGCTAGAAGGGGAGCGAGAAACCTTAGGACTTTATCTTACCGGGCATCCGCTTAACCAGTACATTAAAGAGGTGAAGCGCTATTCCAGTAACCGCTTGAAAGATGTCAAACCGACTGAGCGTGGTAAAGTGGTTTCTGTAGTAGGCTTGGTGATCTCAGCACAGGTAAAAATCACCAAAAAAGGGACCCGTATGGGGATCTTAGAAATTGATGACAAAAGTGGCCGATTAAGTGTGATGTTCTTCTCTGAAGCATTTGAACGTTATGAAGAATATATTGCTAAAGATCGCATTTTGGTGATTACCGGAGAGGTCAGCTTTGACGATTTCAATGGTGGGTATAAAATGACTGCCAGGGAAGTTATGGACATAGAAACTGCGCGTGAACGTTATGCGCGTGGTATAAGCTTGCAACTTAATGCAGAAAAGATGAATGATACGTTTATGGGGCTGTTTATTAATACGCTGGAACCTTACCGTGCCGGTTCTTGCCCTATAAATGTGTACTATCAGCGCGTCGATGCTAAGGCTAAATTGACCTTGGGTGTCGAATGGCGTGTGTCTCCCAATGATGAACTGCTATATGCGTTAGAACTCATGCTAGGTTCTGGGAATGTAGCGCTTGAATTTGACTAATGATGACAATGTCTGGTTCTCGACGTTAGCAATATAATTAGATAAGGAAACTGCGCCTCATGGCCGTAAACTTTTTAGACTTTGAACAGCCGATTGCTGAATTGCAGGCTCAAATAGATGAATTAAAAATTGTGGGTAATAATTCTGAAGAAATTGATCTTCAAGATGAAATAGCACGACTAGAAAAGAAAAATGACGAACTGACCAAAAAAATATTCAGTGACTTGAAAGCATGGGATGTCGCTAAAATGGCACGTCACCCGCAGCGGCCTTATACCTTAGATTATATTCAGCATATCTTTACTGATTTTGATGAACTTGCTGGGGATCGCGCCTATGCAGATGATCCGGCTATTGTTGGCGGTACCGCTCGGTTAGATGGCATGCCGGTGATGATAATTGGCCAGCAAAAAGGCCGTGATACAACGGAAAAATTAAAGCGTAACTTTGGTATGCCGCGCCCTGAAGGTTACCGCAAGGCATTACGGTTAATGAAAATGGCTGAAAAGTTTAATATGCCGATCATTACTTTTATTGATACCCCGGGCGCCTACCCTGGCGTAGGGGCTGAAGAGCGTGGGCAAAGTGAAGCGATAGCACGCAACCTAAAAGAAATGGCGGAATTAAAAGTACCGGTTGTCTGTACTGTGATCGGTGAAGGCGGCTCAGGTGGTGCATTGGCCATTGGTGTCGGCGATCGTGTTAACATGCTGCAATACAGTACTTACTCGGTGATCTCACCAGAAGGTTGTGCATCCATTTTATGGAAATCGGCAGATAAAGCGCCACAAGCAGCAGAAGCTATGGGTATCACTGCTGGGCGTTTGAAAGAATTAGATTTAATTAATCAAGTCGTTGCTGAGCCGTTGGGTGGTGCACACCGTGACGTGCCGTTAATGGCAACTAACCTAAAACAACGAATTCAAGAAGATCTTGCAGAATTAACACAATTGGGCCGTGAGACTTTACTCGAATATCGGTATGAACGATTGATGTCGTTTGGTCTTTAAGGTTAGCTTACCGCCCAATACGACCTGTTGATTTGATGAACGGATGAATTGTTGATTTTTATTGATGATTAATTAAGCCGCAGTGACTATTTAGTTTCTGCGGCTTTTTTGTGTTTAATACCCCCTAAGAAATGGGTATTAAACCGAATAATGTGAGGTCGTTACGTTCAAGCTAGCCTCTGAGTTAGTATTTTGAATGATCATGGGTATATACTACATCGGTCTATTTTTACGGTGATCATTATTGTGGCATTACTTTTTACCTTTCAAACCGCCTTGCAGCAACTCACAGCTCGACCTCAGAAAATTGTCCTTGCCTATAGTGGCGGACTCGATTCTCATGTGCTGTTGCACCTGCTTGCTCGTTATAAACAATTATTTCCACAACATACTTATCTGGCTGTCCATGTTCACCACGGTTTAAGTGCCAATGCGGACAGTTGGGTGGAACATTGTGCAAATACAGCGCAAGCACTCGGTATTAATTTTGTTGCAGAAAGAGTCAATTTCACCGTCGAAAATAGAGAGAGTTTGGAAGCGAAAGCACGCAGCGCTCGGTATCAGGCGATAGCTCTGCACCTTAATACCGAATCTGTATTATTACTGGGTCAACACTTGGACGATCAGCTAGAAACCTTTCTGCTGCAACTCAAGCGGGGAGCGGGAATCAAGGGGTTATCTGCGATGGCCCAACAGATGCCTTTTCCTCTCGTGCCCGGCTGCCAGGTCTGTCGGCCCCTGCTCGATAAATTGCAGTTAACTTTAATTGATTATGCGCAGCAATATCAATTGAGTTGGGTTGAAGATGAAAGTAACGCCGATCAAAGTTATGATCGTAATTTTCTGCGCCATGATATTATCCCGCGTTTAAAACAACGCTGGCCACAGATTGCCAGTGCTGTGCATCGTAGTGCGGAACTCTGTGCCGAGCAGCAAACATTGGCAGATGAAATAGCCCAGGCTGATCTGTTGCTCATTCAGCATAGTATGGCGGGATTAAAGATCCCTCAGTTAAGAAAACTCTCTAAGATCCGGCGTAATAACGTGATCCGGTTTTGGTTGGCACAGCTCGAATTTCCCATGCCGAGTCGTCATCACTTGGCTAAGCTTTGGCAAGAAGTGGTTAATGCGGGCGAGGATGCCAATCCTCAATTGGGCTGGCAGGCGGGTCAGTTCCGCCGCTACCAAGACGTGCTATACAATGTGGCGCACTATGCAGAATTAAAAGATGAAATTATTGTAATAACGGCTGCAATAACGGCTGCAATAACGACAGGAATTACTACGGCAGAAATCTGTCCACAGTTGATTACCTTGCCGGATAATGTCGGCAGTTTACGTATACAGTTACTCGGTTCAGATAACAATACTGCGCAGATTTTTCATTGTATTGATGGTTTGAGTAGTTCTGATGTTATGAATAGTACCGATAATTTAGCATATTGCGTCAAAATTCCTGCCGCGCACCAGCGGGTGACTATTCGTTTTAGGGGGCAGGGGAAATGCCAGCCAGTTGGTCGCCATGGCTCCCGCAGTATTAAAAAATTATACCAAGAATACCAGGTCGCACCCTGGTTACGCGATCGCGTGCCACTGGTTTATTATGATGACAAATTGATTTGTGCCGTTGGTTTGTGGATCTGCGCTGGGTATCAGGCTGAAACGGGGCTACAGTTTCAACTTGATAACAAGTAGCCAATCGCTCGCCAATGCCTGCATCTTGATGTAGCTTGTGTAAGGTAAGTTTATTGCTATTTAATTCTGTCTGTTCCCGGTACTTTTGGTTACAATCTGTTAGTGGACGGGGAATAGATGGTAAAAAATACTAATGAATAGTGTAAATGACGATACAGCTGCTAGTAATATAGATAGCTACACTGGGTATGAGCGGCAAACTGTCATTACTCGAGTAATAGCCCGCGCTGGTCAGCTATTACAAGCCTATAATGCAGAAAGCAGGATCATTGAGCAAACCACCGAGCGCCTCGGTATTGCCTTTGGTTTAGACAGTGTTGAAATCGCGCTCACCTCGAAAGCGATCATACTGACCTCTCGTATGGGCGATAATTGCGTAACGACAACTCGTACGATGAAAGTCCACGGGATCGATATGGGCATCGTGTGCGAAGTGCAACGCATTTGCATTCTCGCTGAAAAGAAAATTTATGATCTCGATACGGTAAAACGCCGTCTCGATAACTTACACATTGCTAAATATCCGTCTTTATTGGTGGCCTTTTTTGTCGCCTTATCTTGCGCTAGCTTCAGTCATCTATTTGGTGGCGATTATATTATATTCCTGTGTACCTTCGTGACCAGTTTTCTTGCTATGTGCATCCGGCAATGGTTGATGCAATTACACCATAACTTACTAACCGTGTTTTTTATTACGGCATTTGTAGCGACATTTGTTGGTAGTTTTGCCAGCGGTTTGGCGTGGGGAAATGAACCTGAGTTGGTAATGATCACCAGTGTATTACAGTTGGTGCCCGGATTTCCCTTGATTAATGCGGTATCGGATATGGTGAAAGGCCATGTGACAATTGGTATGGCTAGGTGGATGACCGCCACACTGCTTACACTGGCGTCAACCTTAGGCATTGTCTTAGCGGTACAATTAGCGCAGGCGGGAGGTTGGCTATGACCGATCTACTGTTCATGCTGGCAGATGATGCCTTGTTTGCGGGCATTGCTGCAATGGGCTTTGCCCTGTTATTTAATGTTCCGAGACAAGCACTGAAGGCTTGTTTTGTATTCGCTGCCATTTCTCATGCTTCCCGTACGCTTTTGCTTTACTGGCATGTGCCGATTGAATGGGCTTCGTTTATAGCCGCTACCTTATTAGGCTTAGCCACCGTACCCTGGTCAAGAAAAGTGCTGATACCACGTCCTGTCGTTACGGTCGCTGCTGTGATCCCTATGATCCCAGGCGTTTACGCTTATAAAACGATGACAGGCTTGATGCTCTTGCACCACCAAGGTTACAGTGCCTTGTTACTGCAGCAAGTGGTTGAGAATGGCTTATTAACCATTTTCATTCTTACTGGGCTGAGTTTTGGTCTGGCGATTGCGCCCGTGCTGGTGTACCGTAACAAACCTATTGTGTGACCAATGATGTAGAGGAAAAAGTAGTGATTATTTCTATGATTGCAGCGATGGCGAATAACCGAGTTATAGGGTTAGACAATAAGATGCCATGGCATTTACCCGCAGAGTTGCAGCTGTTCAAGCGTGCTACCTTAGGTAAACCGATAGTAATGGGGAGAAATACATTTGAATCGATAGGCCGACCATTACCGGGGAGATTGAATATTGTACTCAGCAGGCGGGCTGAATACCAACCGGCAGGTGTTGTGGTCGTCGCTACACTCGATGAGGCGGTTACGGCGGCAGGTGATGTGGAAGAGCTGATGATTATCGGCGGTGCTACAATTTACAATCAGTGCCTGGCTGCGGCGGATCGCTTGTATTTAACCCACATAGATTTGACCACAGCAGGCGATACCTGGTTTCCTGACTATGAGCAATATACCTGGCGGGAGCGGGAGTATGAAGCATATCCGGCAGATGCAAATAATCCTTATGCCTATCGATTTAGTTTACTAGAGCGGAGTTAATAGTAGCGAAATTAATAGTAGCGGAAATAATGGGGCTGATTAATCGCAGCCCCTCAGCCCTATTTAAATTGTTTTAGCCCCGATTCGTATTTATCAAATTGCTCATGGATACTGTAATCGACCTTTTTACCGAGTAAAGATACTATCACGATAGAGATTGTCGCCAGAATGATGGCTGGCACGATCTCATAAAGATCAAAAATACCCCCTGTTAGCTGCTTCCAAATAACCACGGTCAGAGCGCCAATAATAATGCCAGAAAGAGCGCCATTACGGGTCATACCACGCCAGTATAAGCAGAGAATTAACGCTGGCCCGAATGCGGCACCAAAGCCTGCCCAGGCATACGAGACTAGACCAAGTACAGAGCTGTCTGGATTTAATGCCAGCAATAAGGCGACAATCGATAGCCCGACAACGCCAAAGCGACCGACGGTGACTAACTCTTGGCTGCTTGCCTGTGGGCGGATCAACTGCTTATAAAAATCCTCAGCCAATGCGGATGATGAGACCAATAGCTGTGAATCGGCAGTACTCATGATAGCCGCTAGGATAGCAGCTAATAAAATACCGGCAATAACAGGGTGGAATAGACTGTTAACCAAGAGCATAAAGATGGTTTCTGCATCGCTGATGGAAATGCTGTTGGTATTGGTATAAACCAAGCCAACCAGGCCGACCAGCATAGCGCCAAACATGGATAGGGCAGTCCAGATAACGGCGATACGACGTGCGGTGACCAGATCTTTATTGCTCCTGGTCGCTTTAAATCGGGCTAAAATATGGGGTTGACCAAAATAGCCTAATCCCCAAGCGAGTAATGAAATGATTGCTATCGCGCTCAGGTCTTCACCTTTGCTATTTTGCCAAATAGTCAGCAGCTCAGGATTGATTTCTCTCATTGCGTTGCTGAGATCGCCGAAACTGCCATCCATTGTGGCCAATGGCACGATCAATAACGCAGCGGACATCAGCAAGCCCTGCACCAAGTCGGTCCAGGATACCGCTAAAAATCCACCAAATAAGGTATAAGACACAACGCAAACCGTGCCTATAATAACGGCTAGCTGATAATCAAGGCCAAATACTGTTTCAAACAATTTACCGCCGGCCACTAAACCTGAGCTGGTATAAAACAGGAAAAACATTAAAATGAAAAATGCGGAACAGATCTGGATCGTTTTTGATTCGTCTTTAAACCGGCGTGAAAGAAATTCCGGTAACGTTATCGATTGGGTGATTATGCTATAAGTACGGAGTCTTTTTGCACAAATTGCCCAGTTTAGCCAGGTACCCAGTAATAAACCGCCTGCTAACCAGATAGCTTCAAACCCTGCTGCATAAGCATATCCGGGTAAACCGAGTAGTAGCCAGCCGCTCATGTCTGAGGCACCTGCTGAGAGCGCGGCAGGCCAAGGGCCTAAATTACGGCCGCCTAAAAAATAATCTGTTGAAGTGCTGGTTTTTTTATAAGCGTAGACGCCAATCCCCATCATCACAAACAAGTAAAATATGAATGTGGCGGAGATAATAAAGTTATTTTCAATCATGCAGTATGTGCCTTTGTTTGTAAGTTTTTATTTTTATTTTTATTTTTATGATTATGATTATTATTTTATAAAAAGTTGGCGGACTAGTATATACGCTCATCTGCAATAATCGTCAACATCTGAATAACACAATGGTAACTTGTTTGTTATTTGGTTGAATGTTATTTGGTCGAATATCAGGTGGATTATTTCGCGTGTACCGGACAGGCTACAGAAAATACCGCTTTATCTTCCCAGCGTAATAAAGTCAGACTGTTACCCCAAACGCAGCCGGTATCAAGTGTCGTGGCATTGGGATTAGAGCAGAGTCCTTCCAAGGCAGCCCAGTGACCAAAAATGACATGCGCGCCATCGAGGTGAGTGCCATCAACTTCATACCAAGGAATATGCAGGCTATTGGTATTAGTGCCGGGAGAGTGCTTATTATGAAACTCAAGTTGACCATCTGAGGTACAAAAACGCATCCGAGTAAAAGCATTGATGATAAAACGATAACGGTCATAACCGTGCAGACTATCTTCCCAGGTATCGGGTTTTGCACCGTACATATTGGCTAACAATTCACGGTAATTATCAGCGCGAAGTAGCGCGTCTACTTCCCCAGCGTATTGTTTTGCCTGCTGTTGACTCCATTGAGGCGCGATGCCAGCATGCACCATAATGACGTTATATTCTGCGTGGAATGCTAAGAGTGGTTGTTGACGTAGCCAGTTTAACAGTTCGTCTTTATCATCGGCGTCAAAAATAGCCTGGGTTTTATCTTTAGGGTTTACAGTGGCAAAGCCAGCATCAATCGCCAGTAAATGTAAATCATGATTACCTAATACTGTCACAGCGGCGGTACCGAGCTGTTTTACAAAACGCAGAGTTTCAAGTGATTTAGGGCCGCGCGCTACAAGATCACCCGTTAGCCATAATTGATCGTGCTTGGGATCAAAATCAGCGTGCTGCAAAACGTGCTGCAAATCATCTAAACAACCTTGGATGTCACCAACGAAGTAAGTTGCCATAAAATAAGCTACCTTAACTAAATACCTTAATAAATAAATTAATTAACTAGACTCATTTGCTCAGTGTAAAAGATTCGGGGTTGATAGCCGAAAAGAATCAATATTGATAATTATCGATTCACTTGCATTGAGCTTTAATTCGATTTGTCCCTGAACGATACTCAGCGGTGACGCTGTAATGATATCAC
This sequence comes from Moritella sp., assembly GCA_047628235.1. GTDB lineage: Bacteria > Pseudomonadota > Gammaproteobacteria > Enterobacterales > Moritellaceae > Moritella. The sequence goes on from JBLHPA010000013.1 coordinate 24,953, forward strand.
TACCATAGCAGAAAGAGTCTTGTGATTGGATCACATTATTTTTATCACTAAAGGGATTGTCGAGTTCAATCACCTCACCATCACTGCTGGTAAGGCGCAATTTTATCGTCGTTAAGCTGACTGGCTGACCCAAGGGATTAGTCAATGTGATATTGTAGGTAAAGAAATATCTATGCTGTGTCGGCACAGATAGTTCTTCAGCATACTCAGTTTCAACTTCTAGGTTAAATGAATCGGCCAGGCTTGTCATCGAAAATGGGTAATCTTAATCGGCAGCGTCTTGCAGTGGATTGTCCACTACAAAGTTTGCCAGCGTCACATAGTTTTCCAGTGTTAAGTTTTCTGGGCGCAGAGAAACATTAATGCCTAGTGCTTCAATATTCTCAACCGAAATTACTTTTTTCAGACTGTTCCGGATCGTCTTACGTCGCTGGTTAAAAGCACTGCTTACCACATGGCTGAGCACTTTCAAGCTTTTCGCCGGATATGGCAGTGTCGCATGGGGTTCTAGCCGTACCACGGCTGAGTCAACTTTCGGTGCAGGCTTGAATGCTTCAGGCCCGACTTCCAGTACTGGCGTCACTTTGCAGTAATATTGCGTCATGACGGTTAACCGCCCATAACTTTTACAGTTATGGCTCGCTGCCAGGCGTTGTACTACTTCTTTTTGCAACATAAAGTGCATATCTTGAATGTCTTCATGAAACTCAAACAAATGAAACATCAAAGGAGTGGAAATATTATAAGGCAGATTACCAAAGATGCGCATTTTTACATTCGGCTTGATTAATTCACGAAAGTCGAAATTCATTGCATCTGCTTGATTTATATCTAGCTTATTAGAAAGTACCGGGTGATACTGTAAGCGTTTAGCAAGATCTCTGTCCAACTCAACGACCGTCATTTTATCCACACAGTCAGCGACTGGCTCAGTTAATGCGCCCAGGCCGGGACCAATCTCAATCAGGTTCTCTCCTCTTTGTGGGTTAATCGAGGCGACAATTTGACCGATGACATAAGCATCGTGTAAAAAGTTCTGGCCAAAACGTTTCTTCGCGGTGTGACCTAAATGGACCTTGTCGTTCATGCGTTTTTCTCTACCATTTCAATTGCTTGGTTTACAGCTGTAAACATACTACCAGAATCGGCTGTGCCAGTACCCGCAAGTTCAATTGCAGTACCGTGATCCACTGATGTCCGGATAAAAGGTAAGCCCAGGGTAATATTTACCGAGCTGCCAAAACCAACCGATTTTAATACCGGTAATCCTTGGTCATGATACATAGCAAGTACAACATCGGCATCATCAAGATACTTAGGTTGAAACAAGGTATCAGCAGGGAGGGGGCCTGTTAAATCCATACCCTCATCACGAAGCTTCATTAAGGTTGGAGTGATGATTTCTATTTCCTCTCGCCCTAAATGTCCGTCTTCGCCGGCATGCGGATTTAAGCCGCATACATAAATTTTTGGTCGTTCAATACCAAATTTTGTCTTCATCTCGGTATTAATAATTCGGATGATTTTGCTTAACCGATCTTCAGTAATAGCTTTCGCCACATAGGCTAAAGGAATGTGCGTTGTTACTAAAGCGACACGTAATCCTGGTGCCGCTAAAAGCATGACCACATCGGGTGTTTCTGATTGTTGGGCAAAGAACTCAGTATGCCCGCTAAAGGAAACACCCGCTTTATTGATGATGCCTTTATTAACTGGGCCTGTTACTACAGCATTGAATTCTGCTGACATGTTTTTTTCACATGCAAACTGTAGCGTATCTAATACATAACGCCCATTGGCTTCATTTAATTGGCCGGGCTGTGCTGTCACTGCCATTTTCATCGGTGCTATGGTCAGCGTGCCCGCTTTTTGGGGCTGAGCCGGGCGAGTGGGATCATAATCAATCAGTTCGATTGATTTTCCCAGTAGCGCTGCCCTGGCTAAAATTAATTCAGGATCCGCACACAGAACCAACTCTACAGGCCAATCTTGATTTGATAGTTCTAAAACAAGATCTGGGCCAATACCTGCTGGCTCACCTGGAGTTACTGCAATTCGATGAGTCAATTGTTCACCTGTTTATGAGTTATTATCTAAAATTCGAATATAAGCTTCTTGCTTTAATTCATTGAGCCACGTTTGGCTTTCTGCTGCTGCGCGACGATTATACAGTAATTGCCATGCTTTTTGGCGATTTGCTTTCTCTGTTGTATCTTGCGTACGTCTATCAATCAGTTGCACTATGTGCCAGCCATGGCTAGAGCGGAATGGTTGACTGATTTCACCTTTTTTCAGGTCATGTAATGCCAGTTTAAATGCTGGCACATAAACATTTGGATCGGACCAGCCCAGTTCGCCGCCTTTAACCGCAGAGCCAGGGTCATCTGAATAAGCCTTAGCCAAGTCGGCAAAGTCTGCATCCCCAGTTTTAATGCGTGTTAGGTAGTCATTTAATAATGATTTGGCCTTATCTTCACTGAGGATAACAGATGGTTTGACCAGAATATGTCGCGCATTGACTTCGTTAGTGAGCACTGTTTCTGTACCACGGATATCGGCAATTTGGATAATATGCACGCCTGCTGCACTGCGAAGAGGACCAATAATATCGCCTTTTTTACCCTCATTCACCGCATTAGCAAACAGTGTTGGCATTTCATTGATGTTCATCCAGCCCCAGTCTCCGCCTTCAAGCGCTTTGGGTCCTGCTGAAGTAGCTAAAGCCAGATCGGGGAAGTTTTCTCCTGCTGTTAATCTTGCTTGAATATCCTTAATTTTTTCTTCAGACACTTCTATTGTTGCGCTGTCGGCATCTCCGGGTACCTGGATCATAAGATGGCTGACCCTGTATTGCAGGTTTTTTTGTCCCTGTTCTTTCATGATGGCCAGCAAGTTATCGACATCTTGGTCTGAAATTGTGATGCGGCGGCGCATTTGCATGCGCTGCACTTCATTGGTTAATAGCTGAGTACGAACCTCTTCTTTATAGTCCGCGAAGTTACCGCCTTCGGCGATTAAGCTTTGGCGTAATTCATCGGCAGTTTGATCATTACCCTCAGCAATATTTTTGATAGTGTTATCCAGCTGAGCATTGCTAATCCGCATGCCCATTTTTTTTGCCATCTGCAACTGCAAACTATCGATGATGAGCTTATCTAATGCTTGCTGAGCAAGTACATCATGTGCTGGTAATGTCTGGCCTGCTTCACGGGCTCTTTTTGTCACAGAGCTTGTTAGCGCTTCAATTTCACTGGCTAAAATGACCTCTTTATTAACAATTGCGACCACTTCGTCGAGCTTGACTTGTTCGGCTTGAGCTTGCCAACATGTTACAATTATTACCCCAGATAATAGAGTATTAAGCACTTTTTTAATCACTTTATGAATTCCTATTCAATATCGTCTACAGTTGAGACAGCAGTAGGCTAAAAACTATCAATTTTATTTTCACCACGGGAAAATATGAAGGTGGTATATAATTTGTTGAAAACCGAGGTAGAAAAAGCTTGCGAAAGTATACCTTGTCAGACTATCAATGCAACTTTAGCTGGGTGAAAATGCCGATATTTGACAATATTTCCTTTAGCTTTGCTACTACGAGGCTTGGAACGCAGATGAGTGCGTTCCAAGCAATCTGGCTATTTACGTAACTGGAAAGGTTGGCCGTACTCAAATAGACTGGAAGTGCCTATGTTGTCCATATCGGTGCCAATACCGCCGAGTCCTTTTAATTCAAACATAAGCGTAGGGCCTCTGTCGAAGGTCGTGGTATCAGTGCTAATATTGTGATTTTTTAGCCGATAACCATAATCTAGGCGGACGGCCCAGCAACATGACTCGTATTTGATCCCGATGAAGGCATCCTGGGTGATTTCATTTGCCACATCATAATAATAACTTGCCCCCATATCCCATTGATTATTAATAGGTAAAATAAACTTAGAACCAATCTGATTAATTTTTGAGTTAATTACTGGATTTTCAGTTTGTAATATTGTCGCGGTATCTTCGATAAAGCGATAGCTAAGCTGTACACGTTGGCCACGTTCAAAACGATATTCTACAGCGGCATCACCCCGTCGAACCTGGTTTTCTTCAGATGAATATTCCACACTGTTGTTGAATAACCAACTGTCATCAATTTTAAAATCTGCTTCCATCACAATACTGGAGGTTGTTTCTAATGGTTCACTGCCATCGCTTGCCTTTATGCTGGTTTGAGTGTCCTCCAAATAGAAAATGTGGCCCAGTGAAAAACGTAACCGCTCGCTGCCAGCCGCATTGAATATCCGACTGGTCAGGCCAAGTGTAATTTGGTTCGTGTCGGTTATTCGATCAAGGCCGCTGTAAATTCGGTCTCGATATAGGCCTAAGACATCTTGTTGGATACTGGCTGAATCGTAAATGCCGATATTATCCTGGTATTTATAAGGGATATACAGGTACTGAACTTGTGGCTCAAGTGTCTGTGTCAGCGGACTATCAAACCAATAACCGGAGCGCTCAAAGTTTAATCCTGCATGCAGCCGCGCTGTTGGGATCACACGTGTGACCTCTTCTTCTAACATGCCGCTATAACCATTTACAAAGCTGCCATTAACGGAATCATCAAACGCCTGATTATAATAGGTCATGGGTAATTTAAATTCCGCTACAGCAAAGCCTTCTGGGCGTTTATATGGAAAGCTGATTACAGGTTCAATATGGGTTCTGGTCGCACTGTACATTCCATTGTTGCTGTGATCAAAATTGGTAATTTCGCTATAAACCGAGAGTTCGACTGCGTAATCATCGAGTTCCTGAAAACCAGTAAACGCAATTTTTGGCAGAACTTTGTGAGGGGCAACTTCAGAGTAATCATTTAATATTTGAAAATCGCGGACTTCAAATTCGGAAGCGGTATTTTCAGTATTATAATTTAACGCCGCTGTTTGCAGTAGGGTATTACTGTCTCGGGAACCGGCAGATGCATCGAGATCTTCAAAATAATTATTATCACTTACTTGGGTGTAATTTGCCGAAAGACTCAAATGCTCATTAAAATTACCGTCATGGCTCCAATGGTACAGGCTACGATCTGAATTTGTTTTTTTATCGTTGGCGAGATATTCAACGTTAATGTTACCAAATTGGTCATCAATCAAGTAACGAAATTTAGTCGTTATTTCCACACCGCGTTCAGACATGTAAGTAGGAATGATTTCCATGTCATAGTTTGGTGCTATGTTCCAATAGATGGGTTGAGAGTAGGTGAACCCGTTTTCCAGGGAGTTCTCAAATGATGGGAATAGCAAGCCTGTACGACGTTTATCGGAAATGGGGTAAGTAAAGTAGGGCATATAAAAAATAGGCACTTCTTTGAAATACAGCGTCGCATTATAGGCTTCAGCTGATTCATCGACGTTATCAATATCAATGGCTGAAGCACGTAATTCCCAGCTATTATCTCCCAGAGGGCATTCGGTATACGTAGATCGTTGCATCAAAATACTTTCACCGCTGTCGGTAATATACACTTTTTTAGCTTTACCATTACCAGCTTCACCATTAAGTAAATAATCGACCTGGGATAGCTCAGCATCTTTAGTATCCAGATTGGCTTTTAATGTTTTCCCTTTAATGGTCGAGGTCGAGTCCTCCAGCATTACGTTACCTTCAGCAGTTAAGATGTTGGTAAGTTGATAGAGAATGACTTCATCTGCAGAAAGTTCGCGATTACCCTGAAAGAAGTTAACATTGCCGCTGAATACCGCTTTATTACCTTGAGTTACAGTGGCATTTTTTGATGATAATTGAATTTTTCTGTCAGCTTGGGTGTCGGCTGTCGGGACCTTAACTTCAGGCACATAAGAATAACACTGCTTAAACAGGTCAACTTCGGCCACTTTTGAAGGTGTTTTACTAACAATGGCAGATGATCCATCATCATTGGTTATAATTGTCGCGGCGCCAGTTTGAAATACGACACTCGTAAGTGTAAATAATAGCGTGATAGTGCGCGATTTAGAGATCCATTTTGTCATCGATAAATTCATTCAAATTAAAAAATAGCTGAATATAATAATGCATATTACAGTGATAGACCATTAATGGCTTGTTTTATCCGGCAAACAAGTAAAAATCTTGCAAGATTGATTGATTTGTTACATTTTAAACAGCCATAATACAGGGCATATACCCATTATCATTCAAAATGCTAATTCGGCATGTTTAATGATAATGGGTATGCAATACAAATTTGATATTTTCTCTCGGTAGCTAATTTATGAATATGTTGTTTTACATTTTGTTATTCGCCATTGGTATGAAGTTTGGTGGTTTTTTCGGCGCAATTTTTACGGTTTGGGTCGGTTCACTGCTAAAACGTACATTTGGTCCTCGGTTGGGGATTCACACTCAGCATCCTGCGCACAAACGGCAGGAAATATTTTTGCATACTACCTTTTCGGTTATGGGGCACATGGCTAAGGCCGATGGTCATGTAAGTGAGGCAGAAATTCATGTGGCAACCCAGTTAATGGATCGCATGCAGTTAGCAGGCGAAACAAGGCATGCAGCACAAGTTTCCTTTAACCAGGGGAAACAAGCTGATTTCCCTTTAGAGGATACGGTGAGAGAGTTCCGCCGAGTCAGTATGTTTCGACGCGATCTCGTCAAAGTTTTTTTAGAAGTTCAGATCCAGGCGGCTTTTGCGGATCTTGATTTTTCTACTGCGGAACGCACTATATTACACAGTATCGGCGCTATTCTCGGCGTGACGAGTCAAGATATGGACAATCTGTTGAATAGGATGGAAGCAGAACTTCGTTCACATCGCTATGGCAGCAAGGTCAGTCATGAAGAAGCCTTGGCAAACGCTTATCAGCAGTTGGGTGTTACCCCGGAAGATCCTGAGAAGACAGTAAAACGTGCTTACAGAAAGCTGATGAATGAGCACCATCCTGATAAATTAGTCTCTAAAGGCTTACCGGAAGAGATGATGGTCATTGCTAAAGAAAAAGCACAAGATATCCAAGCGGCTTATGATCTGGTTAAAGAATCTAGAAAAACCCGTTAGTACCAGCCTAGAGTAACGAGCCATCCATAAACGGTTTGGCTCGTGCTGATCTGGGTTGCCGTTTGAGCGGGCATGCCGATAACGGCCGCTTGCCGATAGTTAAGCTTATGCTTGCGCCGTGCGGCAGTATTTCTCATGTGTGCACCTGCCACTATAATTTGGCTGTCTAATTGATGATAAAGGTCGAGTACTGGCATTGGTAGTTGAGTGATCTGTTCAGTGAGTTGTACCATCCCTTTTTGACTGGCACTGTAAGCACCTAAAAGTATTATTGCATCGATATGGACAGCTGGGTTTTTTGTTAATACATTGACTAATGCTACGCTGTTACTGCCTTGCGTGATAAGTAGGCGCTTACCTTTTTCGCTGACTATTTTATCCTGCAAGATAGTTAACTGGGAAAGTAATCGTTGCTCTGCTTGCTCTGTTTCAATCCGTTGGCTCAGTGGCGATATGGAATAGGTATGGAGACCTTTTTCATTAAGCTGATAACGGAGTGTCTGAATGACGTTAGGGTTATTAGCTGACGTATATGTATCAGAAAATATCCAGCTAGTACCAATCACTTTCGCGCTGGTTTGCTCACTCCATAGTGTCAGAAATCTCGTTTCTTTGTCTCCTAACCACGCAATTTCTGATTCAGGTTGATACTTGATTAGATCTTGGTCAAACAGGCGTTGCTGGGATAGGAGCGGGGTGATTTTTAGTTTATCAGGGTTATTGGCTTTTTCTTTATCTGCAACGGATTCTGCAGCCTGAATAGGGAGTGTCAGTGCTAGCAGCGCGAGTAACACAAATTTTTTACACATGCTTTCTTCCTAACATATTTTATACCAATAATATTTAACCCATTATCTACAATCTCGCGTAGAACAAGTCTCGTAGAAACTGTCACGTAGAACGAGTTTTGTAGAAAAAGCCTCGTAGGAAAAAGCAACGATAGCAGTCGCTAATTTATATCAAATGGACTGGGTGCTTTAAATTGTATTTTTTCTGCCGATACCGGATGATTAATTTTTAACATAGCGGCATGTAACTGTAAGTGTGTGGCCGCAGCTAGCCCAGATTCCGATGAATAAAATTCATCGCCGAGAATCGGTGTACCTAAGGCTAACATATGCACCCGCAGTTGGTGTGAGCGTCCGGTCACGGGCTTGAGTAATACTGTGGCTGTATCAGTCTCTTTATCAATGGCAATCACCTGCCAATGCGTTAATGCCGGTTTACCTTCAGCAAAATCAACTAACTGCCTTGGTCTATTCGGCCAGTCGCAACGCACAGGCAGATCAATGCTGCCATTTTGGGCTTTGGGGATACCTTCTAATCGCGCATAGTAGTACTTAGCAGTGCTTCGTTGTTGGAATTGACGACTAATATGGCTCTGCGCCTGTTTGGTTAGCGCCATGAGCATTACGCCAGATGTCGACATGTCTAAACGATGGACTATGGTTGCAGTTGGATACTGCAGCTGTACTCGACTCGCTATACTGTCATGATGCTCAGGCAAGCGCCCTGGTACACTCAGCAGGCCGCTGGGTTTATTCAATACTATGATAACGTCATCTTGGTAGATGACATCCAGCCATGGATGCTGTGGCGGTGAATAGATAAAATTAGGCATAGAGGTTTTGCATCGTAATTTGTTATCAGGCACTAATCTAGCACGTTATTGCTACATGGTTGATTAGCCCCTGTTGGTTTAGTGACTATGCTTGTATTTTACAAACCGTGTGTTTTACAAATAGGGTATCGCATTTTTAAGCTTCGCTGTATTAACTCGGCGTCACGACGATAAAGCGCACGGCATCTAATTTCAGCTGGGCATTATTGATGTGTGTGGTTAATTCCGTTATTTGTTTTTCAATAAACGTCAGTTCTTCTGCTCGCACATTTGGGTTGATTTTTTGTAGCGCCCGTAATCGTTCCAGCTCTGCTGCCATGTTTTCTTGCATCGCTGCTAGGGCCGCAGTAGTGATAGCTTGTTTCTGATCTTGCGCAACATCAGTCGACTGATTAATTAAATTATGAATAATGGTTTGTGACGCTGAAACTAGCTTGGTTGCCACGTGCCGATTGATCGCGTTGAGCTGGCGATTGAAACTGTCAAACGTTACCTTTTTCGCTAAATTGTTCCCGTTTTTATCCAGTAACAAGCGGATCGGTGTTGCTGGCAAGAAGCGATTTATCTGACAATAAGCCGGTGCAGATGTTTCTACAACATAGAGCAGTTCAAGCAAAATAGTACCGGCAGGCAATGCTGGGTTTTTCAACAGCGAAACAGCTGTTGAGCCAGTGTCTGATGTCATAATTAATTCAATGCAAGCTCGAATTAATGGGTGTTCCCATGTAAGAAAATGGACATCATCGCGTGATAGTGCTGTTTCACGATCAAAGGTAATAGTAATACCGTCTTCAGATAGATGCGGTAGACTTGGTACTAGCATCTGATCGGTTGGTTTTAACACTATCATGTTTTCACCACGATCTTCTTGGTTAACACCAATGACATCGAATAAACGAATAGCGAAAATCGGCAGCGTTGGACTATCATCATTAATTTTTAGTTGCTCGATAATATCATCAGATTGACCCAACCCTTTAGAGTTCAACTCTAGCAGACGATCACGACCCGTTTCCATTTTCATTTTTAACGAATCATACTGGCTGCGGGTATCACTGACGAGTGTTTCTATAATTGCACTGTCAATTTCTTTTGCGGCGAGTTGCGTGAGCAATTCCGCTTCAACCTGGGCAAAAATATCGCCACCGATTGGGCAAGTGTGCTCGAATGCATTAAGTCCATTGTGATACCAATTTTGTAGGGTATCCTGCGCAGTATTAGTAAAAAATGGGACGTGAATACTAATATCGTTTTGTTGGCCAATACGGTCTAAACGACCAATACGTTGTTCTAGCAGATCGGGATTCAACGGTAAGTCAAACAGAACAAGGTGCTGGGCAAACTGGAAGTTACGGCCTTCAGAACCGATTTCAGAACACAATAGCACCTGCGCACCTGCGTCTTCCTGTGCGAAGTAAGCACCCGCTTTGTCCCGTTCGATAATAGACATGCCTTCGTGGAACACTGTGCCGCGGATGCCTTCGCTTACGCGCAAGGATTCTTCAATCGACATTGCCGTGTCTGCATTTGCGGCAATAACGAGTACTTTTTCGTTTTTATTCGCTAATAAGAAATTTTGTAACCATTCCACACGTGGATCAAAATTACACCAAGACGCGTCTTTCCCTTCAAATGCAAGAAATATTTCTTCAGGGTATAAACCTCGACGTGCTGATTCTGCATGGCTTGCTGAGCCGCCCATCATTTGCGCTACTTTCAATGATGTTCTAAATTGCTCAGGTAATGCTAGCGGGATTGGTTGATAATTCCGAGTGGGGAAGCCTTTGATTGCTGCACGGGTATTACGGAATAAAAGTCGGCCAGTACCGTGACGATCGAGTAACTGACTAATAATAGCAAGCTTTGCTTGCTGCGCTAGGTCTGATTCTGGGGCTGTTTGAATTTGCATTATTAGCGCTGAAATATCAGCTTCACTGAGTAATTCAGTCAATGATGTAGCCGATTCTGCAGACAATGTTGGTGAGTCGAGCAGTGCTTGCGCGGCCAGTGCTATTACTGAATAGCTACTTTCTTCAGCAACAAATGCCGCATAGTCGTAGAAGCGATTTGGATCTAATAGACGTAAACGGGCAAAGTGACTTTCATGGCCAAGTTGATCGGGTGTTGCTGTTAATAACAAAACCCCAGGTGATTTTCGGGCGAGTGATTCAACGACCTGATATTCACGACTTGGTGCATCTTCACTCCACTTGAGATGGTGCGCTTCATCAACAATCAATAGATCCCAATCTGCGCCTACAGCTTGTTCGAAACGACGACGTTTACTGCGTAAAAAGTCAAGGCTGCAGAGGACCAACTGTTCTGTTTCAAACGGATTATCAGCTTCAGCAGAGGCCTCAATACAACGTTCTTCGTCAAAAATGCTGAAGTGAAGATTAAAGCGACGCATCATCTCAACTAACCATTGATGCTGCAAGGTTTCAGGTACCAAAATAAGCACGCGTTGAGCAAGCCCTGCATTAAGTTGTTGATGAATGATCAAGCCTGCTTCAATTGTTTTACCCAAACCTACTTCATCGGCAAGTAGCACCCGAGGTGCGTGTCGTTTACCTACTTCGTTGGCAATATGCAGTTGATGTGGGATCAAACTTACTCGCGGGCCTTGGATACCATTTAATGTTGATTTTTGTTGTGAAAATTGATGTTGTAATGTTTGATAACGTAATACAAAGCGATCCATCCTGTCAATCTGGCCAGCAAATAAACGGTCTTGCGGCTTGTTGAACTTAATGAAGTTGTTGAGAAACGTTTCTCTCAATGAAGCGGGTTCACCGGTTTCTTGATGAATGCCAGTATAAGTAAGAATGCCACAGTTTTCGGTTACTTCGGTAACCGTCAAACTCCAGTCGTCATGAGCAAGTACCAGATCACCGACGTTGAACATTACACGCGTGATCGGCGCTTCGCCTCGGGCATACAGACGGTTTTCGCCGCTTGCAGGAAACAATAGGGTTAACGTTCTGCCTTCTATAGCAACAATTGTTCCCAGACCTAATTCTGATTCTGTATCGCTAATCCAGCGTTGACCAAGTTGGAAGGGCATCTATATTCAAACTCCAAGGCAATAAAAAGGGCGCATAGTACCTAAAGCAAAGACCTAGGTCACGTATAAAAGCAAATTAAATATGAGTTTAGATTAACACGGTAATAAAATGAATTTGGTCATTGTTTTGGCAAGCTGTTTTGATTAATAGCAGGGAAAAACAAAAAATAGATGATGGATTGATTATAAATAAATGCTTTTGATGGAATTGTGTACGACTTTAACTGAAAATACCAAAAGCTAAGGAAAACTTATAAAAATACTTGCGGATTAAATTCAGATATCTATAATGCGACCTCACTGACACGGCAACAGCCGCTCAGTATGCTCTTTAACAATTTATTCAAGCAATCTGTGTGAGCACTTGCAGAGATATAATGACCAAAAATTATATCAATGTAATTGTGAACA
>JBLHPA010000014.1:0-34901 GCA_047628235.1 Moritella sp.
ACATTAAAACGACTGCTATAACCAGCCATAAAATCAGATTTTTTGCCATATCACTCAAAATCTAGCCTCTCCGGGTCTTGAATTCCCTGAAAAAAGTTGTTGTAACACTAAATACATTGTTAACTATTGTTAGTTTAGCAACAGCAGATAGTTTAACAACAGCTTACATATTTAATTTCCTATCCTGTGATCCTTACAAATAAAAAGCAAGGCTTCAGAACCAAATATACCAATCGATATTTTGATATTCTCTACTGTCTACCAAAATATATCAAGGTTTGGTTATTTTTTATAACCTGTTGCGACAATAAACACTTCCCGTGAACGAGCACGTGATGAATCGGGCTTACGTGTTTTAACGACTTTAAATAGACTTCGGACGTCTTTCATAAACTGCTCAAATCCCTCCCCTTGAAAAACCTTGACAGCAAAACTCCCGTTAGGTTTAAGTACTTCACCACACATTTCTAGTGCGAGTTCGACTAAATACATGGCAGCAGGCTGGTCTACACCAATATTACCGCTCATATTTGGCGCCATATCAGAGATAACGACGTCAACCATGTCATCCCCGACTTTATTCAGCAGCGCTGACAATACCTTTTCGTCCCGGAAATCGCCTTGTAAGAAATCGACACCGGCAATCGGATCCATAGGTAAAATATCACAAGAGATAACCTTACCGTCATTACCAAGCTGTTTAACCGCATATTGTGACCAACCACCTGGCGCAGCGCCCAGATCAACAATCGTCATACCCGGTTTCAGTAATTTGTCTTTGGCCTGTATCTCCTCAAGCTTAAAAGTGGCGCGAGAACGCAGCCCTTGTTTCTTTGCATCCTTTACATATTTATCTGAGTGGTGTTCCTGCAACCAACCCTTTGAGCTGCCCTTTTGGGTGCTTTTTTTCTTCGGTGTAGGATTCATCTCTTACCTATTAACACATATATTTTTAAACCATTATGATAATGGCATGGTATTAAGTTGAAGATGAAGCTAAAATTACCCTTTTTCAACCCTAAGTAATAAGAAATTTAAAATATGGCATTAAGCAATAAGCAAAAACAGCACCTTAAAGGTTTAGCACACTCATTAAAACCTGTCATCCTACTTGGCCAACACGGTTTAACAGAAGGTGTTATGGCTGAAATTGAGATCGCACTAGCCCATCACGAACTCATTAAAATAAAAGTTGCGTCTGAAGACCGCGACCAGAAGACGTTAGTGATGGATACGATTGTAAAAGAAGCTAACGCAGAAAAAGTACAAACAATTGGCCACACTTTGGTTATTTATCGTACCAGTGACGAAAAGAAAATTATTTTACCGAAGAAATAACAGCGTTACATGAGTATCCAGCTGGGCAGGGAATCCCAGCTAGTCTACTCATAGCTTACAGATACATCAATCTTATAGCTTACTGATACATCAATCGCCTTACAGCCCACATCTATTTCAGTAACATTCATTCTAATAAAAGCATCGTTATTTAAATATACTCTACCTTTACAATTTCAAATTCAATCGCACCACCAGGTGTGGCGATCAAAGCAACATCATCAGCAACTTTACCCACGAGGCCACGAGCAATAGGCGAATTGATTGATATACGATTTTGTTTAATATCAGCTTCGTCATCACCGACTAAATTATAGGTGATCTCTTCTTCTGTTTCGGTATTATAAATAGTCACCGTACAACCAAAGATAACACGACCATTATTCGCAATTTTGGTGACATCGATAATTTGGAAGTTAGATAACTTAGCTTCAATATCCTGAATACGCCCTTCACAAAACCCTTGTTCTTCACGTGCAGCATGATATTCCGCATTTTCTTTTAAATCACCGTGTTCACGGGCCTCAGCAATAGCTGTCACGATTTTTGGGCGGCGTACTGTTTTAAGCTCTTCCAGTTCCACACGTAAATTTTCCGCGCCTCGCGCAGTCATTGGGATAATACTCATAATTTAATTTATAACCTTTCAATCAATTTACTATTACCACTCCAGGGGTCTGCCCAGCAGAGGTAATGCTTAATCTACATAATCTATCCATTGTAATACGATTAAACAGATAGTTCACCCTATTCAAACTATTAAGCTGAATTATGTATACCCAAGCGCCTTAAAATGCAGAAAACCGCAAGTCGAGATCAGCTTTAAAATCGGGCATAACCGAACCGGAACGACAGTGTATTCTAAATAGGTAGAATCAAGACCTAGCTGACACAATGCTACACTTCTAAGTTGTTTTAGCGTGAAACAACGAGGTACAGTGCAAAAATGCCTATTTATACTATAATAGGGATCTAACTAGTCTATTAGTTACACATAATATGTCATAATTAATAAATATTTATTGAAAACCAATCTTACGGCTTACTACATACCAACTAATGCAGCTTTCACCCAATATGAAGCACCAAACATTTAAAAGAACAACTTTGTTGATAAATTACTAGCTATATGCCTAAATTATGTGCATAATGTATCCAAACTAGTAATACGAAGGAGAACATCATGAAAGAATTTTTAGCCATTTTTACCGTTTTAACTACTCTAGCGATTACAAGTGGTGTTTTGCCATCAATTGCTAATCTTTAGTTTGAAAAAACATTAAATATGTATGAAAAAATTTACTGCACAGGTAAAGTTTTTCATACTGTTTTTCTGCCTGCTATTTATCCCCCCTTTTAAAGCCTTTTCAAATTATTTGCGCTGAAACACGTTTTTCTTAAGAACTACCACTATAATGACTTTTTTTTATAGTTATTTGCTATAAATACGTCTGCAGACAGTAAGATCCTGCTAGTGCATGGCACTAAGCAACTGATCACTCTCTATTCTAAGTGCCATTAATAGTACAACTAACAAAATACATAACTATGAACATAGATATTATTTACTTACTCGATTTAGCCGGTGTCGCTGTTTTTGCCATCTCTGGTGTGCAAGTAGCCGGTCAGATGCGGATGGATCCCTTTGGTGCCACAGTGCTTGCCGCAGTGACAGCCATTGGTGGTGGCACTATACGTGATACAATCATAGGTGCAGATCCTGTCTTTTGGGTGCATGACCCCACTTATTTAACCGTGATTATCATGACCTCGGTATTAACCATGTTACTGGCAAATCACAATCATCGAATGCCCTCAGTCCTGTTGCCATTAGCCGATGCTGCAGGTTTAGCCCTATTTACCGTACTCGGTGCGCAGAAAGCACTGGCTTACGGTACACCAGCCATAACGGCTGTTGTAATGGGCGTTATCACGGGGGTAGCAGGTGGCATAATACGTGACATTCTCGCCAGCCGTGTGCCGATGGTTCTACAAAAAGAAATTTATGCAACAGCCTCTGTCCTAGGTGGTCTGCTATATACTGCTTCACTATTAATTGGGGTTCAGGAGGAAGTCGCTATGTTATTGGCGATGGCAGGGGTATTTTTATTGCGAATGGCCGCAGTGCATTGGCACCTTTCATTACCCATATTTGTATTAAAACAAGATAAATAGAATCACTATTTATTCATTTAGCTGCCTTGCCTAAAAGCCAATGAATTCTCGCTGACCCCTGCATCTTGAAATGGTTTGGGTATACATAAAAATAGCCTGCCATTGCGTGAGCAACAGCAGGCTACAAAACATTTATAAAATAAAGCATTACAACAGAAAGAGTTATTTTACTATGTCATTCGATTAACTCAAGGTTATGCGTGCAAATTTACGTTTGCCCACTTGGTATACAGCAACGCCCGCAGCAGGCACAAGTTTAGTATCAGCAACCTTCTCGCCATCAATTTTAACTGCGCCTTGCTTGATCATTCGCATCGCTTCCGACGTGCCAGACACTAATCCTGCTTCTTTCAGCAAATTAGCAATTGCCATCTCATCAGCCGCAAAAGTAAATTCTGGCATCTCATCTGGGATTGCATTTTTTGAGAAGCGTTGAGTAAAATCATTATGCGCACTTTCAGCATCTTCATCACTGTGGAAACGAGCAATGATCTCTTTTGCTAGCGCAATCTTAACGTCACGTGGATTCACCTGCTCAGCGGCAATATCAGCCCTGTATTTTGCAATTTCAGCCAGTGGGCGGAATGACAGCAGTTCAAAGTAATTCCACATTAAGTCATCAGTAATAGACATGATTTTACCGAACATTTCATTTGGCAAATCTGTAACACCAATATAGTTGTTCGCAGACTTAGACATTTTCTTCACACCGTCTAAGCCGACCAATAGCGGCATCATGATCACCGACTGTGGCTTTTGACCTTCTGCTTTTTGCAGTTCACGGCCCATAAGCAAATTAAACTTCTGATCGGTACCACCGAGCTCTACATCAGACTGCAGTGCTACGGAATCATAACCTTGCAACAAAGGATACATAAATTCGTGGATAGCAATACCCTGCCCTGACGCGTAACGTTTTTTAAAATCATCACGTTCCAGCATGCGTGCTACTGTTTGCTGTGACGCCAAACGGATCATGCCGGCTGCGCCTAATTCATTTAACCAGGTGGAATTGAACTCAATCCGGGTTTTTTCTTTATCTAGGATTTTAAACACCTGATCTGTGTACGTTTTGGCATGTGCGAGTACATCGTCACGTGTTAGCGGTGGACGTGTTGTATTCTTGCCACTTGGGTCGCCGACCGTAGCCGTAAAATCCCCAATCAAAAAGATCACTTCATGACCGAGATCCTGAAACTGACGTAACTTGTTTAAGATAACGGTATGGCCCAAATGAAGGTCTGCACCTGTTGGATCTGCGCCTAACTTGATCCTCAGCGGTCGATTTTCTTTTAATTTTGCAACAAGTTCTTCTTCAACCAGAATTTCTTCTGTACCACGTTTAATTTCACGTAACGCATCATTTATTTGCGTCATATTGTTAAGCTCCACACTGATTATCCTAAATTATGACTATAATACCCAAACTACCACAAGATGCGAGATTCAGGGCTTTCTGTGAGTATATACTACAACATAGCTAGTTCAAAGTTCCTCAAACGGCTTCCGAATGTGAGATCGAGTGCTGAATCTGGTCAGTATTTATCGTTAAAAAATAATTTTTTGCACCGAACGTCTGATTTGATAGAATGTGCTACTTATTTTAATTTTACTATAAAGGTCATGCATTATTATGCCATTCGGTAACCGTTTTAAGTTATTAACAAAACATCACCGGACGTTCATTTTAATGATGCTAAGTTTGATCGTTAAGATGCCATTCGGTAACCGTTTTATGCAATTACCAAAACAACACCAGACATTCATTTCAATTATTTTTGGTTTGATCGTGACACTGCTTCTTTTACCCATATCAACTAGCACACCAAGTTCAGCCGATGCCCAAGCCTTCTATATCTATCAGGTTGGCGATCGCTATACGCTCAAACTACAAGGCAAAGAAGAATTGACGGGGCAGCAAAAAAATAACATTCACAACCAAGAAATTACGGTTAAATCGGGTGATAACCTGTCTTTAATTGGTAAACGGGCTAATTTATCCACCAAAACCATTTACGAAATAGACCAGCTTACTGCCGCTAAACGTCTAAGAAATATTTATCCCGGTCAGCAATTAACAATAACAACAGATGATCGCGGTAACTTCATTAAACTGATCTATCCTTACAGCCCTTCAGAGTCGCTGTTGATTAACCATTCTGAAATCGGTTATACCAGTGAAATTATCACCCTAGAGGTTGAGACCAGAGAGCAATTCAGCCGCGCAGTAATTACGACTAACTTTTGGAATGCAGGGGCAAAGGCTGATATGCCCGCCAATCAGATCATGAATTTGGCCACCATTTTTGGTTGGGATATTGATTTTGCCTTAGATCTTCGTGCTGGAGATAGTTTTGCGGTGATTTATGAAGAGCAATATATTGATGGTGAATTTATGGCTAGTGGCCCTATTTTGGCCGCTGAATTTATTAATCAAGGTGAAAAATTCCAGGCAGTACGCCACGCTGATGGTAGCTATTACACCCCTGCGGGGCGCTCTATGCGCAAAGCTTTCTTACGCGCCCCAGTCAATTTTAAATACATTAGCTCAAGCTTTAATCGAAATCGAAAACACCCCGTAACCGGTAAGGTCAGAGCCCATAATGGCATTGATTACGCGGCTCGTACTGGCACACCCATTGTTTCAGCAGGGGATGGTAAAGTCATCGCTTCAGCTTACAATCGTTATAATGGTAATTATGTGTTTATTAAGCATAATTCCAGTATAGTGACCAAATACTTGCACATGAACAAGCGCAGTGTGAAACAAGGGCAGCGCGTGAAACAAAATCAGAAAATTGGTACAGTAGGCGCAACAGGCAGGGTGACAGGCGCACATCTGCACTATGAATTTTTAGTTAACGGTAAGCACAAAAATCCAAAAACAGTAAAACTGCCAAAAGCCGATTCACTGCGTGGTAATGAGAAAAGTAGCTTTGTCCGTGGTGCAAAACTTATTATTGAACAATTAGAAAATAATACCAAGCTCTTCACCGCTTTGTAAATTTAAACCCAAAAGCCATTTCAAGCCGAAAAGGAGCACCAATGCCGCCCAGCAAAGAATTGTATATTGGTTTAATGTCGGGTACCAGTATTGACGGTATCGATGCAGCCCTCGTTGAGTTTAGTAGCAACAACTGCCAGTTGATTGCACAATATCTGCAACCGTTGCCGTCACAGCTGACAGCGGCTTTACATCGCTTATGCCAAAGTGGTACGAATGAAATTGACCTGCTTGCCGGTATCGATAAACAATTGGCGGCGTTATTTGCTCAGGCCAGTCTGCAATTACTCTCAATAAGCGGGTATAGCGCTGCGGATATCACTGCAATCGGCTCACACGGACAAACCATCCGCCATCATCCTGAGCTCGATTTTACTCTGCAAATAGGCGATCCTAATATTCTGGCCACAATCACAAACATTGATACGATCGCAGACTTCCGCCGCAAGGATATGGCGCTTGGCGGCCAGGGAGCACCTCTGGTACCGGCATTTCATCAAGCAGTATTTCAGCATCCTCAGGTCTCACGAGCCGTCGTTAATATTGGTGGCCTTGCCAATGTCACCTTTTTACCTAACCAGCAACAGGCAGGCACAGTGATTGGCTATGATACAGGTCCTGGCAATACCTTATTGGACGCTTGGTATAGGCTGCACCATGTTAGTGGTAAAAGCGATGATAAAAATGCCAAAGGCGATTACGAAAATGACAAGCACTATGACGAAAATGGTCTGTGGGCAAGATCGGGAACTGTTATTGAAGAATTACTGACACAGTTACTCAAACATGGCTATTTTCAGCTCAATCCACCAAAAAGTACCGGACGTGAATTATTCAACCTAACTTGGTTGCAGCGTCATTTGTCCCCGGAAGATCAATCAAGCTCTCAGCTAAACTCTCAACTATACAGCCCTGCTGATGTACAGCGTAGCTTAGTCCGGTTTACAGCTATATCAATAGCCAATGAGATTAAGCAGTTGATGCCTTCTGGAGAAGTGTATATTTGCGGTGGCGGTGCAGCAAACCCACTGCTGATGCAAGACATCGCCAGTCAGCTGTTGCAATATCAAGTCAACACCACAGCCGCACTTGGTATCGATCCTGATTGGGTTGAAGCAATCGCATTCGCCTGGTTAGCCAAGCAGCATGTACACAAGCAACCAGGAAATATTCCCGCCGTAACGGGCGCAAGCCGCCCTGCTATTTTAGGCAGTTTTTATCCTGCGGATTAATATATCTAAATCACTTCACTATACTGACCCCTGCATCTTGAAGTAGTTTGGGTATAATATACAAAGGAGCATGAGGGGAACGGCTAATTTTAGCTAAAAAAATAGAGCCCGTCGGCTCTATTTTTGTTTCTGATACAAGGCGATGCTTAGTTAAGCTTGCGTATCAATGCTTGGAACACCTTTTGAGATCATTACCATAGCTGGACGAATGAGTCTGCCATTAAGCTCATAACCTTTTTGCATAACCGCAATAACCGTATTTGGCGCAACGTCGGCATTTTCCACCATGCTCATTGCCTGATGCAGTTCAGGGTTAAATGTTTCACCTTCAGGGTTAACAGCTTTAACACCAAATTTTTCTAATGCCGATTCAAGTGACTTAGCGGTCAACTCAATCCCTTCAATCAAAGGCAATAACGCTTCGTTTTCTTTATCTACATGTGCCAAGCTACGTTCCATGTTGTCAATAACGGGAAGCAGTTCGTTAGCAAATTTTTCTAAAGCAAATTTCTTCGCTTTATCAACATCAATAGCTGCACGACGACGGATATTATCAGCATCCGCTTTGGCACGTAATGCCGCATCTTTAAACTCAGTCGCGGATGCTGCAGATTTTACTAATTCAGATTCCAGTTCAGCGATACGCGCTAAAGACTTATCAACGTCACTATCAGCAGTGACCTCTTCAACAACCGGTTGGGCTTCAGCATCTGCTGCTCGTTGCTCTTCAATCTGCTCTTCAACCTGCTTTTCCGCTTTTACTTTTTGCTCTTCGCTGCTCATATCTTCTCCAAAACTCAATTAAGCGCACTATATTACTATTAATGAGGGTATTATGGGGATCCTAGCATGAGTTTCAAGTCTAATTCACCCCAAGTTAGTCTCTAGCGGCAAAATATTTATAAGCTATCGTCAAAATATTTATAAATAGTGCCGCTTTGTGTTTATCCCGTTCAGCGAGAACCACATTTTCTGGTTTATCTCGCCTTTTATTTAAGTATACTGAAGTAATACTTCGTCTGTGGAATCAAGGCTATGAAGAAAAAATTTAAAACCATAGGGTTAATTGGCAAACCGAAGCACCCGGAAGCAACAAATACACTCATTGCCTTGCATAACTTTTTAACCTCGCATGGGTATGATGTTGTAGTCGATAGCCGGGTAGCTAATGATCTGGCATTAACAGATATTAACGCGTGCTCGTTGATGCAGTTAGGAGAAGATGCCGATCTGGCTATTGTGGTCGGTGGAGACGGCAATATGCTGGGCGCAGGTAGAGTCTTATCACGTTTTGACATCGCTGTGATTGGGGTTAACCGGGGTAACCTTGGTTTTCTGACCGATCTCGATCCCGAGCAATTTGACACTCACTTGCTGGAGGTGCTTAACGGTGACTACATTGCCGAAAAACGTATTTTGCTAAATACCTCTATTTATCGTTATGGCACGCTAAAAGCCACTAACCTGGCCTTTAACGAAACTATTTTACATCCAGGTAAGATACCAGCCATGATTGAGTTTGAAGTCTATATTGACGATAGTTTTATGCTAAGTCAGCGGGCCGATGGCCTGCTAGTCTGCACCCCTACTGGCTCAACGGCTTATTCACTCTCTGCCGGCGGGCCTATTTTATCGCCAAGCATAGAGGCCATCACGCTCATGGCGATGTTCCCACATACGTTATCGAGCAGACCCATTGTGATCAACGCCAATAGTACGGTGAAGTTAGTCGTATCCCCTAACAATGAAGAAAACATGATGGTCAGTTGTGATGGTCACGTACATATCGGCGTGTTACCCGGTGATGAAATTATCATTCAGCGGGATAAAAATGCCCTCAATTTAATTCATCCCAAAAGTTACGATTACTTTAGCGTGTTGCGTGAAAAACTAGGCTGGGGCAGCAAACTGTTTTAAAAAATAAATCATCCTAAAATGAGCAAACTATTTACACAAGTATATTTATCTATATATACTGTATATAAAACCAGCCTGATAAAATAAACAGGGTACAGTATGTTAACGCAACTCACTATTCATAACTTTGCTATCGTTAAATTTTTAGAGCTTGAACTAAAATCTGGTATGACTACCGTAACGGGTGAAACCGGTGCCGGTAAGTCTATCGCCATTGATGCATTAGGCCTTGCTCTAGGTTCCCGTGCCGATGCCAGTACTGTGCGCCCCGGAGCGAAAAAAGCAGAAATTAGCGCGAGCTTTACTATCGAAAACAGTTCTCAGGCTCACAAGTGGCTGGTTGAGCACGAATTAAGTAATGACGATGAATGCATACTGCGCCGGGTGATCACCGCTGAGGGCCGCTCTAAAGGCTATATTAATGGGGTGCCCGTGCCATTACAGCAACTCAAATCTCTCGCCCAAAGTCTGGTGCAGGTACATGGCCAACATGCCCATCAAACCCTGCTTAAGCCCGAGATCCAATTAGCCATTCTTGATGGGTATGCCAACCACATCAAATTACTTGATAATGTGAGTGGCAGTTACCGCGCCTGGCATGCGCTCGCCAGCGAAGAAAAAATACTGCTGCAAAATCAACAGCAGCGCGCCGCCAGACAACAGCTACTGCAATATCAGGTCTCTGAACTCAATGAGTTTGCGCTGGCTGACGGGGAATACAGTCAAATTGAAGCAGACCACAAACGCTTGGCTAACAGTACAGAATTAGTCCAGGAGTGCATGAGCAGCCTGGATATATTGCTTGAAAATGACAATAGTTCAATTGCAAGCCTGCTGCAGACTGTCACCAACCGCTTAGAGAATCTGTTGGATACCGATCCAAACCTAAAATCCATTACAGATACCCTACAAGAGGCGGTGATCTTGGCGGAGGAAGCTGGCAACGAACTGCGCAGCTATACCGAGGAGCTTGAAATAAACCCTGAACAATTTGAATATTTAGATAATCGTTTAGGCAAAACCTTAGAGCTGGCGAGAAAGCATCAGGTACAAGCGGAACAACTTGCCTCTCACCATCAGGCACTAACCACAGAACTCGACAGTATTACCGGTGATGATGAGCGTATTGAAACCATCAAGCAGGAATTACAACAGGCGCAGGGGAATTACCAGAAACAAGCGGCCAAACTCTCAGCCAGTCGACTGAAGTATGCAAAGCAGCTGAATAAGTTGATAAGTCAAAGTATGCATGAATTAAGCATGGAAAATGGCCAATTTGAGATGACACTGTCCAGCAATGAGAATAGTTCCCCCAACCCGAACGGCCTGGATAATATCAATTTCCTCGTCACAACTAACCCTGGACAACCACTGCAACCCTTAGGCAAAGTGGCATCGGGTGGAGAGCTATCCCGTATTAGTCTGGCCATTCAGGTTATCACCGCACAAAAAATATCAACGCCGACCCTGATCTTTGATGAAGTCGATGTGGGTATTTCTGGGCAAACCGCATCCATCGTCGGTAAATTATTACGTCAACTGGGTGAAAAAACGCAGGTAATGTGCGTCACTCATTTACCTCAAGTCGCCGCCAAGGGCCATCAGCAGATGTTTGTCCATAAGATGACCGATGGAAAGAGCACCGAAACCAGCATGGTGCCATTAAGCCAAGAAAGACGAATTGAAGAGCTAGCACGGTTATTGGGCGGTGATAAAATCACCCAGTCAACGTTAGATAACGCAGCAGAAATGCTGGTTTAGGTTTAGATTTACTTTTACTTCATTCGCTAGCCGAGTTACTATTTGGCTATTGTTATATGGACTTAATCAGCAAACACACTTATGCGCTTAAAATACTTACTTATTGCAGGCTTAGCTATCTTTAGCTTATCGGGCTGTTCTGTTCTTGAAAAAATGGTTTACAAAATTGATATCCCACAGGGAAATTATGTTGAAGACCGTCAGGTGGACGAATTACGGGTTAACATGACAAAAGAGCAAGTGAAATTTGTGCTTGGTACCCCTATGTTAGTTGATTCATTCGATCACGATACATGGAATTATCTGTATCGGTATAAGAGCGGACGTGGAGAGATGACCGTTAAACAATTAGTACTGACGTTTAATGGCGATAAATTAACAACAGTAATAGGGGACTATCCCTTAAATGCTAATTTCGAAACGCCGTTAGAACAATAACCCCAAATATCGATACCCGTAACCACAACTCAGCGATGGGTTGTGATTACAGGTACTTAAGCAGTCCAATTTATTTTATCTTCGCGCCGGTAATTTCATGAATGCGCCCTTCTTCTTTTGCTTTACTCACACGGCGTTTACGCATCTCTTTTGGATCGGCTATCAGAGGTCGATATATTTCAATCCGCTCCCCGTCTGCCAACACGGTATCCAGCTTAATTAACCGGCTATAGATACCCAGTTTATTCTTTTTAAGATCTATCTCTGCATACTTCTGTAAAATACCTGATGCCTCGATCGCTTCTTGTGCGTTTGCACCTTGCGCCAGACTCACAGCAAAAATCAACTGTTCCTGCGGCAACGCATAAATAACCTCAACATTAATTTTCGTTGACACCGTAAACCTCTTTTGCTCGGTCGGTGAAAGATTGCACCATATTATTAACTAAGTCGGAAAAAATACGCCCAAAAGCCACTTCAGCTAATTTGCTGCTGAATACAAACTCAAGATCGAGACTTACTTTACAGGCTGTGCTACCCAACTCCTTAAATGTCCAACCACCTGTTAATTTTTTAAACGGCCCATCAACCAGATCCATTTTCACTTCCTGCGCGGCTATTAAGGTATTTTTTGTCGTGAATGTTTTACTAATGCCTGCTTTTGAGACATCCACGGCAGCAGTCATCTGATCATCCTGCGTATCTAAAATACGTGAGCCAGTACAACCAGGCAAAAATTCAGGGTATGTATCAACATCGTTGACTAAATCAAACATTTGTTCAGCGCTATACATTAATAATGCACTGCGGGTTATTCGTGGCATACACGTCCCTACGTTCTGTGAAATAATAATAAATAGCTTTGTAAGTGGCTCAGTCTACTACCACATTACCAGCGATATGTTGCTGACTTTAGCATTTTTCCTGCTCAAATTCATTTATTATTCAAACCAAAGTAAGACAAGTACTAGGATAAACCCCGATTTTGTTATAGTATTTATAACATTAAATTTCGTCAGTAATGGTTGTATAATTACCAATTATGGCTAAGAAAAAAACAAAAAAAAGCGCAAGCTCGATAGCGCAAAACAAAACCGCACGCTTTGAATATAAGATTGAAGATAGCTTTGAGGCAGGATTAGAACTTCAGGGTTGGGAGGTTAAATCGCTCCGGGCCGGTAAAGTCAACATCACCGAAAGTTACGTTTTCATCAAAAATGGTGAAGCGTTTGTATCTGGCGTTCAGATTATGCCGTTGGAAGCGGCATCCACGCATGTGGTGTGTAACCCGACTCGTATTCGTAAATTACTCTTAAATAAACGCGAATTGGAAGTACTGGCCGGTAAGGTAGAACGCCAAGGTTACACGATTGTCGCTACGTCTATGTATTGGAAGCAGGCTTGGGTGAAACTTAATATCGGATTAGCTAAGGGTAAAAAAGAGCACGATAAACGTGCAGATGTGAAAGATCGTGAATGGAAAATAGACAAAGAACGAATGATGAAGCACAAATCTCGTTAATTTGTTGCACTTCTACAACAATGGCGTAGAATTATAGATCTGGGGTCGATTTAGGATTCGACGAGATTCACGAAACCCTAGGTGCATGTCGAGGGGCGGTTGGCCTCGTAAAAAGCCGCACAGTTATAGTTGCAAACGACTCTAACTACTCTCTAGCAGCTTAGGCTAGCTAGCCATCATTTGGAACCCTGCTTGAGGGTCTCTGATTTAGTATGGTCATATAATATCAAGATCGCATGGACTCTTCGCTCGTAGAGAAAGTGCTAAACACAATCGAGCCAGCTCTTATTAGGCCTGTCACTCGGCTTAATAAAGGTTAAATCAATAGAGATGACTAAACATGTAGTACCGCGGATGTAGGTTTTTCGGACGGGGGTTCAACTCCCCCCGACTCCACCAACAGCAAAACGGAACGGCACCTCCTAAGTGTCGCAGCCCATTGAATGGTTTGATTCAATGGGCTTTTTCTTATCCAAAATTTGGCGTAAATATATAAGCCTTTGTTTTAAAACGTAAATAAGTGAGATTGTAATGACTAAAATAGTTTTAATGATGTTTCTTTGCGTGTCTCTCCAAAGTTGTAGTACTCTCGGCGAAGCTCCAAAAGCGGATGTGCCATCAATACTGGACAACAAACCGGAAGTCAAAAAAGAACCAAGTGGTTTGGCTGCTATTTCAGAATTTATGGCCGTCATGGCGCTGATAAAAGCGCAAACAGAGTAAGTTATTGCGAATACGAAAAGCCCTGTAATGGCGTTCGCTTTATCAATGCTTTAACAAGTTAATTAATAACACGTTTTTACATACAGCGATTGTCGCGCGAGGCAATAATGAAACATATAAAATTAATCCTGCTTTTGGTGCTGTTAAATCAAGGCTGTAGCTCAGATTCCCGTGAGCAAATCAATCAGCCAGTAAGCGCAATATCTGCTTTAGAAGCCGCAACACTGTCCAATGAACAAACAATCAATCCTGACATTGATGGCGCGCCACGTCTGCAGATTGATGCAGATGAAGTGATCTATGAAAACAGTGAAAGTGTAGAAGGGTCTGAAAAAGGACAAACTGAATCAGGCGACTCGGTAGGATCAGCGTCTGACAACACCGACTACCTGCCCAAACCGCCCTCGTATTGGATGTAATGGTTAACTGAATC
Source organism: Moritella sp. (assembly GCA_047628235.1). Taxonomy (GTDB): domain Bacteria; phylum Pseudomonadota; class Gammaproteobacteria; order Enterobacterales; family Moritellaceae; genus Moritella. The sequence continues at coordinate 14,544 of JBLHPA010000014.1, forward strand.
GGGGTAAACGCTTATTTACCCCCTTGTTCCCCCGCTATTTTCTTGCGTAACTCCAATTCAAATAAACGTTTATCATGTGCTGATAAGGTCGTTTTAATCTCCCGGTCAGTTTTTACCAGTTGCCAGCCAAACCACACAATACTGATGGTTAACGGTTCAATGCCCAGCTGGGTTAATAAGGCGATAGAGGGAAAATCCATTACAGCACCGCCCTTTTACTTACCCACTGTTCCATGGCCGTGCGCAGCATCCGCCTAAATCCGAACGTATCCACATACACCATGCCCAAGCCATACCAGTAATATTCCGGTACCGTGCTTAATGCTTCAAAACCCAGCGCCACATAGTTGGAATAATCCGGGATAAAACAGAGAATTAACGGCGCAGTAGTGACCAGCAATAAATACTCATCTTTCCAACCGCGCTGGCCGATACTCAGCTCATCCAGGGCCGCTGCGTTATTGTCACCCGCTACAGCCCGTTTAGCTTTCGCCTCGGAAACGGCCGCTTTCAGCACACCGTCCTGCCTTATGGCATCAGCCTTATTCTGGCGCACAGCTTTAAATGCACTCACCCCGCCTGTCACCAGTGCGGTTAATAATGTCCACATTACAACAGCCCCCACTTTTTCAGATACTTGATTGAATAGGCGGCAGCAATGCCGCCTATGATAGTGATGCCTATTGTTTTATAGTCGTCCTTGGTCATGCCATTGACACCCCTTTTCGTGCCATTTTCAGGCCGTAATACTGACCGACTTCCATCCGCGACATAGCATGAATAACCGCCGCCAATTCGGCATCGTCATTCACATCGACCACCTGATTACTGGCAATACCCGTCCAATCGCTGACATTGCTGATATACAGCCCCGTGTCATTTTCATGCCCGGGTGCAAAGCGGTTAATCATCTGTGCTAACGTGCTGTAACCCTGACGGGAATAAGAGCGCAGCACCTTGGCCGCCGCCCGAAACCCGTAAGCCGGATGTTTAAAGCGGGCAAACCGCTCACCCTTATTGCTTAACTGACCGTCCCAGTCATTGCGCGGACTGTACTCAATATTGAGCGGGTTATTATTTTTTACGCCCAAAGGCAATGTTGCTTTATATGTCATATAACTGGCGCCCCCTAGCGCTAAGACTGCGATAATTGCGGTTTTGTAGGCCATTGCACCGACTCCGCGCTATCAATTTTAGTAATATCACGCAAGGCCTGACGATAAGCGCGAAACGGCTGGGTATCTAGGCCACAATCTAATGCAGTTGCAACGAGGTGATCCGCTTCAAGCAGCAACGGTGCGCGTTGTACGCGGATGACTTCCCACTGACAAATCGGATGTAACTCTGCAAATTTAATTAATTCTTCCATTATTGACACTCCGGTAAACCAAACCAATCATTTGGGTCTGTGATGTTTCCGGCCGCATGACCGGGCAATAAGAGCCACGCCTCACCAACAGGTGTAGTCGCGACAATACAAGGGTAAATATAATCACCAAATCTGGCCGATTTAGCATACAGTTGACGTAACCACGTCCATTTTGTACCCACCGTTTTAACGGCACCACTTTGCAGTGATATTTCACCACTGAGGCACTTCACAAAGGCGGCATGTGTCACTAGCTGGTTACGAAATAAAGGTGAACCCGACGTTTTATCCTGCGGGATCACAATGTAATCATGGTTGAACTCGGGCATGGATGAGAAATCCCAACGAATACGAATGGCACGGACAGAGCCCGCGAGGTAGTTATTCGCGGATCTGTTAAAACTGGGGTAAGCCGTTCTAATATCGGCGTGAAGTTCAGCCAACAGGGCATTTTGCACTGCAGGTCTATCCTTAGAGCTAGCAATCAGTAATTGTTCGACCACTTCGACCTGAGCGCGAATGTCCCATTTTTGCGGCACATTCGTATTTGCCACTAAATCTAATGCGCGCGGGTTGTACGACAGCATAAATTTGGAGGTTAAATCCGCTGTTGGCGCGGTTGCGGCGGCCACCTGTGCATTAAAACTAGAAAGGGCGGCGTTAAAGGTACTTTGCATACTGATTTTCAACGCATCAAACTGGGTTTGCATGGCGCGGATGGCGCCGCCCTTGATGCTGTCTAATAAATTGCGGGCTTCTGTCACCAGCTGCCCGATTGCTTGGAAATTATCCATTGTTTATATTTTCCTTAATGTCGTTATTAACGGTGATTAACCGGGGCAATGTGTTTGCGGCCACTGAATCGGCTAACCCGTGTAAATCGTTGTCTGAATTAATCGCCTGAGACTGCAGCGCAATAACGCTGGTCGCCAAGGCAATCTGATTGCTGTAAACGCCCTGCATCATCAGCAAGGCATCCACCTGTTCGGGTTGTAGGCTTTTTAAATGCTCCGTCAATGGGTCAATTTTTATGACTGTTCTACGGGATAAAAACTGGCTCATCGGTGCACCTCCAATAATGCAACTCGCGCTTGTACGTTTGAGTTGTTATACGCCCACAATTCACCGCCGCCCGTTATCGTCATGCCTGCTGGGGCTTTTCTGTCCCCCAGTATTGGCAAACCGACAACGGCGGAAACCTTGTTATCACCCAGCATAATTTCAGCTTCTGTCTGGCTGATATTTTGGATAATGGCTTCTAGGCGTACGACCGAGGTATTGAATAATTTCACCTTCTGATTGGGCTCAATAAATACATGGTCACGGCTGATAAACCGCTGCGCAGTGGGCGTTATTGTGTTTACTGGACTGCGAATTTCACTGACCGCGATACTTTCACCGAATTTAACCAGTGCGGGCGGTGTGGTGGTTAAGTCCTGCTTGGTTAACTGGTAAACCACCGTAATATTCACGGTATGGGGATTGCTCAAGGTGATGTTGTTAAACTCACTCACATTGAGTTTATCCCCTGCATCCACACGGATCTGTTCACCCTGGTCATTGCTGATATAAATATATTCCTGGGCTTCTCGCACAATCAGATATTTATTACCACCGACACCAAAACGCTGAGCTTGGTCAGGGCTTAAGGTGACTTTTCTCATTTGAGCCCCTTAACCGCAACGACGGTTAAACTCAGTGCAACCGCCACAGCAAGGGCAATTTTCGTCATATTGCCACTGTCACCAATTTGGCTGCGTTCGATAGTCTTATCGGCTAATGCGATCGCATTTCTTGCGCTGGCATTACTTTGCTCAGACATCGCCGATAATAACGACCGATTACCCGCGAAGGCTTTATCATTGCTATCAAGCGCTTTCGCCCCAAAGTCCAACGCTTGGCGCAGTGATTCGCCATTGGCATCCATCGCATGTTTACTGACATTTTCGTTAGCTCTGACCGATCCCATGCCTAATTGACTGGCGTTACTCATCACTGCCACGCCTGAATCGAGTGCTTTTTTGCTCAATTCTGCCGCGTACTTCACCGCTTCATGGTCAGTGGCCGTGACATTCACGGTTGAATCACTGACACCTGAAAGCAATACGCCTAAGTTATCCCCGGATACCGCGGTACTGGTCGAGTTGTTTTTATTGGTTGTTGTGTTTGAACTTGAAGTTCTGCCGCCGCCGCCCATTAGCACTCCTCCATGTTCAAGGTTAAAACAGTGTCAATGTCCGTTTTAACGCCACAAAAACCAAAACGGGATAAGATACGGATCATACCGCTTCTGACCGTGTGATATTTGATACTGCGATAACCCTGACCGCCCACGGCATCAATAATGAAATTGGCCGTTTTGACTAAGCCTTTACCCGTTAACGCTAAAATCAGATAGTCATTGTCTTCGGTCACCACACCCACAAAGCGCACATCAACACCCTCTGCTTTGACTTGATACAAACTGGCTTGCTTGTTTCGTACCGCCTCACAACAAAACTGATATTCTTCCTTGGCAAACGCCACGCCGTTAAACGCGGGTTTAAGCAAGTTAAAATGCGCGTTAATATCGGCGCGATTTGGGCTGATAAAGGTAATTTTCATTTTTTCACCACTATGTAAATCACGCCAAAAATAAGCAACAGCATAGGCAGCTGCGCGGTTAAACCGCCGCCGCCCATGTTAATGGTGCCGCCGCGATTGCTGCCGAAACTGTTTTTAGCCGTGGCGGTGCTATCACCTGATGCACCGCCGCCTGCGTCAATGGGCATTTGACCGCTATTAGTAAGATCACCGCCTATCATTTCGCCCCCTTATAGACTTGATAAGCCACGTAACAACCACCGCCCACTGCCCCCAGTTTTATTAGCTTGGACACGCTAGAGCCCGTCCAAAAACCAGCCCCGAAACCAACCCCACCCGCAAGCAGGGGAATAAGTAAAAATGGCATATATCCCCCTTAGCTTTTTAGCGCAATGACAAGGCCAACTAACACCACCACCGCTGCGACACCACCGCCGACATACAACATGGTATTATCTTTGGGCTGCAATGCCGTTCCTGTGACCGCATTACCGTGGTTATCTTTTACGGTTTGCTGTGGCTGCTGACGGGTATTGGCATTCGTAGTTTTATCATCGTAATCATCAAATAAATCCACGAGCGATTCGCCCATGTCATCCCAACTGAGATTGTCGTACCAAGACGTTTCTTCTTTGCCGTCTTTCTTGGCACTGCCTGATGCGTCTTTTTTCTTGCCGTCATCATCACCAAACCATTCGTCTACGTCATACCAGCTCATAGACTGCCCCTTAAATTAAGTCGGGACGAACTACGCGCACAGACTCGACAATGATAGGAATAGAGCCCACCGCTTCATTGGTAAATACTGTGAACTTCAGTTCGGAGTTATGCGCCGTTCTGAAGAGTTCATCGATGTAAAAACCGCGCATAATGGGGTCGAAGTGAAAACAATTAGCTTGCCAAAAACGTTTATTACGTTTGGCGCGCATGGTTTCAAAGATGACGGTTGTGTCATAAACGCGGGTGTAATCACGGTCAACTTGCAGTGCGTTAATTTCGCCACTCATAAAGTGCATACGGCGAACTAAGATATCGGCACCACTCACCAAGTCAAAAAACTGATTTTCGGTACCCGAGGCTTGCATGATCTGTTTTTTAATCATGGGAATAACCACACGGGCGGGTTGATTGCCTGATACGGTTGCGCGCGCCGCTAATCGAATCGCGGGCGGATTCGCATTCACCGTGTCTGCTATTTCAATTTCAAGGGTGATATTGTCACCTGCTTGTGTCACCAAACCTGTGTATTTCATACCGTGCTTGGTTTTGGCGGTAATATCCGCAAGGGGAATACTGAAATAACCGTCTGTTGCTGCAACGCCTTTGTAGGCTTCAAGCTGCTTCATTAAATCGCCGTTTAGCACAATGATTTCATCGGCATTTAGCGTAATAACAAGGCGGGTAATTTGCGCCGCGCTTAAATTAGTTTCAATAAAAATTTCTTCGTAAGTGGGGCCAATTGGAATAGTGGTCACTGCTTTTTGACCGTAACCAATACCCGTAAACGAGTTTAATTTAGTAGGACTTGCCATGATTAAACTCCCTTAGCCGATTTGGTCTTCAACAGCATCAACGTTATTTGATGCCCAGACAACGACCGCAGATACAATCAAGGCAATACCTGCCGTTATCATGTGTGATTTCTTCATTAATTATTTACCTATAAAAAAGCCGTTCGATATTGAACGGCCTCAGTAAACAATATTTATTCCCAATGATTCCTAATACTATTTTTCATTATTGGGAATAACAGTGCCATTTTTGGGCTTTGGGTCACACTTTTACCAGCGAATAACCCCCTTATTAAATAGCTTACCGTCTTGCAATAGATACTCTAACGGTTCTAACTGGTCGATATCATGGGCGGGGATCCCTGTCATTTTTTCCAAATAACTGGCGCTTGCTTTGGTTTTTTGCATCATCACACAAGCCCGCTGACAGTTATCAATAATGGTTTTAGATACTTCCTGCCCACGCTGGAATAAATTAACCGTATGGATATTAAACTTACGCCCTAAGCGTAAAATCTTACCGTGATAACCGTTTGCCTTACCTGCACTTAAACTGTGCTCTGCGACCTCTTCACAGATAACAATCAACGGTTTTTTGTGCTTACCGTTGCCCACTGCCCAAATGATTTGGCAAAACTTATCAAAGTCTTTTGGCGTTGTTTCTTGTTTAGGCTGATAGGCGATTTTAAACCCTTGAACCGTTTTACGTCCGGCCATCAATGCCGAGGCAAATTCTTTCAGGTTGGCATAACTGCGCACCACACGTCCGGCCAACTTACCCTCGTAATCACCGACAGGGTCAAAAATAGCCACTTGGTCAGCAGGCTTAACAAACAGCTTTTTAGCGGCAGAGGTTTTGCCGCTGCCACTCATACCCACCGCGAAAACGTGCCCATTGTTGAGCGCATTATTGGGGTTAATCGGTTGCATTTAGGCCACCTGCTCCGCTTGGCTTATTTCCGCTTCCGGTTGGGTGTCTTTTACTTCTTTGGCGGCATCCATTTTATTTAACGCTTTCACCTGGGCGAATGATGTTAAACACAATGCCCCGGTAGCAAAGGTAAACATGATCTCTTCTTTGTACTGAGCAAGCCAAGGCGGCAACTCGCCCCCGTATTTCACAAACAATGGCGCGGTTGCATTGGCTACGTTATTCACTTGGCTGCCATCAAAGGCAAAGTCTTTATGCCCAAACTGTTTAATTAACTGCTCACCCATGCCAAGAACGGTAACAACGGTCGCCGCACCCTGCTCCAACAATGCAGAATTATTAGCACTGTTCTGCTCGGCCACTCCGGGATCGAAGTCTTCATCATTGAGTGAATTCAACAATGCCGCTTCATCCGCTTCGCTATGCACATCAATTTGGTCTAGGTCTAATTCTAGATTGTCATTATTTTCCATTTACGCCACCGCCTTTAATGATTTAATTAAGCCGCCAAAAATAAGGCCGACCACTGCACCAACACCCACACAGGCAATAGTGCCCATTTCAGTGTCTTTTTCCGTTTCCGTATTGGGTTTAGTTTCCGTTTCTTTTTGCGCAATTATTCCCGTTGTATTGGGAATAATTGCCGTTACATTGGGTTTAGCTGCAGGGGTTGCCAAGGCGGCTATATCAGATTGCACATCCGCAAGTGGTTTAAATGCGCTTAATTCCGCTTGCGCAGCAATGCCCGTACGGGTATCAGGGCCACAAGCACAACGGCCATGCACGTAATTTTTCCGTTTACCTTTGCCCTGCTTTATTGCCTTTGGCTCCTTGCAGGTTTTACACAAGATATAACCCAATATTTCCGGTTTATTTTCCATTTAGATTTCCTTCAAGTTGTGCAATACGTTGATTGGTAATTTTGATATACCTAACCAAGCTATTAACTAATGGTTTAAACGCTTTACCCATTAATGAGTTGGTAAAGGTTTCCGCAGTGCTTACCAGCTCCGTGGTGGTCTCGCTTGCTGCGCGTTGTAATTCCGTTTTGTTCATGTGTCACCTATCTGATATTTGTTTAAATCTGCTTAACTTCGAGTTCAAGCCACCAATCCAAGGCATTCATAGATTGCCCTTCCCACCATGCCCATGGTTTTGGGGGCGGTGCAGACTTGATAACTTTCTTAATTGGGGTCTGGTTACAGTTATTTTCAGTGCTCCAAGACGTGGCTCCGCCACTTTTCAACACTTCGTCCGCACGTGCTAAGTCGGACTTTTTCATTAATTTAAAATTACCATCCGTGGTGAGTATCGTTTTACAAAGCCAAGAAAAACCCACGACCTTGCGCAGGGTTTCGCCATAGCGGTTAACACTTTTTTCAACAACGAGTTTTGCTTGCTGCGCCGTCTCGCAGAATTTTGCCCAGCGGTGTTTATCTGCATGGTCGAACATTTCCAAGCATTCAGGATTAAAGGTCACATCTGCACGTTTAGCGCGGCGCACTGCGCGCCATAAACTGACCGACACACTGCCGAATGACTGAAACTGTTTAATGCGGTGCGTTGACGACCAAGCCCGCGCCTTAAATGCGCTTAACTCGGCGTCCGTTTCAGGTAGGAATTTACCTGTAATATTTTTAGCAATGTATTTGGCAATGTAAGCCGTAGCGCCGCCCTTAGCAGGGTCGCTTTCTGTCACGGTAAAACGCGGTGTAATATCATCGCCCAGTTCGTCACGGTCTTCTTGAATGGCGTAATGCTGCATTACATCAATCAACGCCTGTTTGTTATCGTCATGACAAAACAAAAAGTAATGGGCATGACAACAGCCGTCTTTGTGCGGCTCAGATACCCGAAAACCAAAGTAATCAAGATCAGCTTTTTGCAGGGTAGCGCGCACAATTGACCACAAGTGCATCAGCCTTTTCGCGCCCTTTTTAACGCTGGAGCCGTCCCACTTATCCGAATTACGGTGGTACTTACTCGGCAGTGTCCACGTAAAGAATAAAGCGGTATAACCGCGGGTTGTCGCAAGGTCTTGGAAACCGCGACTTTTAACCATCATTTCGGTATGACGGTTTTTAGGGTTTGAGGTGGTACGCTTTATTACTTCTTTTAAATCGTACTGTTCCCCGGTGTCTTCATTGACCAGACACATAGATTCAATGAACGCCATTGCTTTGCGCTGCGATTCCGTCCAGTTGTTGTAAGAGATTTCAGAGAGCATTTTTGATTGGTGTTTACCGCTACCGACACGACCAAGGGCAACTTGAGTATATTCAATGTAAAAACGGCGCAGGGATAAAAACTGTTTCAAAATCCAGTCATCACAAAGCATTTTTTTAACCGCCACCTCTAAATCTTCGACGGTTAGGTTTTTCTTGTCCGTCATAGGTGCAACAAGGTGATGTTCTGCAAGATAGTCACGCATCAATACAAACGCTTCAAACATTGCATTGATAAAAGCGTAACCATCATCACCGTCATGATCTTCTGCATGATCATCAAACTGGACGGAGCCGATTAATTTAATGTTGTGATTAACTACATTTTGAGACAGCTTTTTTAATTTCTCATCTTGCATCAACACAAAATGACTTAGCGGACTAACGCGGTGCAAATCATCAGAGTGACGACTTGCAAAGGGGAACTCTTTCACGATAAAACCAGCGCACTTAACCGACTCACCGATTATCTCTTTAATGTATTTATCAAGATTAATCGCACTTGCCCCATCGCGATTCTTACGCGCTTCAATCTTGCGTAACAGATCGATTTCAACGACTTTCGGCAAGTGCAATCGGTCGATATCAATAGCACTGAGTAAATTTGATGAATACAGGTTTTGCAAGGTATTGGATTGTATTTTCATGATGCTCCGCTGAGTTCAAACGGACTTACATCAGAATAAACACCGTGCTCTTTAAAGGTTGCTACCAATGCTTGAGCATGGTCATTAGATACTGTAAGCATCCCAATATGAGCATTATCTCGACAGAGGCAAAAAGAAACGGCATCACCACCTGATTGACTCCCCTCATAAACACACGTAACACCCTCAAAGGCAGAAACAACTTCACCACAACTGAGCCCCACATAAATACTTTCCTTGAATAGTTCTTTTCCGATGGTAATTTTCATTAGCAAGCTCTCCCTAATGCTGTTTATTTAACAATTTAGCTTTGGCTGCAATAACAGCCCGTTCGCGTGATGAACGGGCGTTTTTATGCTGGTAGCGCAGAATATCTAACTTTAATTCTCTGCACTGCTGCAAGCCGCGTTGCTTTTGCGCTGGAGTTAGGCTATTCATTGGTGATCACCTATTTGTGCAATTTCTTGTGGTTGGTTCCACGGCTCTACTTCTACCGAATGGCTTGCAGCCATTTGGGTAAGTTGCACCATATTAACCAGACGTTTGGTTTTACGGTGGCGCTGATAAAATGGGATTAAGCCAGCTTCCATATCATTGCGGACAGTTCTAACCGTTAACCCGGTACGCTTGGCATATTCTTCAATAGATAAAAACGGGGTATCAATCAAAATAGCTATCGACATTTCTAACTCCTGTTGATGTAATAAGGGATCAACCCCCAATACTGGTACATTTGGATAAGAATGTATCTAATCGGGCGATTAACCAGATACTAAACCCAGATATGGTACAAGTCAAATGGAATTAAAAGATAAAATTAAATTAATCAGAAAAGCGCATGGCTATACACAAGCAAAATTTGCCGAAAATTTGGATATAGCATTCCGTACATTTCAAAAATATGAATTGGGTAATGTTGAGCTTTCTATGAAGGCATTTTTAAAAATATCAGAGAAGTACCCACAATATGCGCTTTGGCTTACGACAACGAAGGTTGCTCCAGAAATTGGACAGATAGCGCCGGGTGATAACGCGCCACAAATGGGTTCTGCAGGTGTCCCCGCTGAACTGTTAAATTCAGCGTTTGAGAAAACGATCACCGCATCCATTGCTTTGGGTTGGCTCAGTGCGAAACCAGATATTAAATTTTCGATGCTCGCTGATTTACTGCGGCATGATTTTGTTGCGGAAGGTGGGAAGTTAATTGAACAAGCTGCAGATGAGAGTGAGAGCAAGACGGGTTAGCCAGCTCGGCCCATTCAATTGCCTTAAGATTCCATGCATACCAGCGGGTTGCCTTAGCGACTGAATCTGACATTTGATTGATCACAGCAAGCTCGGACATTAACTGATATGCCCTAATATAATATTGTTTCATTGAACCCCTGTTAACTACTGTTTATTTATACAGTTTACCACTGTAAACTGATTTAAAACAATGTTTAATATTCGAGAATTACAGGAACTTTATGTCTATCACTCAGCAAGAAGATGGCTATCATCTCGTAGAAATGTACCCGTTCGGGCGTGGCGGCCGCAGGATAAGAAAACGGTTTAGCACCAAAGCCGAAGCGCTGCGGTTTGAAACATATGTTGGGGGGAAAGCGAAAGCAGAGGGTTGGCTGGAAATTAACAATGATGATGAACATCTTAATGATCTGATTGAAACTTGGTATAACTTGCACGGCCAAGCGCTAACAGACGGCAAAAAACGTAAAATAAAACTACTGGCATTATCTAAGGTTATCGGCAACCCCATTGCAAAAAAGTTTGATAAGACCCAGTTTGCCACCTACCGTAAACTACGCCTTGAAAAAGTCAGCATTAAAACCATCAACAATGAACAGACCTACCTGAATGCGCTGTTTAACGAATTAAAACGCCTAGGTGAATGGCAAGGTGATAACCCAATTGCTGGGATGCGGTCACTGAAATATAAAACGCCAGAAATGGGCTTTCTGCAGTCAACGCAGATACCCGCCTTACTGGCCGAACTCGACAACAGCCGCAATAAACACGTCAAACTCATTGCTGAAATCTGCTTAAGCACGGGTTGTCGCTGGGGTGAAGCGGAAAATTTACGGGGTGAACACATACACGATAATAAAGTCACGTTTGTTAACACCAAAGGGAACAAACCGCGCACAGTGCCGGTATCCGCAGAACTGGCTGCCCGTATGCCCAAAAAGGTTGGTCCCTTATTTAGCAGCAGCATCAAAGCCTTTCGCACAGCAGTAGAGCGCACGGCAATTCAATTGCCCAAAGGGCAGATGAGCCACGTATTGCGCCACACGTTCGCCAGTCACTTTATGATGAGAGGTGGCAATATCTTAGTGCTGCAGCGTATTTTAGGCCATGCCTCGATTGTCGATACCATGAAATATTCGCATTTTGCCCCCGACCACCTAGAGGATGCAGTCAAACTAAACCCCCTATCAGAGCATTATCCCTTGATATAGTTAGCTTTTTAATATTAACTACCGTTTAGTAATTATATTTTAATTGGTTATTAAACAAGGAAATGAACGGTGAATAAAAAATATCTAGCGCTATTACTGGCCTTAACCTCATTCGCATCACAATCAAGTGCCTTTTCATCTGATGACAGTGTGCTTGCCACATTAAAAGATACACCCGCCACCAAGTATGAACTCGGGGTATTTAAGTTAGAAAACTATGTTTATGCTGTGAACAATAAACTACAAGATGAACGCATTGGTAAGACGCATTTTAAATTTATAAAAGCAACAGTTAGCGAAGATAATAACCAGATTCAGATCGTTGTCACAGCAATAGGTCGAAGCAAATACCTAACAGAATCGCAATGTAAAGAAGCCAAAATGAGCTTGTCTGCACCGTTTGATACCAACAAAGCCCCTTACAACATGTGGTCAGATTTATCGCAAGAAAGCTACAAAGAATTACAAAATGAAATATCGTTAAATGTCATACTAATGGATAAAGAAAACTCCGCATTGACGCTCGCCTGTCAATAAGCCCCATCATGACATGAATACTAAAAGCCTCTCCGGAGGCTTTTTTTTCAGCTTTTAAACGGGGGTCTCTGCCCCCTCTGCCCCTGACGTGGAAAGGGGAGGATAATCAGGATATTATCCTACAACAAAAGAAAATAAATGGCGGCAGGATGGCGACGTAGAAACCCTCATTAGGAAGCTTTAACGCCCCCCCTTTTTGATTGCAGTTGAGACGCTATTAATAGCTTCAACTAAGGAGTCTTTTAAAGCAATACAATTTTCATAAACAGATAAGTCAAAATGAAAAACTTCTTTTACACACTTATTGTTCGAGTGAGTATATTCAGCAGTAATACTAAATGTTCTGGGTACTAAAGCCTCATCAGATGTATTGCTTAACATATCCACAGAACTGATTAAAGGATAAAACAAATGCGTGCTTGCAGTAAATTCTGATATTAAATCTTTAAATACTGGAAAGTTTTTAATGTTACGGGTCTCTGTGTTTTCACCATATTGATAGAAATCTTTATTAAACGATAACTTAAGGTTCTTTGCTGCTGTTTTCCCAATATTCTCAATATTTAAGTAAAAAAACGGTTCACCTATTTGCATAGAAATTCGAGCTGTAACATAAGCTCGATTGGAAGCTTCAAACTGCTCTTGCATAGCTAACACAGAATTTTGATTAGCTACTAGTATTCTATAAGTAAAAAATGCGTATAGCCCTGTGATTAACACTAAAAATAACGTCAAATACTCTGTTGCATTGAATGATAAAAGCCACCCAAATACCATGCTGAAGAACTCTTGCATATGAACATCCATGATTAGACCCCAAACATTTAAATCTATTTTGAGAAAAGATAAATTCCTATTAATTATTAACAGGAATTTATATCGAATTGATTCGATTGTTTTTTATGTAACACAAGAAAAATACGAATCTTTAATAGTAAACAGTGATTGAACTTATAAATAAGTAACACTGTATAAAACCATAACCTCTGGTTAGAATCGGCGATAAAATGGCGACAGTATTTAGATACCACAAGTAACCAATTAGATAAGAAAGGTTTAAGATATCATTTTAACCTATTGATTTATACAGTACAAACTGGGTTTCAACTCCCCCCGACTCCACCAACAGCAAAACGGAACGGCACCTCCTAAGTGTCGCAGCCCATTGAATGGTTTGATTCAATGGGCTTTTTCTTATCCAAAATTTGGCGTAAATATATAAGCCTTTGTTTTAAAACGTAAATAAGTGAGATTGTAATGACTAAAATAGTTTTAATGATGTTTCTTTGCGTGTCTCTCCAAAGTTGTAGTACTCTCGGCGAAGCTCCAAAAGCGGATGTGCCATCAATACTGGACAACAAACCGGAAGTCAAAAAAGAACCAAGTGGTTTGGCTGCTATTTCAGAATTTATGGCCGTCATGGCGCTGATAAAAGCGCAAACAGAGTAAGTTATTGCGAATACGAAAAGCCCTGTAATGGCGTTCGCTTTATCAATGCTTTAACAAGTTAATTAATAACACGTTTTTACATACAGCGATTGTCGCGCGAGGCAATAATGAAACATATAAAATTAATCCTGCTTTTGGTGCTGTTAAATCAAGGCTGTAGCTCAGATTCCCGTGAGCAAATCAATCAGCCAGTAAGCGCAATATCTGCTTTAGAAGCCGCAACACTGTCCAATGAACAAACAATCAATCCTGACATTGATGGCGCGCCACGTCTGCAGATAGATGCAGATGAAGTGATCTATGAAAACAGTGAAAGTGTAGAAGGGTCTGAAAAAGGACAAACTGAATCAGGCGGCTCAGTAGGATCAGCGTCTGACAACACCGACTACCTGCCCAAACCGCCCTCGTATTGGATGTAATGGTTAACTGAATCGGGGTAAACGCTTATTTACCCCCTTGTTCCCCCGCTATTTTCCATCTTAATTACTATTCAGATTAACTGCTGCTATATTATTAACTGTTTCGATATAGCGGAAACATTTCACTCTTCGACATAGCTTTTTCAGTCGTCAAAAATACCGCTATTAAAGAAAGTCCTTGTCCACAAAGAGATGCAACGAAGGGTACTACTATGAAAATACAACGCTCACCATGATTACCATTGTTAGTCTAAGCCTGATATCTGAAGCAAGCGTGGCAGAGTCACGTAGAGGAACGCACAGAAGCGACAATGAATCCTTAAATAGGAATCAGCCTCAGCGCAACCAAATAAACCTCAGCCAAGACCAAACCATGAGCCCAACAGAGCCCAGCCAATTCCATCGACAGAAGATCCACAAACGCAAAGAACGAAATAATGTGGGGAAAATAATGATCAACGGAATGCTGACAACTTTAATGACAATGAGGGCAACAGGGCAACGCGTCGGTGATGAAAATAACTACTTATCGTAATAATTATTAGCCTGGCCTCCTCATTGGAGGCTCTTAACTTTTAGGCAAGTTGAAACTTTCAATTCCACAGAAATCCCTCCTTAGCCTATCCCGATCTACCGACCGCATATGTTCCTATTCTGTATGTTCAGCTTAATACACCTACTTACTCGTATAGCATTATGCAAGCTTAGATATTCACGAAACCGATACGCACCAACATGGTGCGCATAAGTTAACAGGAATATTAGCCACTGAATTGATATTTTAAATCACTCATACAAAAAATGGCAAAGACCTCGCCACGCACCTATCTTCATAAAAATACCTAGAAAATTTACCATTCAAAATACAATGAGAATCCTCTTCACTGTAAACAAGTGTGATTTTTTAAGATTGACAAACTGAATTTAGATCTTAAATTATCATGATAATATTTAAAATATTTATTATTTTAGTTAAAAACACTGTAAAAGCAGTGCGGATTTGGTTAGTTAAAATAGATGCGATCCACGTGCTTTTTACAAAATACATACATTTACAGGGGTAAAACCGACCCAGGAAATCACGATGAAGCACAAGTGAAAACAAGCTCATCACTAATGATTCAATCCTGTTTCAGCCTAATATTTTCCGTTAAACATTAACGGTATATGCCTATAACCGCTGGCCAATATCGCACCAACTTAGTGCAAAAAACAAAGCAACGCGAACCAACTTGGTGCAGCGCAAGGTAGAGTTAAAGCTCTAAGTTACTGATAGATATGCCATTGAAACCATGGCATGGATTTTGTAAAGAATGATAGTGTAAACACAACAAGTAAGGCGTTGTTTAATCTGGTTAATCTGAGTATTTAATGGTTTAACCCTGCTTTTTGATAATAGATCAGCTTTATTAATTGCAACTAATTAAACTATGATTTTGGTAAAAAAGTGCCTCTGGTTACTGCTAAATTAAATATTTCAGTTACAAAACTGTTAAAAAAGACAGGGTGTAATATTTATTACATTAACCTGCAATACGTTTGCGTTATTTATAACGAAAACAACAGTTAGATGGAGCATAGCCTTGTATTTAAAATAAAAAAATACAGGAAAGTATTAATGAAAATGAAAACAACTAAAAAATTAGCTGCATTATTAATCGGTATGCCATTAGCAAGTGCTGGTATTTTCGCTGGTGAGTTAAGTTCATATACCAGCGAAGTAAAAATAAATGATTATGATGCTGGAAAGCAAAAAACTGAATGGACATTAGGAAAAGGTTCTTATAAATTAAATGATAATTTTAAATTCCTTTTCGATGTAGATAAAGATTTCATAGAGTCAGCAGACGGCACAACGAAACAAGGCTGGGATACTCAATTTGGTTTCTCTCAAAAACTTGCTCAAGTAGCTGGATTTGATCTTTCAGTTTACTACCTAACAAGATATGACGCTAGCTGGAGTGCTGATGACGGTAGCGGTGAAAAAGCTATTTTTCAATATATTGTTAGTCCAGTCTTTAGTAAAGATATAACAATAGCTGACAAAGACTTCTCTTTAACCATTGAAACATGGGCTCAAGTTGGCAACACTGATGGCGGATCTCTTCAAGATAAGAATGGTTTTGAAACAAGCTTCTATTTAAATGGATCTTTATCTGATAATTGGGAACTTGAGCTAGCCTGGTATAATTTTGACTACTATGATTCAGTAGAAGATGAGTATGATTATCAGTTAGGAACTGAAGATTACTTAACTTACTCGATGCCATTAGCTGAAAACGTCACCTTCTCAGTAGAAGGCTATCTTGAGGCTTATTACACACCCGATGGTGAAGTTCTAAATGTTTATTCTCATGTTGCACCTGAGGTTAAATATAGCAAGAAAGTGAGCGATGACTTCTCATGGCATGCCGCTGTATCATACGATGTTTTAAAGTATGAATACGCAAAAACTGAAGGTACTTCGGGTACAGTTAACAGAGATAATAACGAAATGGAAATTACAGTAGGGTTCAAATTCTAGTTCTAATTTTAATTCGTATATAAAAATACAGCCGTGGTAAACACGGCGGTATTTTTATATCATTAACCTCGCTTTTGAGATTACATTAGTACTAATGGTACTAAATAAGTGATCTATTATTACGCAGGAAAAATCGACTAATTTGTTCAATTTCTTAACCCGAGCTGCGGTTATTTAGCCTCATCGGGCATGGATACCATATTCATCTCGGTTTTGCATTATTTCACGTTCATGGTGTTCTTTGCGGATTTTTTCCCGCTTCTCTGTCGTTTTTTCGGCACAGATCCGGCCGCACGCTTGTTCCGTCATAAGCTGGCTGCTATGGATTTGCTCTTGCTTTTGGGTGTTTTCCTCTGCCAGGGTCGGGGCAGCCGCCAATGACAGGGCACTAACAAAAACAGAAACGATGAGTGTTTCTAGCTTCTTCATGATGAACTCCTTTGTTGATGACTTACTTCGTATTTGCTTACGTTTGCCACAAATGCGGCATGATGGGCATCGGTTCACAATTTCCTTTTAAGCCAACTACGGTGGACACTGCACAGAGAACCATGCTCACACCTTAATATATTAATCCCTTAATTGATGGATGTCCAAACGCTGATGGCTTAAGGAAGCAATACCTTAAATAATAGGGTTCGCTATATTAGTTTGGTTGCTTGTTTACTACTACGGCGATGAGATGCATTAACAACTTTCACTAAACGTTAGGCGTTTTGACGGCGTTTCCGAGTTACTTTAAATAACTCGCGGTGGGTTCCCGGCCATAATATTGTTTTTTCTTAAATAGCATTTTAATTTTACCGCCTGCTCTATTTAGACGAACGCTATATCAAAATTATTAAAGAACGATGGTGATACTCAACAATCTGGTACTTCCAACCGAGAGTGTTCTTCATATAGCATAGTCAACAATAGGTCTTTCAGCATCAGCTAAGTTGACTCACTTTGGCTCGTAAAACTGAGATGAAACACTTGACGCAAGCAAGAGTAGACTGATGCTACAGTTTAAATGGATTCAATGTCAGACAGCACCGATTATCTGCCTAAGCCGCCCTAATATTGGCTGTAATTTATAATACGCCGATGAGTTGCACGATCTTAGGCCAATGGATGGGTTGCGGAAACTAAGTTCAATTGATTGCATGACGAGGATGGATAAAGGGATTGTGATGCCTTAAATCTTCTATCTCTTTTTCACAATTATTTAAAGGCGCAGGTCCAAACACGACCAGGTAAGTGGGTGGGTAATACATATCTTCGGCAAATAAAGTAAATTGTTTATAATCTGACGTCGCCAGTACACAAAAATTTATTTTCTCCACATCGGAGTCAGTTACACAGTATCTCATTCAATATTCCCTCACCCAATATTTCTTAGCCCGATAAAAAGGTCCGGTAATGTCCTTGTGATCTGTTGATGCAGTTCACATCAGATCATAGTGCTTAATTGAAGTTAACAGGTTGAGCATAACAAATTAATATGCGTCCCTATTTATATCCTTGTATCAAGGTATACTACTTTATAAGCAGATAACAGCGGTATATAAGTCAACGGTTTGATTGGCGGTTTAAATAAGAGAATTTGAACGCTAATGGTATGAGGAAATAATACCTCAAAACAGGGTTAACTATATTGGTTTGCTGCTACGGCGATGAAATGTGTAGACTGACGCTACAGTTTAAATAGAGGATGATAGTGTAAACAAAGTGGAGAGCTCAACCGCTTCATCCCCCCCCACTAGACACCGTATTCGTTTAAACATGTTGGCTACAATGCTAACTAAAAGCTAGCTACAATAGCTAAGCTAACAGCATGGCTAATTCAGTGCTGTTGATTTAGCGCATTTTTACTTTACTGGCTGAAAAAAAGCCATCAGTATGGATGACGACTTACCGCGTATTCTCTTTCGTTTCCCACAACTGCGGCATTGGTGCGCGCTACTACACACTTTTCTTTCAAACCATGTACGGTGTACTCTGCGCATTGATGTCTTATCACAACATAACATATTAATCCCTTAATTGATGAATGTCAGATCTTCATCCTAGTCCCTGCTATTAGAATGTATAACCAAATAATTAAAGGCACTCAAAAAAAAGCAAACAGGATCGAACATGACGCATTACGGGGAAATGTTATGGGATCTGACTCAACATATTGGGCTGGGCTAAAGAACAGCCATAATAAGTGGCCATTGGAATTAAGGAGCCTGTTGAAGCTTTGATTGAATGCTTTTATACTAGAGTGTGCTAATTATGATGGACATTAACTAGCTAGCTGAGAGCTTCCTGTGTATGAATAATCTGATATGAATGAAACTTAGAGCCGCTTAACTCGCGACTCCAGATACCATTTATCACCTTTCATAACCTACTCTATAACTTATAAGTAACGGCGAAGTAGTGCGAGAAGCCTGTTGATTCAAGTCCCAATGCACCCGCTTTATCTTTAACGGTATAAACATCTTGATAGCCTTTCAAACCATAACCCACTGAATAGCGATCTGAGTGCCAGTAGATACCATTGAACATAACCCCCCCGCTGCTGGTTGTCGGCACGAAAGCGGTGGAGTCCGCATCGGCACCAAACTGGTAATCGATATAACCCTGGTAGGCAATAAAACTTTCGTTATCAAAGTGGTAAAATGGCTTAAACCAATTTGTTGAGAACTGTGCACCGTTCCATTCTTTTTTATTAATATCGTATAGACCGTAAAGATTCATGCCCACTTTACCGAACCAGGGCACCATCACGTCAGTACCTAGCCCCCAGAAAGAATTGTTAACGTCACCGCCGATTTCTCCCCCACCCCAGTTAAACAGGGTCGCGATGTAAACTTCCTGTACTGGGCCGAAAGACATATCTCTGCCCGTGATAGCATCAAGAGAAAAGCGCGGCGCAAGCTTCATGAATATCTTACTAGCACCACTTCCTTTATCAGAACTGTCATCATCAGAGGATCCTAGATTGAATACATCGACATAGCCATACAGATCGACAATACCCGAGCGACCACCAAATTCCAGTTCAAGATAATTATGCTTCTCACCTGTAGACGGATCATTAGGTAATTCGTCAATTGAATACATCAGGTTAGCCTGCATCCACTTATAGTCATTTTTGTGAAGACCTTCAGAATAATCCGTCGCGAGTACAGGGCCAGAGATAACAGCAAGCGCTATAGCTGCAAAAGCTAATTTTTTAATATTTTTCATCTTTAATCCCATTTTATAGTGTGCCACTTTATTCACGTCAGAATTTTTGCTTTTTATTAAGCACCTACTCTAGCGTGATTGTCCAAAAGTAAAGAAATACACACAAATTATAGGACATAATGTTGCGAACCGTTATTTGACTTAAAATATCAAACTAATAATACCTCCCCAGTTACGAGAATATGGCATATCACTCATTGGGTTACCTTCTCATCGGTACAAATAGATCAAGGCATAATTACGGCTATTTACTGGCTTAGAGCCTGCGAGAGGATTAGTTGATTGTTTTGTATTATTACTACAAAGATACGTCCTAACACGCATTTAAAGTAGTTAATGTCGACCTTGTGGATTTTACCCTGTTTTTATAAATCAAAATGGTGTAATTTAGCCATCAATACTATTTAAGGTAATAAGAGTTTATACATGAAAAATCGCTGGCAGGTTGCCATTTCGGCAGGTATCCTAGCTGCACTCTGGTGTGG
>JBLHPA010000015.1:0-34367 GCA_047628235.1 Moritella sp.
TTTAGTTTCGTTGAACCATTTTACTGTACCAGTAATTGTAGACATAATAGAATCCTATTTGATCAGAGTAATTTAATTGACATAAATGTCGGTGTTGCTGGAAGTGTTACTACTTACTTATGATAAAACAGGACGAGGTACTAGATAAAACTTCGTAATGGAATTCATTCATAAAACTAACCTTAAAGCTGCAGAGGATTATATAGTAGAATACCCCCCTGTCAAGTGATGTAATTAAATAAATCTGAGTTTATATTTCCACTGTTTACCCGGTTTGCGCTTCTATTAACTATTACTATGGTACCTCGCTAGTTTCCGCTTCGAGTACCTATACTGCCTATCCCGTTTGCACTTCCATTACCTATAATGTACCCTGCACCACCGCTGTTACACTAAGCAAAATCAATTAAATAAATAAAGAGACAATTTTATGAGTTTTACCTCACTCGGTTTATCCGCTCCAATCCTAAAAGCTGTCGCTGATAAAGGCTACGAAACACCTTCGCCAATCCAGGCGCAAGCAATACCAGCTGTATTATCAGGTCAAGACGTAATGGCTGCAGCACAAACCGGAACAGGTAAAACAGCTGGTTTTACCTTACCTATATTAGAAATGCTCAGCAAAGGTGACCGCGCCAGACAGAATCAAGTGCGCGCCTTAATCCTAACACCGACACGTGAGTTAGCAGCGCAAATTGCCGACAATATCGAGACCTACGGTAAAAATTTACCCTTAACCTCTGCGGTTGTATTTGGTGGTGTTAAAGCTAACCCACAAATAACGCGCTTGCGCAGAGGTGTGGATATTCTCGTAGCCACACCGGGCCGATTAATGGATTTATACAATCAAAATGCGATTAAATTTAATCGCCTTGAAGTGCTTGTGCTTGATGAAGCCGATCGTATGCTTGATATGGGTTTCATTCGTGATATTCGCAAAATATTAGCGTTACTGCCTGCTAAACGCCAAAATTTGCTGTTCTCTGCAACCTTTTCTGATGACATTCGTGATCTCGCTAAGGGGTTAGTAAACAACCCGGTTGAGATCTCAGTAACACCGCGTAACGCTGCGGCTAAATCTGTTGAACAATGGATCCACCCGGTTGATAAAAATAAAAAACACCTGCTTTTAACTCAGCTTATTAAAGACAATAACTGGCAGCAAGTATTAGTTTTCACTCGTACCAAACATGGCGCGAATAAGTTAACCAAACACTTGGAAGAAAAAGGCATCTCAGCTGCTGCGATCCATGGTAATAAAAGCCAGGGTGCACGTACCAAAGCGTTAGCCAACTTTAAGTCTGGTGAAGTGCGCGCATTAGTTGCAACAGATATCGCGGCACGTGGTATTGATATTGACCAGCTGCCGCAAGTCGTTAACTTTGAATTACCCAACGTACCTGAAGATTACGTTCACCGCATCGGCCGTACCGGTCGAGCGGGCGCTGAAGGCGTCGCTATTTCATTAGTGTGCCATGATGAATTGAAAGATCTTATCGCGATAGAACAGCTCACTCAAGCGCGTCTTGAATGTAAAGTAATCAGTAATTTTGTCCCAACAAATTCATTTCCGACTACACCCGCAATTCGTCCGCCAAAAGCAAAAAGAGCGAAGACGCCAAAAGAGCCCGGTACGGATCATCAAGACGGTCAACGCTCGGGTGAAAATGCGCGTGGTCATAAACCAGCGGGAAAAAACAGACGCCATACAGGTCCACGTAGTGAAGGTGCTACAGCTAATAATGGCGCCAGTGCGAATAAAGGAAACCGTCGTCGCCCAGCAGGCACTAGTAGCGCGACACCAAAGTAGTTATCGATTAGGACTAATGCTGACCTAAAATAATAAAATAAAGAGATAATAAAACGTAGAGCCCTCTACTTTTATTATCTCCCCCAGGCTACTTCAAGCGGTAAGAATCGCATGATTAAGAAATCACTGAAGTAGATTGGGTATAAATCCCCCCCCCCCTTGAATATGTTATTTTCTTTGCTGCGTTTTATTACAATCACTGAGATTTAGAGATACAATCACTTAACTTTAGCGACTTAGCGATAGAACCACATGAAACTGCAACAAATAGACAAAGATCGTTACCGCAAACACCTTAATATGACAAGTGTGATTGCCATTGCTATTTTAATCATCTTCTCTCTTGTTTATGGTCAGCTATTTATCCATTTTTTTTCCGATGGTGAAGGCAGTAATTTCAAACTTAACTTACTCGGGGTCATCCTGGGAATCATCAGTTTAATCCCCCTTTTGAATCAAGTACGGTCACATCCCTATTTGGTTGAAGTGATGTATGTCTGGGACTTAAAACAAGTCACTAACCAAATTTATCGAAAGCTGCACAAGATAAAAGCAACATTAGCGGACACGAATATTGATGCCATCATCATATTGAACTACTACTATGCCGCCTCGCAACAACTCTATGTTCTCGATAACAATACCCTGACCTTAGCGACTCTGCAGACAGATATGGCAAAGTTACAGACTTTAATTGAGAGTCAAAACCTGAATATAGACACCGATAATTATCGGGCAGAACTACTACAAAAATTCTGATCTTGTACTATGATTTTTACTGGGTTAGTTAACGAACAATTTTGCTCACACATCGACGACGAACACCCTGATTACGTCCTTGTTATTGCCGCGTAAAATGCAATCAAGCTAACTTTATTGTATTTTTATAGCTAGAACTAAGGGGAATCGAATCGAAACGAAAGAAAAACTAAATAAATGCTCTTTTATATCTCGTTAGTTATTTTTTGTTCTTAAAAAAACGTGATATACTCTCGCGCGAATCTTTACATAAATAAATTATAGAGAACATAATGGCTGATTTATCAAAATACAGAAATATCGGGATCTTCGCTCACGTTGATGCTGGTAAAACAACAACAACTGAACGTATCTTAAAACTTACTGGCCAGATCCACAAAATTGGTGAAGTGCATGATGGTGAGTCAACTACAGATTTCATGGAACAGGAAGCTGAGCGCGGAATTACTATTCAATCAGCAGCTGTAACTTGTTTCTGGAAAGATCACCGTTTTAACGTTATTGATACTCCTGGACACGTTGACTTCACAGTAGAAGTTTACCGTTCACTTAAAGTATTAGATGGCGGTATCGGTGTATTTTGTGGTTCTGGTGGTGTTGAACCTCAGTCAGAAACTAACTGGCGTTATGCGAATGACTCAGAAGTTGCGCGTATTATCTTCGTAAACAAATTAGACCGTATGGGTGCTGATTTTTACCGCGTTGTTAAGCAAACTAAAGACGTACTAGATGCTAACCCACTAGTGATGGTTCTACCAATCGGTATCGAAGACGATTTCATCGGTGTTGTAGACCTTCTTACGCGTAAAGCATACGTTTGGGATGACTCTGGTCTTCCAGAAAACTACGAAATCACAGATATCCCTGCGGATATGGTTGATAAAGTAGAAGAATACCGTGAACTCTTGCTTGATACTGCGCTTGAGCAAGATGATGAACTATTAGAAGCTTATATGGAAGGTACTGAACCTTCTCTTGAAGATATCAAACGTTGTATCCGTAAAGGTACACGTGATATGTCTTTCTTCCCAACTTACTGTGGTTCGGCATTTAAGAACAAAGGCATGCAATTAATTCTTGATGCTGTTGTTGATTACCTACCAAGCCCAACTGACGTTGATCCTCAGCCGCTTACAGATGAAGAAGGCGTAGCTACTGGCGCAGTAGCGCTTGTATCAACTGAAGAGTCATTCAAAGCGTTAGCATTTAAAATTTCAGATGACCGCTTTGGTGCACTTACTTTCATTCGTATCTACTCAGGTACATTGAAAAAAGGTGATACGATCCTTAATGCAGCGACAGGTAAAACTGAGCGTGTTGGCCGTATGTGTGAAATGCAAGCAGATGATCGTAAAGAATTAACGAGCGCACAAGCTGGTGATATTCTTGCTATCGTAGGTATGAAAGGTAACGTTCAAACAGGTCATACTTTATGTGATCCTAAAGACCCTATCATTCTAGAAGCAATGGTATTCCCTGAACCAGTAATCTCTATCTCTGTAACACCTAAAGATAAAGGCTCAACTGAGAAAATGGGTATTGCTATCGGTAAAATGGTTGCTGAAGATCCAACATTTAAAGTTGAAACTGACCAAGATTCAGGTGAAACAATCCTTTCAGGTATGGGTGAACTTCACCTAGACATTAAGGTTGATATCCTTAAGCGTACATACGGCGTTGATCTCGTCGTTGGTGCTCCGCAGGTTGCTTACCGTGAAACTATTACTCAAGCAATTGAAGATAGCTACACACATAAGAAACAATCTGGTGGTAGTGGTCAATTCGGTAAGATCGATTACCGTATCAATCCTGGTGAACCAGGTACAGGTTTCGTTTTCAAATCATCTGTTGTTGGTGGTAACGTACCAAAAGAATTCTGGCCTGCAATTGAGAAAGGCTTTAAAGGCATGATGGATACTGGTGTTCTAGCGGGCTTCCCAGTACTAGACGTTGAAATTGAATTATACGACGGTGGTTTCCACGCAGTTGATTCATCAGCAGTAGCATTCGAACTTGCTGCACGTGGTGCATTCCGTCAGTCTATCCCTAAAGCTGGCGCACAGTTAATCGAACCTATCATGAAAGTTGACGTATTCACGCCAGACGATCATGTTGGTGACGTAATTGGTGACCTTAATCGCCGTCGCGGTATGATCGCTGGTCAAGACGCTGGTAACACTGGTGTTCGTATTAAAGCTGACGTACCTCTTTCAGAAATGTTTGGTTACATCGGCTCACTACGTACAATGACATCTGGTCGTGGTCAGTTCTCTATGGAGTTCTCACACTACAACCCTTGTCCAGCGAACGTAGCTGAAGGCGTTATCGCTAAAGTTAAAGAAGAAAACGCTAAAAAATAAGTCATTATTTTTAGTTAATCTTATAACCTCAGTTATCTAAATAACTGGGGTTATTTTTTACCTGTAAAACAGTCATGCGTCCCCTTCACGCCATCTATACCCTACGCTTAGAACCAAATTTAACGCAAAAAAAAGCACTAAAACATAACTGCTTTAATGCTTCTACTTTCTACTTGCAATATTTTTGCAAAGAAATAGCCTAATGTCGTTAAACTCAGTTAAGGTTACTTATTCGAAATGCCAATAACCCACATTTACCCATTCTATCAACTGCTGGCCAAACGCTTTATTCTGGATCAATGACTCAAGTTCCGGGGCAGTTAATTCTGTCTTATTACACACTGTTTGCACGCTCGCGGCAATACTCGCATCAAAATCAAAACGCTCGCCGTCAATAAAACAACTGGTAGCCAGCTCAGGGAAGTAGAGCGTTTTTAAGCCATTCACTTTACGCAGGTAAGAACCCATGCTGATCTCATCTAACATGATCGCATAATCTGCGATATAACCGCCTTCAGGCGCGACAAGATCCAGCTCATGAGCCGATTCACTGTAGTTACGGCCAATGAAATCATGCATAACCGCTTTATCAGACATGAGTGATGTCATGAGGTCTGTTAATTTTTGCACTTCACTCACTTCGATTGAACCATGCTCAGCACGTGGCTGTAAGCTGGGATCGCTATAACGGACAAACTCTTGATCTTGCTGTAGCAGATAATCACTAAAGTCATTTAAGATCTCTTTCTGATCCTGAGCCCGGAAACCAACCGAATAGTTAATCGCTTCTCCTACCGCATACCCTTCATGGGCACAATAAGGCGGGATATACAGGATATCGCCCGGCTCTAGCACGGTGTCAATAACTGCATCAAAAGCTTCGCAGTGCTTTAACGCACCGTTAGCCGCAAACTCTGTGGGGTTCATATCTTGTCCACCAACACGCCAGTGCCGTTTACCCTGACCCTGAATAATAAATACGCAATAACGATCGATATGAGGACCTACACCGCCTTTATCTGTACTATATGACACCATGAGGTCATCAAAGCGCCAGCTAGGAATAAAATTAAAGGTATTAGCTAATTCCGCAGAGGGTTCATGCCAGTGATTGATCGCCTGTACTAGAATAGCAGAACCGGGTTCCGCCATCTTATCAAACTCTGAAAAGGGACCACATTGGGCGTGCCATTTATCAGCCTCACGATAAACCATACGTGACGTGACTTCTTCTTCCATCGCTAAACCAGCAATTTCATCCGGGCTAATTGGATCAACAAAATCTTTAAAACCCGCTTTGATCAACAGTGGTTTTTTCTGCCAATAATTCTGCATGAAGTCAGCAACATCAAGATTTAATTTATACATATACAACCCGCATTAAGTAATAGAGCGCGTATGATAGATAGTTTGGCAATAATAGCAAGTACGGGCGGTTGAAAGTACATACGATCAAACGTAAGTAGCTAAACTATCTGCTATACCCATGTCTATTCAAAATATTAACTAAGCTGTACCGAGATAGTTAAACCACCACGGAATTCCGCTAAAAATTCTACCTGAATATTTTTTTCAATATGCCGAGTCTCGGCAGGATAACTGGCATTAGGCATCATCCCTAAGGGCAACCCTGGCAGGGATGTTAAATGACAACTAGCATCACCATGCCCATCACTAAAAAAAGTTAATTCTGCTAGCAATCCAGAACTTGACCAGGTAACAGTGGCATCTGAGGCATCAATAACGGCATAGAAAACCTTCAGCATGCCAGGTAAACAAACACCGTGCACCTGCCTGTTAAGCTGGCAAAGGAAAACGTCAGGGGAAAGGATAGCTGAGTTTTTTTTCAACGTGTACTGCCTGAATGGTTGATTGATCAGGTAAGTTAGTAATAATCCGCCGAACACCGCATTATCCGCCAGCAATGAAAGATCGTAAACAACCAGCCCCACTTTATCATCATCAATGGCAATGTAATCCAGCATGAGTAAACGATTATTTAATTCATACTTAAATTTAATACCATTCACTTCAAAGGCGGCCAGTGGCAACAGGTTTTGCAAAAAACGTGAACTGGATTTATCACAAACGCGCAGCTGCTGTAAATGATAATCAAATTCAGCCTGATGGGTCTGCGCCTTACGGCTATCAGTGAGATAAGCATAGCCTGAGGAAAGTACTTCAGTTTTGGCATTGATAATAGACTCAACTAAGTTCTGCCAGTCTTGCAATGGTTTGGTAAGAATGTCATAGGCACCCATACGCATGATCTGCGTAACATGCTGCATCTGTTCCAGTCTCGATATAACAATAACAGGAATGCCCGGATATTGGCGTACAGTATGCTCCAGTATCGAATAGTTAATAACGCCACAAGGATCCAAATCAACTAAAATAATATTAGGCTGGAAACCCGATACAACCGGCAGGCAATGCTCACCATCTGGCGAGCATTGCACTAATGCACCAACACCCTGCAGATAACATTGCAATTGTTTTTGAAAAACAATGTCATCTTCCACAAGCAGAACTTTGGTCGATATAAGGGGTAAATCATTTGCTTCCATAACATATGTATAACATATAATGGCCGTCTTACAATGTTTGCTAAGCGCTTGTTGGTATTTTTGTGAAAGATAAACGAAAAAGATCTTGCTGATATATTTAACAATATCAGCAAGATCTTAGGTTAGGCAAATGTTATCCCCAGATCACTGCAAGATGTGGTATCCAGAGAACTCAATATTTAACGCACTAACTCCAACGTGACATTTCGGGCATCACTCTCAGATACAATGACTTCATTGCTACGAATATCATCATCATTCGTCGTTACCGTGGCATCTTGCGATAATTTAGCCCTTACTTTAATAGCAGGAAATAGTGACATTTTCATTTCGGCTATCATAGCATCACGGTCTGACAAGGTGAGTGTCAGAGGAAATGTCGGATTCAAGATCCGCTTCACTGCAAGTGGCGCTTTCGGACCCTCAGAAGCTTGTACATAAACAAACAGATAGCCTTGTTGCTGTCCTGCTTCTGCAGCCTTGACCGTAATAGTCACTTGCGACTTATCAGCCTTAGCCGTGGAAACTGCCGTCATCGACTCTGAGTTAACCGTCTCTGAGCTAACAGTATCTGAACCGGACATTGTAGCGTCTTCCGGCAAGCTGCCCGTTTGCAAAGCAATCTGCTTTTTAGCGTAGTTGATACTGCCTTGGATCATCTCAATCCGTTCCGGTTGCCCGGCCAACAAGGGGATCATGCGCTGCCACTGCTCAATCGCGCCCAGATAGTCCTGATTCTCAAGCGCCATAAAGGCGGAGGTTGAGATAACCTCTATATCATCTGGTTTTTCTTGCATCAAACCCGCTAAGATCTGTTTCGATAACAGAATTCTATCCGGCTCGCCGCTTAACATTAACGCCTGCGCATAGCCGGTCACAATGGCGCTATTTGTCGGTGCCCGTTGATAAGCCCTGTCCATAGCAATAAATGCCGCCTCCGAATCGCCCAGCGCAATATTGAGTCGTCCCAACAGCAGCCAGCCAAATTCATTATCGGGTTCATTCATCATTTTCGTTGTTAAGGCCAACCTAAACTCGCTGATGTCAGATTCAGTGACCTTATCACCGTCATTCATCACTCGGTTAGTCAGTTCTGGTAACTTGGCATAAACAGCCTGCCAATCAGCCACTTTCTGCTGAGCGCCCAAAGTAAAATAAACTGACACTGAAAAGATGACTAAAAAAGCGAGTCCTCCTAACCACAGTAACGGCGTGTTCAACTGACTGGTAGTGGCTTTTTCATCCACCACATCATCCAGCAAGCCACGCTGCATTTCATCGATAAAGTCAGCGCTCTGCGCCATGAGACCCTGATCTTCATCCTGCTGTAATTCGTTAATACGGTTTTGGTATAAATCTTTATTCAGTTGGTCACGAGTTGAGCCAGTTAACTGACGCTTACCCAATAATGGAATGACAAATGCGAGTGCGGCAATTGCCATCATTAAAATACAAATCATCCAAAATAACAGCATGCTATTTCTCGCTATCCTTTAAAATATTAGCTAAACGGTTTTTATCCGCATCGGTTAGTTCATCACCCTCTACATCACTGCTAGTATCGGCTCTACGCCGACTATTACGTACGATAATGAAGATCCCTAAGAAAACAAACAGGCCAGGTCCAATCCATAAGATAGATGTTGCGAGAGTCACTGGCGGTTTATAGATAACAAAGTTACCAAATCGATCAACCCAGTAGCCGACAATGTCGTCTTCTGTTTTCCCCTGCACCACCATAGTATATGTTTTCTGGCGCATATCCTTGGCAATAGATGCATTAGAGTCGGCCAAATTATTGTTCTGACATTTAGGGCAACGTAATTCTGCAGTCAGCGTCTTGAATAAAGCTTCTTGTTCTTCTGACTCAAAACGATATACATCTATCGCAGCCGCAAGGCTAAAACTCAGCAGCACACTCACTAATACAATCAGTTTTTTCATTTTACATACCTACTTGAGCTGTTGATAGATAGCTTTCAGCTTGCCATTCCAATTCCGCGGGTTGATGTCACCCACATGTTTGTATTGGATAATACCTTCACTATTAATAAAGAAGGTTTCCGGCGCACCATAGACGCCTAAATCAAGTCCAAGCATACCGTCAGGATCATACAAGCTGATTTTATAAGGATTATCCAGTTCCGCTAACCATTTAAGCGCTTTACTGCGTTCATCCTTATAATTCATGCCAACAATATAAACGCCGTCTTCAGCTAATGCATTTAAATACTTATGCTCGGCATAACAAGTGGGGCACCAGGTTGCCCATACATTTAGCAACAAAGGTTTGCCCGTTAACACACTTTTATCATGCGCTAATTCGGGTTCAACCAGATCATTGAGTGCAAACTCAGGTACAGGACGACCAATAAAGGTCGACTCTAATACTGTTGCATCACGGAACAAGCCAATATAGAGGAAAACGGACACCCCCAAAAACACGATAAGCGGAATGAGCCGTGTCAATAACTGTTTATTTTTTTTCACATCGTCGATCATAATTGGCCTTGCTTACCTAGCTTGAGTGATTTCACCTGTGCAGCTATTTTTTTATTTACAAAACGATAGCGTTTATCTGAAATAGCCAATAAACCACCGATAGACATCACTAATGCACCCCACCAGATAAAGCGAATAAAGGGTTCATAATAGATACGAATTGCCCATGAATTATCTTCCAACTGTTCACCCAGTGCGATGTAGAGATCACGGGTTACGCCCCAATCAATTGCGGCTTCGGTCATCATACTGCGCTGAACGAAATAGTTCCGTTTTTCGGCGCGTAATTGCGTTTCAAATTTACCATTTTTACTGATATTGAAAACCGCTTTATAACCTTTATAGTTCGCCCCATTAGCTTCGCCAATACGATCAAATTCAAACAAATAATCAGCAAATACCACCTGATCACCTGGCACCATACGCAAGTCTCTTTCAATCTTATAATTCTGCGTGGCAGAAATACCGATGAGCATCATAGCCAAGCCGACATGACCAAGCACCATCGCCCAGTGACTACGTCCAAGTTTAGTGACACCGCTGGCAAACGAATGACGATGTGTCGCACGTAAATACACTTCCAGGGCGCTGGTTATGATCACCCAAAAACCAAGCGCAAAACCAACTACGGCAACCCATTTAATCTTATCCGCAAAAATAGCAGGTGCCGCAATAGCAAATCCAATACTCAAAATGGCAGCAACACTCAACTGTTTAAACAATGGGCGAGTATCGATCTCCTGACGTTTCCAACGTAATAATGGTCCCACCCCCAATGCGATAGCAAAAGGAATGACCATATAGAAAAAGATATTATTGAAAAAAGGCACACCAATTGAAATAGAGCCCAATCCTAACTCTTTATGGACTAATGGTAATAAGGTACCAATCAGCACTACCAGTAAAGCGGCAATCAGTAATACGTTATTAATCAATAAGAAACTTTCGCGGGAAAACAAGCTATATTTACCGCGACTTTTAATGGCAGAACCTTTTATTGCATAAAGCAATAAAGAGCCACCAACCACCGCGATCAAAAAGGCTAAAATAAACAAACCACGGGACGGATCAGAAGCAAAAGCATGCACAGAAACCAATACACCAGAACGCACAAGGAAGGTGCCTAATAAGCTTAAACTAAATGCGGATATAGACAGCAATACCGTCCAGGATTTAAATACCCCACGCTTTTCACTGACCGCCAATGAATGGATCAGAGCAGTACCGGCCAGCCATGGCATAAATGATGAATTTTCTACCGGATCCCAGAACCACCAACCGCCCCAGCCAAGCTCGTAATAAGCCCACCAACTGCCCAGCGCGATACCGCAGGTTAGAAATACCCAAGCAATTAAGGTCCAAGGACGTGACCAGCGAGCCCAAGTTGAATCTAAGCGACCAGTCATCAAGGATGCAATAGCGAAAGCAAACGCGACAGAAAAACCAACATACCCCATATACAACATCGGGGGATGGAAGATCAGTCCCACGTCTTGTAACAACGGATTTAAGTCACGCCCATCAAGCGGTAAGAATGGCAACGTACGGTCAAACGGGTTTGACGTCAGCAAGATGAAAAGATTAAAACCAATCGCAATCATCCCCATCACCGCCAGCACGCGAGCTAAAGCATCATTCGGTATACCGCGGCTAAAAGTGGCAACAGCCGCTGTCCAGGTTGCTAACGTAAACGCCCATAACAGCAAAGAGCCTTCATGCCCACCCCACACGGCTGACACTTTATATTGTATCGGTAGCAAAGAGTTAGAATTAGAGGCGACATAAGCCACTGAGAAATCATCCACTACAAACGAATAGATCAAAACAGCAAATGAAATGCTCATTATAGCAAACTGCATCAATGCTAGCGGCTTGGCGCTATTGATCATACCAGGATGATTAATTTTAGTGCCAATGAGTGGGTAAATGGCTAACAAGAACGACAAAGCTGTCGCTACAATTAAACTAAAATGTCCAATCTCAGGGATCATTACAAGGTACCTTGTTTGATGTTGTTACCGTATTCTGGTTTCATATGCTTGATACCTTTTATCGCTTCGGCGACTTCAGGTGGCATATACTCTTCGTCGTGCTTAGCCAACACTTCAGTTGCGGCTATCACGTTAGCTGATTTTAGGGTACCTTGCGCGACAATGCCCTGCCCTTCACGAAACAGGTCCGGTAAAATACCTTCATACTCAAGTGTAACAACACTCCCGCCGTCATCACTTAGCATAAAGCTGACTTTTAAGTCTTCCATATTACGGTGCACCGAACCAGGTAATACCAGACCTCCGATGCGCAGACGCTGGCCCACTTCCGGTTTTATTTTTTCTTCGCCCATACCTTCAACTAGCTGTGTTGGGGTATAGAAAAGATCAATATTTTGCTTAAGAGCATACAGGACTAAACCAGTTACGCTGCCTAAGCCAATAATAACCACTAGCGCAATGGATAAGCGTTTTTTCCGTCTTGGATTCATAGGGTATTCTCCATTTTTTCAGCGGCACGCATTCGTCTTATACGATCATGCTTATTTTGAATTTCTTGAATAATTGTACGACGCTTTAATATTGTTGAAACAGTTAAAACACCAAGCGTAGTAATACTAAATCCCACAGCAAGCCAGACATAAAAACCATAACCACCCATGGCTAAGAAGGCAGAAAAACTATCGAAGTGCATGCTATTTGTCCTCTATAAATAATTTTTTAACCCAGGGTCTATGGGATTCTCGAATAATTAATTCATTTCGAAAGCGCATTAAAGCTAATGTACCGAAGAGTAGACCAAAGCCGACAATGTTGATCAATAAAGGCCACAACATATCTGTGTCCATAGATGGTTTATCAAATTTACTGATAGTAGCTTTTTGATGTAGGGTATTCCACCATTCTACCGAGTAGTGAATGATAGGTAAGTTGATAACACCCACTAGGGCTAGGATACCCGCCGCCCGACCGGCCAATAATTTATCGCTGAAGGCACCATAAATGGCAATCACACCAAGGTATAAAAACAATAAGATCAGTTCTGAGGTTAACCGTGCATCCCATACCCACCAAGCGCCCCACATAGGTTTACCCCACACCGCGCCAGTGAATAACGCGATCGCAGTAAATACAGCGCCAACAGGCGCTATTGCAGCCACTGCCATATCGGCCATTTTGAGTTGCCAGACCATGCCAATGAACGCGGCAATGGCCATGCTTAAATAGGCTCCCATCGACAATGAGGCAGCCGGAACATGCAGATAAATGATCCGAAAGCTATCTCCTTGCTGATAATCTGAAGGTGCAAAAACAAAGCCCCAAACCATACCAACTGTAAGAGAGATGGTACTTAACAGTGCAAACCATGGCAACATTTTACCTGCTAGGTTATATGTTATTTCTGGTTTGGCATAAGGATGTAACCACTTCCACATAGTAAACTCTCTGCATAAATAACGGTTCAATATATACGAACCTTAATAATGAATGAAACTAACTTTACTTTTCTTTAACAAAGGCCATTAGCTTAAGCTAACCCGCAATGCAGCGGCAATGGCAAACGGCGATAAAGTAACCGAGGCGGCTAGCATCGCACCTAAAATAGCAACCTGTCCTGTATAGGCGACACCAAAACTGGCCGCATCAATAGCACTGGTCGCAAAAATTAACACAGGGATGAACAAAGGTAAAATCAATAAGCTCAATAATACCCCGCCTTTACGTAATCCAACGGTAAGTGCCACACCGATAGCGCCAACAAAGCTCAATACCGGCGTACCGAGTAACAAGGTAATAAAGGTCGCTACAAAAGTGTAGCTGTCTAGCGATAAAAAAACCGCCAGCAAAGGCGAAATAAATAAGATAGGCAATCCGGTAAGTAGCCAGTGAGCCACTACTTTTGCAGTCACTATAACGCCTAAAGGCGTACTGGTAAGCATGAGCTGTTCCAAAGAACCATCGAGAAAGTCATCCCGAAAAAGCCGTTCCATTGACAGCAGAGCAGAGAGCAAGGCAGCCACCCAGATCACGCCAGGTGCTATCCTCATCAGTAAGTTCGGCTCAGGACCAATTCCCAACGGAAATAAAGTAATGACAATAATAAAAAACCACAATGGGTTTAAAATATCAGATTTACGCCGAAAAGCCGTGATCAGCTCCCGGTGGATAACCTGTATAAAGACAGAAAACATACTAATACTCGGCTAAATGTTGTCGGGTTAGTGTTATTTTACGCAAGCGTTCAGCAGAAAAATGTAGGTCCTGGTGAGTAGTCAAAATTACGATACCACCTCTGTCCGCATGGGATAAAAATAAATTCTCCAATACGTTAACCCCATTTTTATCTATCGCGGTGAAAGGCTCATCAAGGATCCAGAGTTTTTTCTCAGATAACCACATCCGTGCTAATGCGATCCGGCGCTGTTGCCCCGCCGATAAATGGCAAGCCAATTGATCTTCATAACCCGCTAAGCCAACTTGTGCAAGTGCTTGCCAGATCTTATCCTTCGCGACTGGTTGATGAACGGAGTGGTAAAAATGTAGATTTTCAAAAGCGGTTAACTCGGCTTTAACACCTGGAAGATGCCCTAGATACAGCAAGTCACGATGATAGCTTTCTCGATCAACAATCGTATTGATCTGCTGCCAATGAATCTCTCCATCCGCTGGCGTTGATAAACCAGCTAATAACCGCAGTAAGCTTGTTTTACCTACACCATTAGGCCCTTCAATCTGAATGATATCTCCCGCAGCCACGAAAAAATCCAGCCCAGAAAATAATACGACGTCTTCTCGAATACAACTTAATTTAAATGCTTGTAACATATTTTCTATTTCATTCAACATAACTCAAGAAGAATATTAGCACATCCCCGCATGAAGCACAGTTAACCATGATCAATTATCGAGCATCAAATCCAACTACAATTAAATTTGTTCGGTACTATATACGGTACTATATACGGTAATATTTACGATACTATTTACGGTGGAAGTTCAGCAATAATTCTGCTTCTGCCCGAGGCAGCTCGCATTCACGCATGATCTCTTCAAGATTAGCGCCCAGTTCAACAAGTTTCACCGCGCGAGTATAAAAGCGACTTTCTGGTTCTTGCTGTTCGTGGCTTGTCATCTCCTCTTTCATTTCATCTTGCAGGTATTTAGTTTGCTGTAATTCAGAAACAACCCCTTGAATAGCGCCCCCCAAATTAATGTTAGAAGTGCTCAACTCAAGGATCCGTTTTTGTAATGAATCTCGAGATTTAGCTAAATCTTTCAGCAATAAGTTGTGGGTATGCTGTAGCTTAGTTAGTTTACGGTATAGGAACACACCGCCGCCAACAGCCACAATTGCAAAAAATAGGGCTACGCCGGAGATAATCATCGCAAGCATAATGCTTCCTTTAATAGAAATAGACATTAAAAAAGCACTGTAACAATCATTACAGTGCTTTTCTAGGTGAGAAATAAAAATTAGCTTACAGGCCGCTTAATTCATCCCATTCTTCATCGTTTAAGAATTTATTCAGATCAACCAAGATGAGTAGTTCACCCTCACGATTTGATACCCCTTGAATAAACTTAGAGCTTTCGTCCGTACCGACATTCGGTGCTGCATCAATGTCTGAAGAACGTAAATAAACGACTTCAGCCACGCCGTCAACAAGAATACCAATCACTTGTTTTTCAGCTTCGATAATAACAATACGGGAATTTTCACTTACTTCAGCTGGTATTAAGCCAAACCGCACACGTGTATCGATAACAGTGACCACATTGCCACGTAAGTTAATGATACCAATCACATAGTGAGGCGCACCTGGAACAGGGGCAATTTCAGTATAACGTAACACCTCCTGCACCTGCATTACATTTATACCATATACTTCATTCTCTAGTTTAAATGTAACCCATTGTAAAACTTCATCTTCAGATACATTTCCAACAAGATTTCGAGACTCACTCATGTTTCATTTCCTCTCACTATTGCCCATGAATGTTGATTCCATTATTAAGCAATTTAGTCATTTCTGTTACATGTAATAAAACACACATGCGTGATTTAACCATACCAGCTAGCCAAGGCCGACTGCCAGGAGTGGTCCGCCATTTAACATCATTACGATTTAAAGTTTCAGTGCCAAGCAAGGTTTCACAACCTAATACCCAGTTTGATTCATTTAATTGAACTAGGTATTTATAATCGATGACCCCCATATCTTGCTCTGGCATTACCCATTTTGCTGTATCAACAACACTCAATTTGAGATCACGATATTGCATTATGCCTAAAAACCAATCCGGTTTACCAAATAAAGCACTAATATTTTCAGTTTGGTGGATCCCGCCGAGTTCAGTCAGAGGCACCGCAAACGTCACCCCTGCGACTTCAAAAAATAACGCTTGAAACTCTTCATCCAAATCAACATTTTGCCATACTACTTCAGAAACGGTATCAGCGACTGGAGTCACCTCATCTTCCTGTAAATGATGACGGTCTGTCGTCGGCACCACAGCGGTCAAAGTGGTTGTTATTTCAGGTTGAAGATCTGCTATTGGCTGCTCCATGTCCTCAACTTCCGCGAGTATCTGAACTTCCTCTAACACTTGAACTTCCGAAAGTTGCGCCCCCCTATGATGGACAGCCACGGCCTCTTCTTCATCCAGAATAGACAAGTCAATATTGTCTAATTCTATGTCTATCACAGATTCTAATAATTGGTCTAAATCTTTCAGCGTACCGGATTCATCTGGCTCTGGCATAGCGAAAGTGGTCGGTCTAGCCAGCACTTGTGCAGAACTCATCGTTTCCATATAGGCCACTTTAGGTATGGCCGCAGGTGCAATTTTATCCAGCGCTGTATTATCCCGATCTATGTTAGTCGCAGCCAAACCATCCGCCGCAATTGCGCTCGCGAGGATAACGTCGGCAGCTTCCGAACTTGTTGCATCACTTCTTAATGCCGTCACCGTTGCCAGTGTCGAAGTCTCAAATTCACTCTCTACGCTAACGTTCGTCGGCACTGTGAACATCGAAGTAAAATATTCATCCAGAGCACAGTGCTTATTACGATTTTCCATAAATTTTGTCCTGCTGTGGCTCCGCCAGTAACCCTTTTAATAGCTCTGCGTACGCAGTAACACCACGGCAACTCCGCGAATACATCGACGGCGGTAAATGTGTCAAACTCGCATTTCTAAATTGAGTATCGATAGGAATAACTGAATGCCAGATATTTTTTGCATAGGTTTTTTGTAATGTCTGTAACGATACTAATGATGCTTTGGTTCGACGATCAAACATGGTTGGAATGACGGTATAATCAAATTGATTAGTACAACTACGTTGCATAATTTCAAATGTTTTCACCATTCTATCCAGTCCTTTCAAGGCCAAGAACTCAGTCTGGACAGGTACGAGGATCTTATCGCTGCTTGCCAACGCATTTACCATCATAACCCCAAGGACGGGCGGGCAATCAGTCAATACAAAATCATACTCCGATTGAACCAGCGCCAAGATATTTTTCAATATAAGTCCCATGCCATCTCGGTGCCCTAACGTGCGGTCTAAGGTGGCCAACGCCATAGTCGCAGGTAGCAGGTTAATGCCGCTGTAGGGCGTTTCGATCGTTGCGTTATTCACCAACTCCGCATCTAACTTAGGCGCAACAAAAAGATCAAATAATCCAATGGTTAAATCATCGCTATCATAGTCTAAATAACTCGTCAGTGATGCGTGCGGATCCGTATCGACTAATAATACCCGGTAGCCTTGATCAGCAAGTAATCCAGCCAAAGTAATGGCTGTAGTGGTTTTTCCAACACCGCCTTTTTGGTTCGCTACTGTCCAAACTTTCAAATTAACCTACCTTTTTACTGCCAAAGTATTATCGCTAAAATATTACAGCTAAAGCATTACTGCTAAAAAGTTACTGCTAAAAACTATCTAGAGCCAACCTCTGTATTGATCCGTTCAGCAATCTGAGATAGATTGATCTGCTCATCAGCCAGTCCAGCATTAACAATCGCTTGGGGCATGCCATACACAACACAAGACTCTGCATCCTGGGCCCATATTTTACTGCCTTTTTGCTTTAACAGTTTTGCCCCATCACGCCCATCGGCGCCCATCCCAGTCAGGACAACAGCAAGTACCTTGTCACTGTATGTCTGTGCCGCTGAACCAAAAGTAATATCAACACTCGGCTTGTAATTGATCCCTTCTGGGCTATCAATAACCTTCAGGCAGACACCTGCACCCTTGCTCTCGATTAAAACCTGCTTACCACCCGGTGCTAAATAAGCCACACCAGGTTGTAATGGATCACCGTTCTGAGCTTCTTTCACTTTTATTTGACAAAGCGTATTCAATCGCGCTGCAAACGCTGAAGTAAATGTTGCCGGCATATGCTGAATTAACAGTATTGGCAGCGGAAAATCGCTGCGAAACTGAGTTAATACATTCTGCAAAGCTACTGGGCCACCGGTTGAAGACCCAATCGCTAATAAACTGTATTTTTTACCTGAGGCACGTTTTGTTATGCGCGCAGCGGCCTGAGGTTCGATTGTTCGCGTTATTTCATTCACAGGCCGGTGAGACAAAGTAGCCGGACGGACTGGCGTACTACGCAAATTGGGTGTGCGTGCAACTGTCACTGTGGCGCTCGCAGCAGGCAGCCGAGAGTTTAAGCCTGATACACTGGACAACGGACGAGGGCTTCTTAATGAACCTCTGCGCCGACTAATGGCTTTGATATTTTGCTGTAGTAATTTAATTGCCTCAGCTTTATCTTTTGCAATATCTTCAAATTTTTTCGGTAAAAAATTTGCAGCTCCCGCTTCAAGTGCCTCTAAAGTTGACTTGGCACCTTGGTGCGTCAACGATGAAAACATTAAGATAGGCGTCGGATTGTCCACCATGATTGCTTTGACAGCTGAGATCCCATCCAATACCGGCATCTCAATATCCATAGTGATAACATCAGGGCGTAACGTTTTCGCTTTACTGATTGCTTCTTTGCCATTTTTAGCAGTATCAATGACCTCCATCTCTGGATCTGCATTGATAATTTCACTTACTCGGCGTCTAAAGAAACTTGAGTCATCAACAACTAAAACCTTTATTTTCATTTAATCTATCTACTTCAATGTAAGAGACACAGGACTTGGCTTAAGCATAAACCCTGTGTCAACAAATTAATGTTACGCGTAATGGTTCAATAGACTTGGAATATCAAGAATTAAAGCAATCCCGCCATCACTTGTGATTGTCGCGCCAGCCATACCAGGGGTACCTTGCAGTAGGTTATCCAATGCTTTAATGACGACTTCTTCTTGACCAATTAAACTATCAACGACAAAACCAACTTGTTTAATACCTAACTGAACAATGACCACATGACCGAGCCCTCGATTTGAGTCTCTCATCTGAGGATCAATATGGGTTAACCAGTCGTGCAGATAAAATAATGGTATCGCTTTTTCTCGAACAACAATAGACAATTGATTATCGACCATATGCGTCTTGCTTAAATCAAGATGGAAGATCTCATTCACACTGGTAAGCGGTAAAGCAAATATCTGCTTACCAACGTCAACCATCAGCGTTGGCAAAATAGCTAACGTTAGCGGTACCTTGATCTCAATGACCGTGCCTGAGCCCAGTTTGGAATCGATGTTAATCGTGCCGTTAAGTTGACTAATGCCCGTTTTAACAACATCCATACCCACGCCACGACCAGAAATGTCTGAAATCTTTTCTTTGGTCGAAAAACCCGGGGCAAAAATTAAATTATACGCTTCGTTATCTGATAACCGAGCTGCAGCATCGGCATCCATCACACCTCGGTCGACTGCAATTTTCTTCAGTACTTCCGCATTCATGCCAGCGCCATCATCTTGAATTTTTAAGCGTATATGATCGCCTTCCTGAGATGCAGATAGGGTAATGGTACCCTGACGAGGCTTGCCATTTTTCTCACGAACATCTGGCATTTCGATACCATGATCTACTGAGTTTCTGACTAAGTGAACCAGAGGATCAGCAAGAGCTTCAACCAGGTTTTTATCTAAATCGGTTTCTTCACCAATCATCTCTAGGTTAATATCTTTTGCTAAGCTGCGCGCCAAATCTCGTACTACCCGAGGGAAACGACCAAATACTTTTTTGATCGGTTGCATCCGGGTTTTCATTACCGCACCTTGCAGATCAGCCGTCACAACATCAAGATTAGACACGGCTTTAGACATTTCTTCATCATTAGTGGAAATGCCTAAACTGACTAAACGATTACGTACCAGTACCAGCTCACCCACCATATTCATGATTTCATCAAGCGTGCGGGTATCAACACGAACCGTAGAATCCGCTTGTACTTTCGCTTTTTTCTCCACTTTAGCGGCTACTACGGGGGCTTTTACTTCCGCTTTAGTCGGTTTCGCTATTGCAGTTGGTGCAACTGAGGCAGGTGTAGGTGCGATCGGCGTTGCTGCAACTGCAGCAGTAGGGGCGTTCCCCTTGCCATGTAGTTCATCCAATAATCGTTCGAAGTCATCGTCATCTATATCGCCGCTACCACTTTGGATTGCAGCAACGGGAGCAGGTGCAGTGCTTACTGTTTCAGAAGCTGACGCAACATGCTGGCCAACGCCATGCAGATCATCGAGCAATTTCTCAAATTCATCATCGGTAAAATCTGTATTACTACTTACCGGAGCGGGTGCTTGAACTGCAACGCTTTCTGCTGGCTGAGTTGGCGCGGTGCCCTTCCCATGTAACTCATCCAGAAGTTGTTCGAATTCATCTTCAGACATACCCTCAATAGAGGTGTCACGTCCTGCAGCAGTGGCAACAGGTGCTACTGCTGCAGTTGAAATCGGTTCAGAGACAGCAACAGCTGGGGCTGCTTCAGCTTGGGTGAAAAGATGGAGCTGATGGATTAATGCTGGATCTGCGGCAACTAAAGGTTCCCTTTCTTTCACCCGTGCAAACATATCATTTACACAGTCAAGGGATTTCAAGATAACATCCATTAATTCAGGCGTAACCGTTCTTAAGCCATTACGTAAGCTATCGAATACATTTTCAGCACCATGGCAAATATCAACCAGTTCTGACAATGCTAAAAAACCTGCGCCGCCTTTTACCGTATGAAAACCTCTGAAGATACAATTAAGTAATTCCGTATCACTAGGGCTTTTTTCTAAATCAACTAATTGTTCAGAGAGTTGCTCTAGAATTTCAGATGCTTCAATCAGGAAATCCTGCAGAATATCTTCATCAACATCAAAGCTCATCTATATCACCTTTAAAATCCTAAACTTGATAATAAATCATCAACATCATCTTGACCGTCAACAACATCGGTACG
The DNA here is from genome assembly GCA_047628235.1 of Moritella sp. Classification (GTDB taxonomy): domain Bacteria; phylum Pseudomonadota; class Gammaproteobacteria; order Enterobacterales; family Moritellaceae; genus Moritella. Next base: position 21,364 of record JBLHPA010000015.1, read on the forward strand.
TTCTTCCGCATTCATAATCGGCCCTTCAGCCTTAATGCCACTTAATTTATTAACTGTATTATCGTTCTCATTTAATGAGATAACTGAATCACCGAACATGGTTAGCATCTCAACTAATTTGATTTCAACTTCTTGTACCAAGCAGATAACGCGGCGGATCATTTGACCCGTTAAGTCTTGAAAGTCTTGTGCCATTAAAATTTCGGTTAAATACAGTCTTAAACTATCGGCATCTGAAACGGAAACTTGAAGAAAATCGTCTAATAATTTACACAATTCTTTAAACTGCCCAAGTTGCAATTCGCGACTCATTAGGTTGCGCCAACTCGGCATTACCTGCTGAATACGATCATTAAAGCTATCCGCAATAGGCAAACACGCTTCAACTGCATCCATCGTCCTGTTAGCCGCTTTATCTGTCATTTCAATAACATAATTCAAGCGTTCTCGCGCGTCTGGAAACTCTTCATTCGCGAGGCTTTCGATGCGAGTATCTAATTTAAAATCTTCTAATGAATCGTGCAACTGGCGTGTTAATACGCCAACTTTATCAAATAATGCATCTGATGCTTCATGTTGGATATTTGTTATAATTTCGTTCGCTAAATCAATTTCATTTTGCTCCAGAAACTTAACAAGTTCCCTAGCACTTTCTAATGAAATCAAAGGTTTAATTTGCTCAATCATGCGCACCCTTACCTACTGAATTCGTTCGAAGATTTTCTCTAGCTTTTCTTTCAGCGTCGCTGCAGTAAAAGGTTTAATAATGTAGCCATTAACGCCTGATTGAGCCGCCTCAATAATTTGCTCACGCTTCGCTTCAGCCGTTACCATTAAAACAGGAATATGACAGAGGGTCTGGTCTTTACGGATCTCTTTCAAAAGGTCAATACCCTGCATTCCAGGCATATTCCAATCGGTCACGACAAAATCATAATCGCCATTTTTTAACATAGGTAATGCCGTATTGCCGTCATCTGCCTCGAAAGTATTATTAAATCCAAGGTCACGCAGTAAATTTTTAATAATACGTCTCATTGTAGAAAAATCGTCAACAATAAGAATTTTAATTTTCTTTTTCAAGTTATCCTCCAAAAATAAGCAATCACAATACTTGCGATAATTTAGTTGCACAAATATCTTACTTAAATATTTAGGTAGCTACGCAGTATAACTACCGATTAAAATCTAATCATCCAACCAAGCGTGCATACGCGCTTTTACCCGGTGCATGGCCTGACTATGTATTTGGCTAACACGAGACTCGCTGACATCTAATACTTCGCCAATCTCTCTCAGGTTTAATTCTTCATCGTAATAGAGTGATAAAACTAAACTTTCTCTTTCCGGCAACGTTTTAATGCACTTAGCCAAGGCATGTTGAAATCGTTGCTCGGAAAATGCAGTAAACGGCGTGCTAGATTGCCCTTCATAAACGGCATAAGCATCTTCATTATTCACGGTTAGATCTTCCACCGCCAATATATGCCCACTGTTCACATCCATCAACATGCTATGATATTGCGAAAGGCTTACGCCTAATTCTTCAGCAATATCGGTATCTTTTGCATCCGCCCCACTTTTCTTCTCAATCCTATCAATAGCCGCAGCAATATTACGGCCATTTTTATGGACTGATCTCGGTACCCAATCACCACGCCTCATTTCATCAATCATCGACCCGCGGATACGAATGCCGGCATAGGTCTCAAAGCTGGCGCCTTTAGTGCCATCAAAGTTACGCGCAGCATCAAGTAGCCCAATCATCCCCGATTGAATCAAATCATCTAACTGCACGCTCGCTGGCAACCGGAGTAGGAGGTGATGGGCAATCCGTTTTACTAAGAAACCGAATTGCTCAACAACGTCACTCGGTTGTTGCTGCATGCTGCTGTAGGCGGATGCTTTATTCACTAAAATCTTCTACCTTAGTTTTGTTCTCAAACAGGTTCTCGATAAAAAACTCGAGATGGCCACCTACCCTATTAGGTATGGGCCAAGTTGCGGCCTTGCTCGCTAATGCTCTAAAAGCCAGCGAAGCGGGTGCTTTTGGAAAAGCCTCAACAACAACCTTCTGTTTCCGAACTGATTGGCGGACATTATTATCAAAGGGGATACAGGCTACGAGTTCTAATGTTGCATCCAAAAATCGGTCGGTAACACGTGTCAGCTTGGAATATAATTCCTGCCCTTCACGTAAGCTACGCACCATGTTAGCAACAATTTTAAACTTATGAACACCATGCTCTTTCGATAATAATTTGATCAATGCATAAGCATCGGTAATTGACGTTGGCTCATCACAAACAACAACCATAATATCTTGCGATGCACGACAAAAGCTCAATACCATATCAGAGATACCTGCAGCGGTATCCACTAACAATATATCAATAGGCGTCTTTAATTCGCCAAATGCCCGAATTAAACCCGCATGTTCTGCAACCGAAAGTTCAACCATGGAGCGGGTGCCCGAGGTTGCAGGGGCAATTAAAATACCATTTGGCCCCTCAATTAATATGTCATCTAAAGTGCATTCGCCAGAAATTACATGGGAAATGTTTTTATGCACTCGCAGTCCGAGTAACACATCGACATTTGCCAATCCGAGATCCGCATCTAAAACCATTACTCGCTTGCCTTGGGCAGCGAGTGATACTGCCACATTCAGTGTTACGTTGGTTTTACCGACGCCACCTTTACCACCTGAAACGGCAATAACTTTAACTTTTTTGTTATTACTCATTTGTCTTAGACCACTTGCTTGATCGAAAAGAAAATTTTTATTCATCGCTATTTTAACACTTACTATTAATCATCACCTAACCAAAAATGCGTTTCGTCTTGTTGCTCTAGCGCATCTCTATTAAGTACCGACTGAATCAATTGACGTGCATTTGCAGAATCAATATCTTCCGGTACTCGTTGCCCATTTGTAATATAAGTAATCGGTAACTCATGTTGTATTAATACGCTCAAGATCTCTCCTAAACTTAGGCTTTCATCAACCTTACTGAGAATACATCCCGCTAAAGGTATATGGTGAAAATGCTCCAGTGTTTCTTGCACAACCCTGCGTTGAGATGTTGCAGGAATGACTAAATAGTTACGAATAACGACTTTTTCATTATTTACTAAAGTATCTAGTTGTTCTGCTAAGCGGGTATCTCGCTGTCCCATACCGGCTGTATCAATCAAGACTAAACGTTTGCTTCTTAATTGATACAAATATTGTGCCAGTTCCGCCTCATCTCGGGCAACTTTCACCGTGCAGCCCATAATTCGTCCATAAGTAGCAAGTTGTTCGTGTGCACCAATACGATAAGTATCCGTGGTGATCAATGCTACATTATCTGCGCCGTGCTGCATGGCAAATTTTGCCGCTAATTTGGCGATTGTTGTCGTTTTTCCTACACCGGTAGGCCCGACCAGCGCTACCGCACCGCCTTTACCCAGGATATCATCATTTGCTATGTGTAAATGCTCAATTAACAGCGCCTGAATTTGATCCCAAGCCGATTCGATAGTGCTGTTATCCGCAACACAATTAGCAAACTGATCGGCAATATCGTTAGAAAAACCAATTTTAACTAGCTGCTTGATCAGCATAGCTCGGATCGGTTCATTACGTTCCACTTCCTGCCACTGTAGCCCAGACACCTGGTGCTCAAGCAGTTTTCGGATTGAAGCCAGTTCCACTTTCATCGCGGTAATATCTTGTTGATTATCATTTTTTTGTACATTGCTGGCAAAATTATTTTGCCCCGTTGGCACAGCTTTCTTAGCCAGACCTTCACGCATTTCATTCTGTTCAGCGAGAGTAGCAGGGGCCGACGTCGCTTTATTCGAGTACCGACGCTTACCAGGTGTCTGTAAAAAGCTCGTATCCCAATTACTTGTTTCCGTATTGTCACCGTCTCTGCTGATCGCTTGCGACATCTGTTGCTGATGAGTTTGCTGACGAGCCAGCAAACTTGCCAACGAGTCACTCGGTTTTACCGTCTCTTCAGCCTTGTCTTGCTGCGCGAGTTCTTTTCCCATTAACTTTTTAAAGTTAAATTTTGGCGTCGATAAATTGACGGAGTCTTCGGAAAGTTGACGATCAGCCAGATTAGGTTTATTTGGTACATTTTGCGTTGGTTTCTGTCCAACTGATTTATCCGGTACAGCCTCCTTACTCTCGGAGAAATCAACTGCAGCCACTATCTCTATACCGCCAGTAACCTTTTTGTTAGACATAATAACAGCGTCAGGGCCAAGTACCTCTTTGACTTCAGCGAGTGCTGTTCGCATATCTTTCGCAAAAAAGCGCTTAATTTTCAACTTATCATCCTTACTACTCATCTATATTTTTGTTAACTTTAGCTTAAATTATTGACCAACAACGCTGACAATACGAATTTGCTTATCATCAGGCACTTCCTGGTATGATAAGACCCGTAGAGACGGTATTGAGTACTTCACAAACTTAGCCAATGTTGATCTCAATACCCCAGACGTCAGCAAGATAGCAGGTTGCCCTGCCAGTTCTTGGTTCTGCGCAACTTCAGTCAATGAGGTCTGCATGCGCTCAGCCAAACCAGGTTCAATGCCTGCGCCTTCACTGCCCGCCGCCTGTAACGACTGATGCAGTATCTGTTCTAATTCAGGCGCCAAAGTAACCACCGGTAATTCACTGTCAATACCATTAATATCCTGCACGATCATCCGGCGCAGACTCACCCGACATGCGGCAATCAGCACTTCCGGATCTTGAGTCTTGGTACCATATTCCGCCATGGTTTCAACAATGGTGCGAATATCTCGGATCGGTACACTGTCATTGAGTAGACCTTGTAATACTTTCACCACGATACCCAAAGGTAAAATCTCGGGTACCAAGCTTTCAACTAACTTAGGGTGTGTTTTAGCCAAAACATCTAATAAATTTTGTACTTCTTCGTAGCCAAGTAACTGCGCCGCATTATTTAGCAATAGCTGGCTTAAGTGTGTCGCAACAACCGTTGCAGAGTCAACAGCTGTATAGCCAAGTGTTTGCGCTTGATCACGCTGTTGTGGGTTAATCCACTGAGCAGGTAGCCCAAATGCAGGATCAACGGTTGGAATACCATCAATTTTGCCGTAAACCTGACCTGGATTGATCGCGAGCTCTTTATCATGGAAAATTTCAATTTCACCATTAGATACCCCCATAATATTGATGCTATAACAATTTGGAGGTAGTTCTAAGTTATCACGGATATGCACCGCGGGAATCAAAAAGCCCAATTCTTGTGATAGTTTTTTACGTACACCTTTGATTCGGTTTAATAACTCACCACCCTGACTCTTATCCACCATCGGGATCAAGCGATAGCCTACTTCTAATCCAATCGTGTCTACGGGTTTTACATCATCCCAATCCAGTTCTTTTTGATCGTTCTGGTTAGCAATAATATCTGCTTCCGCCGGTAATTGACTTTTTGCTTCTGCGTGTTTGGCATTTTTATTAATTATCCACCAAGCCCAAGCGCCAGTCCCAATACCAAAAGTGAGGAAAGCAAAATGAGGCATACCAGGAACAAGTCCCATCACCGTCATAATTACCGCCACCACAGCCAAAGCTTTTGGATTGGCAACCATCTGACCACTGATTTGCTCGCCAAGTTTTTCATCTGTATTTTGCCGTGTAACGATAATTGCAGCCGCAATAGAAAGTAACAACGAAGGAATTTGGGCAACAAGACCGTCACCAATGGTTAATAAGGTATAGATCCGGCTGGCTTCTGAAAATGACAAATCATGTTGCACGATGCCAATAATCAGCCCGCCAATAATATTAATGAATAAAATTAATAAGCCCGCTATTGCATCCCCTTTAACAAACTTACTGGCACCATCCATCGAACCGTAAAAGTCCGCTTCCTGGGTTACTTCTTCGCGCCGTGTCTTCGCCTTTTCCTGATCGATAATCCCGGCATTTAAATCGGCGTCAATCGCCATCTGTTTACCCGGCATGGCATCAAGTGTAAAACGAGCACTCACTTCAGATATACGTCCCGCCCCCTTGGTTACAACTGCAAAGTTAATGATCATCAAAATCAAGAACACAATCATACCCACCGCAAGGTTGCCGCCAATCACCACAGAACCAAACGCATCGATGACTTGACCGGCCGCATCACCGCCATTATGGCCTTCTAATAACACCACCCGGGTAGAGGCTACGTTCAGCGCCAGGCGCATCAGCGTTGCAATCAATAACACCGTTGGAAAGGCTGCAAATTCTAAGGGTTTGTTGACATAAATAGAGACCAACAGCACTAGCAATGACAAAGCAATATTAAAAGAAAAGAAAATATCCAGCAGGAAGGCGGGTATGGGCAGCACGACCATACCTAATGTCGCTAAAACAACGAGGGGGGTACCCAGGTTGTTTAGCACATTGGCTCTTTGTCCCCATAATTTGGATATGCTTGTCGCGGCTTGCATCAGTTAACCTCAAAATTTTATGTTCGCTAGTATAAAGCAATAATCATACCTAAGGCAAAAGCATTAAGCACAGAAACACATAAATGATATCAATATTTTAAATCTTCAGGTATATCCATGGTTTTAGGCAGTGGTTTTGGCCTAACGCCCTTCCGCTGCTTGAATTGTTCGAGTTGATACACATAGGCGAGAATCTGAGCAACCGCGACAAACAAGCCTTCGGGGATAGCCTCTTCTATTTCTGTGGTATGATAAATGGCTCGCGTTAACGCCGCAGATTCCAATATGGGCACCGCATGATTACGGCCCATTTCTCGGATCCTGAAGGCCATTTCGTCTGCCCCTTTTGCAACAACTTTAGGGGCCGAAGCGCCCTCCTTCTCATACTTTAGTGCTACAGAATAATGCGTTGGGTTAGTAATGATCACATCCGCATCCGGAACATCAACCATCATCTTACGCTGTGAGACTTCCATCTGCATTTGCCTGATCTTGCCTTTGAGTTGAGGATTACCATTTACATCCTTCATCTCATCTTTCACTTCCTGCTTGGTCATGCGAAGCTCTTTAGCATGCTTCCAAAACTGGTAGGGTACATCAATGGCGACAATAATCACTAAAGAAGCACACAGCCAAATAAAAATATTCGAGAGGAAGTCCAGCGCTTCAATAATCGAAATCTTCAGCGGCTGCAGGCTAAACTCCATAATCTGTAAAAATTGTGTTTTCAATACCAGCAGGGCAACCGTCACCACCACCGCCACTTTACCAATCGATTTTACCAGCTCGACCATGGCTTGCGGTCCCATCATGCGTTTGATACCCGCTACCGGGGACATTTTCGACGCTTTAGGACGAATCGACTCACCACTAAATACCAAGCCACCCAGCAAAACATTGCCAAGTATACCTGCAACAAAACCAGCTAGCATAATGCCCAGCAATGGCCAGATGAGAGGCTGAATACTGGTGGAGACTATTTCTAATAACGCATCGGGATCAAATATTTCTTCTCGCCTGAGATTAAATAGACGTGTCATGGTTTGAGATAAAGCACGGGCGAGTGCATCACCAAAAGCCAGGAAGGCTGCACCACTGGCAGTTAGAACAAGGGTAGTGGCGAGCTCTTTAGAGCGCATCACCTGACCCTTTTCTCTGGCCTGAGTGAGTTTTTTCTCGGTGGCGTCTTCGGTTTGTTCCTGGCCGTCTTTTTCAGCCATGAGCAGGACCCCTTATCATCGCAGCATTAATGTTAATAAGCGCAGGCATTGTTTAACAGTGAACAAATCAGCTCTCCCGCCCTTTGCCACTGCGCATTAAAATGAAACATAAAATTGCCTAGCGAGAGGAAAATGATGAATAAACCCGCAATCATACCCACAGCAAAGCCCAGGCTAAATACATTTAATTGCGGTGCCGCTTTGGTCATTACCCCAAAAGAAAAATTAATCACTAACATAGCAACAATGGCGGATAATGACATACTCAAGGCAGCGGCAAACATAACCGACAACCAGCTGGCGATAGTTTGATACTGAATAGCCACTAAACCTGAGCTCGATACTGGCAAGGTTTCAAATGATTTCACTATTGTTTCGATCATGAATAGATGACCATTTACCGATAAATAAACCAGCGTGCCGAGTATGATGTAGATCTGACCAATCACCGGCGATGTCTGGCCGGAACTGGGATCTGCCATCGACGCAAAACCCAAACTGGTTTGCATCGCAATGATTTGCCCCGCAATGACAAAGGTTTGGATCAACATAGTGGTGACAAAACCAACAGCAATGCCGATCAAGCTCTGTTGTAAAATGATCATAAAACTGCTCATCGAGAACAACTCAACATCGGGCATAGGCGGCAGTACAGGGGCAACCATCACAGTAAGCGCCAGACAATAAAACAGCCGGATCATAGGGGGCGTCGTCTTGGCGCTGGTGATCACCATCACCATGACCATGCCTGATAACCGTGCAAAAGGCCAAATATAGCTCGCTATAAACGCCATAATGTCAGCAGATAAAATCTCCAATGCTAACCTACAACTTGCGGAATTTGGGATATCATACTGAAGAAAAATTCCATTAACCGACCAAACCCCCAGTGAGCACCAAAGATGAGTGCCAATAAGGTTGCAATTAACCGGGGTAAAAAGCTCAGCGTTTGTTCGTTAATAGACGTGGCGGCCTGAAATACAGAGACCACTAATCCCACCAGCAACCCTGGAATAACAACTGCGCAGACAAGCAATAATACTGTCCATAATGCCTGTCTAAATATATCAACAAAGACTTCTGGTGCCATAACGTTCCCTAACTACATTTACCCTTATAAACCAAAACTGCTGGCAGCTATTAATTGTGCCCTATGATTTTGATCTATCGTCATAAACCAAAACTTGTTGCTAGCGTGCCCATGATCAGGCCCCAGCCATCAACAAGTACAAATAACATCAACTTAAAAGGTAACGAAACAATCATCGGGGATAACATCATCATACCCATCGCCATCAGGATACTGGCGACCACTAAGTCGATGATCAAGAAAGGAATAAAAACCATAAAACCGATTTGAAAAGCCGTCTTAAGTTCACTGGTCACAAACGCAGGAATAAGCACTCGTATTGGCACTTCCTGCGGTGAGTTCGCTTTAACATTAGCAATACGCATGAAAGTATCTATATCTGTCACTCGGGTTTGCGCCAACATAAACGTTTGCATTGGTATTTTAGCCTGCTCAAACGCCTGGATCGAAGTGAGCTCTTCATTTAAGTAGGGCTGTAATGCATTGTCATTAATCCGTTCAAATACCGGTGACATAATAAAGAAAGATAAAAACAGAGTGATCCCGACCAATACCTGATTAGAAGGACTCTGCTGCAACCCTAGCGCCTGACGTAAAATAGATAAAACAATAATAATTCGGGTAAAGGAGGTCATCATGATGACAGCTGCAGGGATAAAGCTCAGTGACGTCATGATGGCCAGGATCTGCAATGAAACCGAGTATTCCTGGCTACCATCTGCGTTGGTGATAACCTTAACCGCCGACATAACGGAATTATCAGCCCATGCCGAAGTAGCAAAAAACAACAGCAATAACGGCAATAAAATTGCTAACTTATTTTTCATTATGCTGTTTCATCATCTGTGCCAATTTATTCGCAAAAGGGTTGAGCTCAGGGCCACTCACCTCGAGGGGATCTGCAAGTGATTTCAGTAAACTGATCTGCTGCCCGGTGACACCAATAAGGACCTGATCACTGCCTACCTGCACGACCATAATCCGCTCTTTTGGCCCTAGAGGTAGTGTTGCAATTACTTTCAGCTGTTGATGATTACTGCCAAATACCCGTGATTTTCTCGCTAGCCAAGCCAACGCCACGATAACGGAAATGACCACCATCAGTGACAATAACCACTGCACCATATCAAGATCATTCATATTATTTCAACTTTTTAATCCGTTCGGTTTGGCTAATCACATCCGTCAAACGAATACCAAATTTATCATTCACCACCACAACTTCACCATGGGCAATCAAGGTGCCGTTAACCATCACATCTAACGGTTCACCTGCAATGCGGTCAAGCTCTACGACCGAACCCTGGTTAAGCTGTAATAAATTACGAATGCTAATTTGGCTACGGCCAACCTCCATCGAGATCACAACCGGAATATCCAAAATACCATCTAATTTCTTCTGATGTTCTTCTGAAAACACAACATCTTCACTGCCAAATTCTTCTAACTCAGTTGCTTCAGCAGTACTCTGCTCAGCCATTGCAGCAGCCCAATCATCGGCCATTTGATCTTGATCTGAACTCATCTCAATACCTTATTCATCAGTCTTATTTTCTAATTTCATTAACCCGCCGCGCAATGCCACGTGGTCAAACTCTGATTTTGCCAAATTGGTTACTTTCATTTTTTTGGTTATTTGCACCGCAACATTGTCCTTGCTACGTCCTAACTTGGCCTTATAACTTGGCAAGTTTTCTACAAATACGGTTAACTCGTCAGGCATTTCCACCGGGATAATATCACCCGCTTTCAATTCCATGATCTCACCCAGAGATAACACAGTGTCCAAAAGTTTGGTGCTAATACCAACCGGTACATCTAAAATCTCTTCCTGTAATGCTGAGCTCCAGCGCTCATCAGTGTCTTCTTTATCACTTTGAACCCCGGCATCGAGTAACTCTCTGATCGGCTCCAACATTGAATAAGGCATGGTAATATGAAAGTCACCGCCACCACCGTCCAATTCAATATGGAATGAACTCACTACTACGACCTCTGTAGGACTCACAATATTCGCCATCGCCGGATTCACTTCAGAATCAAGATATTCGAATTCTGCATCCATAACCGGTGCCCAAGCTTCATGATAATCTTCAAATACTATTTTCAATAACATCTGAATGATACGCCGTTCGGTCGGCGTAAATTCTCGCCCTTCAATTTTGGCGTGATAACGGCCATCACCACCAAAAAAGTTTTCAACCAAAATAAAGACTAATCGCGCCTCCATTGTGACCAAAGCGGTACCTTTAAGAGGACGAAAGCGTACCATATTCAGGCTGGTCGGAACAAATAACGTGTGCACATACTCGCCAAACTTAAGCATTTGCACACCATTAATAGAAACTTCCGCCGTTCTGCGCATCATATTGAACAGGCTGATCCGCATGTGTCGTGCAAAACGTTCATTCACCAATTCAAGCGTTGGCATACGCCCACGGACAATACGATCTTGTGATGAAAAATCAAAATCCATGACAGTCGAACTGTCCTCGACCGTGTCAAATTCATCTTCTTCAACATCATCAACACCATGTAATAACGCATCAATCTCATCTTGGCTTAATAAATCACTCACAAATAACCTACTGCATTACAAAACCGGAAAAAAGGATCTTCTCAACAACCCCTTTACCAGTGTATTTGGTCAGAACCTCAACCACACTGGTTAATGAATCTGAGCGTAATAGTTCCTTACCTTCAAATGTGGCAAGTTGCTGCTCTGTTGTTGCACTAAACACCTGTAGCAGGGTACTTTCAATAAGCGGGATATTCGCTTGCGCGAGTTTCTCATTGTCTTTGCCCCGTACCATTAGTTGCACTTTAATCTGAACCAGACGCTCGCGTTTTAATCCCATAATGTTAAAAACAAAAGGACGAGGCATCGCTGTATAATAAGCCGTATCAACAACCACATCTGTTGGCACCTCCTGCGGAGTTTGCCCTTCGCTTGCCACCGGCGCTTCTTCATCACCCATTAAGAAGAAAAAAGCACCACCACCTGCAGCAAGGATAAGCACCAAAACAACGGCGATTATTATTATCTTTTTATTCCCTTTTTCTTTTATTTTTAAATCATTGTCGTCGGCCATGTTCATCCTTAAGTTGGGTTATCTGTTATTTCAACCTGGCATTTTAAACTATTATTCTGCAGATTAATTTAAAATCTCAGCTTTAAATTAATCATTGTGCCATTGGCCAGTGTAATGCGCGTTTAGGCATAAAAATCTACTCCTTTCGCTGAGTCTTGCCAATGCTGTGTACTCACTGGCACCTCAGTCTGTGAATCTACCACGTAATTTTCGCTATTATTGCTATTGTTTTGGTCTGTTCGCTGTCCTGATTGCTGTCCAGTCTGCTGAAAACCGGATTGTTGCTGGCCGCCACTGTCTGCTTGTACCTGAGTGTCCCCAAGCGTAATACCTTGTTGTTGTAACATTTCCCGTAATCTTGGTAACTGTTGTTCAAGCAGGTCTCGACTTTGACCATTCTGAGCCTGAATAATGACGCTTGCCTGATCATGGTGAACCACAAGTTTAATATTCAGACTGCCCAGTTCCGCCGGATCGAGGCGGATCGTTGCCGTCTGCAGCTCTTTTCCAGCCATAATAGAAATCTTTTCATGTAATTCAGAACTCGCTGAATTATTGTGAAGGTTAACCCGCTTGTCTAATACCTGCTGCTCCGCTTCAGTTAATACGGGCGCCTTCGAGAGAATACGCGGCGCGAGCTCAGGCTGTTCCTGTTTTCGCACTGAATCAATTAATTGAGAAAAATCCACTTGCTCAATTTGATCTGTGCTCGCTACGTCTGCGCTATCAGTCACTTCTGCCTGTTCTGTCACAGCCGCTAAATTGGCACTAACCGCGGCATTCAGCGATTCAAATGATTTATTTTTTACACCACTGCGGGCCCCGTCCAACACTTGCGTTGCAGCCTGATCCCTGACACCAGCCGGTAGCCCCTGGAGACCCATGCCTGCTAGACCTGATTCCGCTACAGCGCGTTGTTCAGTTTGCTGCGCTATTTCAATTTTCAGTCCAAGTGAGGCTGCTGCCGATGACGCCAATGAATTATTTTCAGACAAGCTGTCAATTTCAGACGAGGCATCAGTCTTGGACAAGCTGTCAATTTCAGACGAGGCATCAGTCTCAGATAGCATTACGCCACTAGTGCCGTTAGTAAGTGGTGACTCAGGGCTGTTAACGGCATTCCCCCCGGCA
>JBLHPA010000016.1:0-33936 GCA_047628235.1 Moritella sp.
AATATTCAGGCAGTTGAATTCGGTAGAAGCGATTAAATGCCCAGCCAGCGAGGCCACCAGCAAAAATACCACCTAAAACCCCAGTATCAATTTTTTCAACGCCCATAACGCCGGCCATAACACTCAGCGTTGCCGTCATGATACCGTAACCAACGATTGCAGAAAGGCCTGCAACACCGTCATTTTTAGTAAAACCAAGTGCAACACCAACTGCAAACAGTAGCGCCATTTGACCAAAGACAGAACCACCCGCTTGTTCCATTAGATGAGAAACAACTTCTGGCAAGAAACTAAAATTGGCAGCACCAACACCTAATAAAATACCCGCAACCGGCAACACCGATACAGGTAGCATTAACGATTTACCTACTTTTTGTAGATTTGCAAACGCATTACTCATCTTTCACTCCTAAGAACAAGCAGTATTGATACTGAAACGATAACGGTAACAGCAAAAATATGTGTGGAACTAAATAATTAAATTAACTATAGCCTGCAAAAATCAATAGTCCTAACAATTGCTGGATTGGTTATTTAGATTTGAATAGCGACTCACAATGGTACACTTTGTCGCACGAAAACAGTGATGGTGAGCTTGCTGAAAATAAAATAACGCAAACCAGGGAGGGTAAACTGAGATAATGGAATAAAATGAGGGTGATTCAATCATTTTTGTTATCCCTACCCTATTGTATCTAGCCGAATATAACTGGTTATAATAACAGAGTCTAATCATTATAAGTGTAACAAAATGTAACGGCGTGTTACGCGGGTTTATCGCCCGCGATTTTACCCAATTAGGTGCAGTAATCGGTTTCTTGAGCTGGCCAATTAAACTGACGAAACAATGCAAGTACTTCGTCACCGACAGCGGCTTCGATATGTACAGGCTGAGCAGTTACGGGATGTTCAAAAGACAGGGATTTTGCAATCAATAACATGCGTGGCAGCTGAAAATGTTCACGATAAAACACATTGTGCCGGCCATCACCATGGCTAGTATCGCCGATGATAGGATGAAACAGGTGCTTCATATGGCGGCGTAGCTGATGCTTGCGTCCCGTCTGCGGTTCCAGCTGCATCAAACAATAGCGACTGGTAGGGTGGTTTTTACTCACCGAAAATGGAATTTCAACATGCTGAAGCGGCTCATAATGGGTCACCGCAGTCTGCGCCTCTTTATCTTGAGTCGCTTGCTTGTCTGCTATTTTATCGAGTTCCTGCTTCAGTGGATAATCAAGTACACCCGCTTCATTGATCCACCCGCGTATCACAGCTAGGTAGCGCTTCGTCAATGCATGCGCCTGAAATATCTCGCTCATCTGCCTTGCCACTTCACTGGATAGGGCAAACAGCAGCACCCCGGATGTCGGCCTGTCTAAACGGTGTACCGGATAAACGTACTGACCGATCTGATCCCGAACCATCTGCATGGCGAACTGGGTTTCATGGCTGTCGAGCCAGCTGCGGTGCACCAAGAGTCCGGCTGGCTTATCAACCGCGACAAGGTATTCATCTTGATATAAAATTTCCAGCATTATACTTTTACCTATTTAACTTTAATATTTAACTCTAATATTTAAATCTGTATTTATTAGATGGTCGAAGGACAAAATTAACTGGGATAACTGCCGGGTATCCGCTGGCAGATGAAGTAATGCTTCCTCCGCCATCGGATGAATGGCCATATTTTCCGGTAACGGCATTTTCAGCGCCAGTAATTGTTGCATTTTAACCAGAAAAATAAACTGCAGCCAGTGGGTAAAAGGCATCGTATCAATACAAAACGGGGCGGTACTGGCGAGTGCCACAGCCGAAGGCGGTGTTATTTGCCACAGTGACAGTCGCTTTAGTTCTACTTCGATTTGAGTTAATAGCCGCTGCGCCTGCAGGTAGGTATTCATAGTAGACTCTCAATGTTAATTTCACGCACTATAGCATGTTCAGGCAAGTGAAATCCAAGCTACGGCATACCGGTAACATCTTGAGGTGACTTGGGTATGTATCTTTGGGCACAGAAACGCTATTATCTTGCCTGTAACGTATCACTCACGCGGTTTAAGTTTAATTTCCCCAGACAAATTGGATCATGGTCACTATGCATACCTTTAATACCCTATCTGAATTCCTGTTACAGGCTAAGACACAGTTTCGCGTGTACGAGATGGGCCGTAAGATAAATAAAATTTCCACTGATAATTTCATGCAATTTGAATCTGCGCTGCAAGCTTATCCGGCCCCCGTACTGCGCCATGCCCAGTTTGCCGTTACCTTTTGGAATAAAAACGAGAATAACCAGCACTACCTGTGGTTTTTAAAATTCCCACTGGATGAACAAGGGTTGTTAATTCAGAGTAGTCGTGACGCTTTTTTAACCATGGTGGTTGAATCGCTCGGCCTTATGTTAGAAAAAACACCAAGTGAAGAACAGCAGCAGCGTTTGGCATCTAACCCCTATGTGTTTAAGCCCAGCACAGATAAACTAGCCATGTTAAATGCAATGGTTAATCGCGACTTTATCCGTCCTGAAAGTAAATACTACCCAACTGCACAGTATTATTTTGCCGATAAACTCGGCTTTGAGCACTGGCAAGAAGTCGGAGTGCAAGGCATTTGTGATGTTGCAGCGCGACTAGACCGTGATGACAATAGTGCCAATTTAGTTTCCTCCTTGCCCCAGTTACCTACCGAGCCACTCTACTCACTTTGCCTGGCGCTAGAGCATATAGCATTACCAACTGAAATATCTGAAACGCTAGCACAATTAATTAGCCAGGAAATCGCCACTTCGACACCCGATGATGTACGGATATCAATGCTGTTACGCGCATTAGCCAGCGCGCCAGCGCAAGACCTGAGAACGGCACTGTATCAACCCCTATTCCAGCAGGCACGACTTCCGCAAACAAAGCTCAGCCAAACCATTATCGCATTGGCGGGGCGTTGCTGGCATGATTTAGCCGATGACAAGCTACTTCTCGCTTTCTTTGAAGCCGCAGTCCAGCAACCACAGGGCGATGAACTATTTATCTATTTATTTTCTGATCTGGTTGCGATCCCGAGCTTACGCGACAAGGTGCTGGCCATGTTACGTAACCCCCAGCGCAGCAATGCTCTGGGCTGTGCCATCGGTCTCTTATTTCGACAAAAAAAATCGCAATAAAGCATCGCACTAACGAGTAATATACTCAGGTAATGAAGTCAGGCCGCAAAGGGAACATAAAGGAAAATAGCAGCATGGAAAATTTATTAGTCATTGTCATTGGCTTTATTGGCGTTATCGTATTTTTACACCTGCGTAAACAGGCGGAGTTGGCCAACCGACTAATTAAACAGTATTGCGACGAACAACAATTACAATGGGTATCAACAGCGCAGGCAGGGATTAGCTGGTATCCCCATAAGGGCAGTTTGTTACGCTACAAATTTAATTTTGAATTTAGTAGCAATGGGGAAAACTGCTACCAGGCAAGTTTATTTATGGCGGGCCCAAGGGTGCTGCAATTTATTGTACCGCCCTATGCTATAGATTAGCCGCAATTAGCTAACCACAACATGACAATTAACCGCACGCAGGCAATAGACCAACTAACGCTCTTGCCTTTCTCTGGCTATACTGAGAAAAAAGAGCGGAGCAGGACAATGTTTTTAGACAGCCAAACCTTAAGTATGCTATTTGCGCAACTTGGTTTAGACAATGATGAATTAAGTATCAAGCGTTTTGTCCACCAGCATAAACTTAAATCCGGGGTGCTATTATATGACGCCGAATTCTGGAATGCATCACAGGCAGGTTTCCTGCAAGAAGCCATTTATCTTGATGCCGATTGGGCAGAAATCATTGACCAACTAGATAGCATGCTGAGAGAATAACCGAGTACATATACCCATGGTCATTCAAAATGCAGAAATTAGCAAACTGACTGGTCATTGCTATCACTTTATCCAGAGATAACAATCATGCCCCAACAGCACATTATCGCAGCAGCGGATCAACTTGCCCGCGAAGGTAAGAAGCCCACTGTTGCATTAGTTAAATCACGTCTATCACAACCAGCCTCAATGCGAAATATCATTGAAGTACTGAAAGTTTGGCGTTTTAATCCGGACACAGCAGTACCTGCAGATAAAGTACAGTCAGGCGCAGCAGAGGCAGACTCTCAGTCTGACACACCCTCTACCGAGCAGTTGATCGCTGCAGCGGTGACCCCGTTACGCCAAGAGCTCGCCGCATTGAGAATAGAGCTTGATGCATTAAAACAGACCTTCCAGGCGCGTTAAGCCCCGCTATTGAGAGTGTACTTTGTTCACCGCAGAATTAACCTTCGAATGTTACCAAGACAGCACCTTAGATGCTGTCAATAATGCCATCACCCAGCTTGTCGATGCATTAAGATACAATGGTCAGATATTAGGGCGAGAATTTCCCACTAGTATGCAAGAAAACTTATTTGTTACCCGTGTGGTATGTCCAGAAGAGGACAGCTTACACCCGAACAACCATTCCGTCCGGGTCAGGCAGCAGTTGCAAGGCCTGAGCGACGCCGGGCTATTGGCACCAAAAATCTGTCTCACCGGTATCGATCTGCATTCCGATAATACCGATCCCTGCCAGCAGCCGTCATGGCAGATCCTCTATACCCATTATCTGAGTACCTGTTCGCCATTACGTTGTGGCGACCATTTCGCGCCGATCCCTCTCTATAAACTACCGGTACAGCCAGAAACAGATCAACAGCCGCTACTGCGCTGGCAAATCGATTGGAGTTCAGCCGATGAGTTACAGATGCACGGTACCACCTTGCAGCAAGCCTGTTGTGCCACCCTTACCGATCTTCACAGCCCTTTAAATACCACAGGTTGGAATCTGGCGCAGCAAATTGAGCAGCAAACCAATACGCCAACATATTATTACCTTTATCATATAGGTGAAGGTAATGACCTGAATGAGCAAAGCCGATGCTGTCCGAGCTGTGGTGGAGAGTGGCGTTTATCGCAGCCATTACACGGTATTTTTGATTTCAAATGTGAGTCGTGCCGATTATTATCAAATTTACCCTGGTAGGCGCGAATTAGTCGGCCTGAGCCACAATAATAGGGTTAAGTGCATTCAGAAAGCTAGCCAGATCCGGGGTTAGCACTTCAGATTTGTCTTTCCCCAACAATTCTCGCACAACTTCACCGGTCACATTATCCAGTGCAATAATTTCCATATCATCTTCGCAACTGGCGATAAATAACGTCGGGGATTGTTTCAGTGTCTTTTTCATCATTAAGTGAGCAATCATATTTTCTTGCAAACGCTCAAAATCATCCTCACTCCAAACCTGCACCAGCTCAATAACTTCGTCCTGATAACGTGCGGCCATATGATCACTAAAATAGGCACCAAAAAATGCCTCGATTTGAGGGTCGAGTTCAATATTTAGCGCTGTTTCAATATTGCTGAATGAAATTTTTTCAGCCCGTTTAACTGGATGCCAAGATCGATAGCCCGCTTCAACACTTTCTTCATCAACAACAAAACAAGGCGAGTCCCAATCTGGATCAAACGCTTGTTGTGGCTGATAATTACTCTCCTGCCAGAGTTTTTCACAGCGAGCATAAAAAGAAATAAGTGCGTCAGTTACAGCAACAGTCATTAACATTCCCCTGATAGGTGTAGTAAAAATTAAAATAAGTATATTGAAAGATTAGAATAATGTATTACTTATAAATAGTACAACAGCATATCACTGGGCGATAATTTTTATTACACTCTTAACTAAAATAGACTAAATCTAACTAAAGCATACTAAACCTCAATACTAAAATTTTGGCTACCTGTATGACACGTTAACCAATGAGACAAAACCATGACTACAACTAACCGCTACCAACACTCAACCGCCTTAAACAAGTTAAACCTGGGACAAAAAACGGCATATATTTCCCAATATCAGCCAGCATTGCTGCAAGCCGTACCGAGACAGTTGAATCGCGATGACTTGGCGCTTTCTGAGCAACTGCCTTTCACTGGTTATGATCTGTGGAACCTGTATGAGTTGTCTTGGTTAAATGACAAAGGAAAACCCACCGTCGCCATTGCAGAAGTAAAACTTTGCGCGACCAGCCTTAACCTGATTGAATCAAAATCATTTAAACTTTATCTCAACAGTTTTAACCAGACTCGATTTTCCTCCACAGCCGCGGTGACTGAAGTATTACAGCGTGATTTAGCGCATTGTGCACAAGGGCTGGTGGAGGTTGTCGTGTTTGATGACCTGGATCGAGCGCAGAGTCAAATAACAAAAATGTCCGGCACCTGCATTGATCATTGTGATATCGATGTCGATAATTATAAATTCGATGCCGATTTATTAAAATCAGCGGTAACAGGCGAAGATAGCGTTACTGAAGAGATCTACAGCCATCTGCTAAAATCAAACTGCCTCGTCACCAACCAACCCGACTGGGGCAGTGTTTATATTGCCTATCACGGCAACCAAATCGAACATGAAGCGCTGCTACGTTATCTGATCTCATTTCGCCAGCACAATGAGTTCCACGAGCAATGTGTCGAACGTATTTTTACTGATATCATGCATTATTGCCAGCCACAGCAGTTGACCGTCTATGCACGCTATACCCGCAGAGGGGGATTAGACATCAATCCATTTAGAACCAACGGCAACGTGCAGGTAGAAAATATCCGCTTGCTCCGTCAGTAAATGACTTCATTTAACACAAGCAGTGATTAACAAGCGCACCAAAATAGTTTACTATTTAGTGTAAATGCCACAGTAACTTACCCTGAATGACAGTATTTCGTTACTTCGGGTTACAGCATTGTGGCATTCAACCGCACTAAGGCAGCAAGGTAATGCAGCAAGGTGAAGGACAGGTTAGCAAGGGACAGCTAATACACATAAGAACATGAGATCATAGGAACGTGTGACGTGTCAGTTAAATCGATATCAAATTAATGATTTTACGCTTTTGCCATTTACTTATATTACTTTTGCTAAGCGCAACAGCATCAGCGAGCCTGTTTGATCAACTCGCCTTGCCCAGTGAACTCAGACACAGCCAACTCACTCAATTTAGCGAACCTTACCAATGTATTCAGGATATTGATGAATACCTGCAAACACCAAAAGATTTTGTTGCCACTGATACGCCTCGGGTCAATAAAATCAGAGAAAAAACGTTAACCCAATCTGATCTTGTTCTTATCAACCAGCAAAAAGCCTTGTGTTATTATTATGCCGAGCATATCGAACAGGCAGTAGTGATCCTAGATAAAATGCTAGCCGATGAATCAGTGACCATTCCCTTACACCTGACCCAACAAACCTTATTAATAAAAAGTCACATTTTAGCGCAATCAGAAAAAATAAGTCACGTTCAGCTTGCACAAAAAACCATAGAACAAGTCATTGACAGTATTAAATACAAAACCTACAACCCAACTGCCAATGGGTATTTTTCAGTAAAAATTATTGCTGGCGAAATCGCATTAAAATTAATGAACTACGAAAAATCGATGGTATTGATGCGGGAGGCTGAAGAATATGGACTAAAAACCCCGCTTAACAATAATGCCGCGTGGGCAGCCTATGCTATTGGCAACAATTATCAACAACAAAATAAGCTAACCCTCGCCATCAACGCCTATAACAAAGCCCAGCAAAAACTATTAGATCAAAACGATATTTTAAATGGTTTACTCACAAAAAAAATGAGCCAGGTTTATATTGCGCAGGACAACTTCAAGCTGGCCATCAGTTATGCCAACC
This sequence comes from Moritella sp., assembly GCA_047628235.1. Taxonomy (GTDB): domain Bacteria; phylum Pseudomonadota; class Gammaproteobacteria; order Enterobacterales; family Moritellaceae; genus Moritella. The sequence goes on from JBLHPA010000016.1 coordinate 7,779, forward strand.
AGTCCGCTCAGTTTTACCAAAATCAGGGAAATAAGATCAAGCTCTCAGTCTCTCTGCTGGAACTGGCCAATATGCACCGTAAAATTAAAGAATATAACCTGTCGCTGGTTTATTACTTTAACGCGCTTGATCTACTAAAAACATTTGATGAAAAAAACAAAGTAAATATTGTTTACTTTGAGGTGGGAAAAACCTATCTGCAGATGGGTAACCTTAGTTTGGCTGAACAATACTTGTCAAATGCTGAACAATTATTTAGCCAAAATAGGCAGAGTGTGCTGTTATTGGAAGCGCTGGTGCATCTCGCTAATTTATCCATTCAGCAACAAAAGTACGATTCCGCACTGCGCCGATTAACCAAAGCGCTCGCCCTCGCCGGGCAACTCAACAAAAATCAGCTGTTCGAAACAGTATATTTATATCTCGCTATCGCCTATGAAGAAACTGATCAATATGCCAAGGCATTAGATAGTTACAAACAATTTGTTCGCTATAACAAGTTAGCCAACTTTGAAAGTAAAAAAATTGTCCCAATCTCAAATCTGCATAACGAAAATAGCGAAGTTAAAACGCAAAAAATAACTCAATTACAGGCCGATGTCAGGAAACTGGAAAAATCCAAGCGCAACCTCAGGTTAAATATCCTCCTTCTGGTATTTATCATACTCACACTTGCCTATCTGCATTACCTTCGGCATAAAAAAATAAAGGTACAGCAGATAGACATAGATCAATTGGAAAATAATTATAATATTCATCCCCGTACTGGTTTAGGTAATATCAATAGCTTTAATAAATTCATCCCTACTCCCCTACAGGAAGCCCGATTTTATTCTGACTGGGAATATTCCGACAAGCAGAATCGTATATACAGTTGCGCCATTATTAGCCTCGACTTCCTGCAACCACTGCGTGAGCACTATAGCATCGACATGGTGAATGACATTGAGGCACAGCTAGGCACTTATTTATCCCAAAAATTGCATAGCTCTGAGCGATTATTTCAATTAACTGACACCCAGTTGCTATTGGTAAGAAAAGTCAATAAAAACTATGATCCGGCACTCATCGCAGAGGCCATCATAACGTGGTTTGAGCAGTTTGACTGCCCGGTCTATTCCCCTACGAATATCTCTATAGGGATGGTGTCACACCCATTTTTATATAAATACCCAACAGCAATTGACAGCAAAAAACTACTCAACATCGCCACATTAGCACTCTCCGGCGCCACCCAACTGAGTAAAAATAATAACCACAATAGCTGGGTGCAACTCTGCGCACTCACTTATACCCAGCCCGCTTTCTTTCATGGCGATATTTGGAACCGCTCCAAGCAGGCCATCGAGAAGGGGTTAATTAAAGTGACGGCATCAGCAGATAAAAATGATATTAATTGGTCGTAACGATCCAAGATTAACGGTAGGACTGCCTCGTATTCCGGTGTACCCATAACGAGCCAAAATGCAGAAATCAGCATTCGCATAGTCATGGGTATACATTAGTGTTAAACTTCTGTTTATCCTTGACTTAACCAATGTGAAAAGTGTTCATGCAACCATCACAAGATACCATCTCTAGTCCACCGAAAAGTGAAGCAGGTACTTACGCTAAAATCAATAGCGCTATGTTACTGTCATTTATCAATCGCTTATTAAGCGCAGTGAAGGGAATTGATGGTGAGCTAAATGCGCAGGTCAGCAAGCTAAAAACCGCACTTGAACGAACCACATCCGACGATGATATAATAGCCCAGATAAAAAATGTTGAGCGACAGCTAATGCTGCACCCAAACATATTGGCGGATAGTGTAAAACTGGGGGATAGTGCCACGATACAGGCGGCTAAATCACTGGCCAGTTTACTGCACGAGGATACTGAGTTAACGGGAGAGTTACAATTGCTGATCGCAGAGCCCAAAGCCAGTGCTATCGCAACATTACAAACCCGAGTTAAGTCTCTTTTCTATATTTATAACAGAGCAGTAAAAAATCTAAAAAATGCCTCTGAAGGCAGCGAGAGTATGACGGCTAGCATGCATAAAAAAATATGCGATGACTTGCAACGGCTGATTAATGAACTTGATTTTATCGGTGGTTTTGGATCTAATTTAAAAAAGATACGCGAACGCATCCTCAAAGGCATTAACCGTAATGAACTGGTTGATATTTGCCTGCAGATCATCAATAACGTCATTGAAGGGGCGCGCGAAGAGCGCCTGGCTTCGAAAACTTTTCTGCATTCTATCGTTGAAGAATTAAATAATATAACCTACAAATTCGATGGTTCCCTGGTTGATAGCAGTAATATAAATAAGCAACAGAAAATAATGTTGGCGACCTTAAAAGAGCAAATAGATATTTTAGACTTAGATATTAGTACCAGCGAAAACCTCCAAGAAGTCAAATCGCACGTACAACAGGGTCTTGAGAATATAGCCAGCACCATACTCCAGCAAGAAGAGCTGCTCCAAGAAAAAAGTTTGCTGGAAGAGCAGATTAAACATATTCAAGGCCAGCTGGAATATCTAAAAAAAGAAACCTTGTTACACACTCAGCGCCTTGAAGCACAGCAGCATAAATTATACCTGGATACGCTGACTCAAGTGTATAACCGTACCGCTATGGATGAGCGTTTTAAGCTCGAATTTAAACGCTGGCAACGCTACCAACATAATATGGTAGTTGCCATCATCGACATTGATAACTTTAAAAATATTAATGACACATTCGGCCACACAGCAGGTGACAAAGCATTAAAAATTGTGGCCAGAGCGTTGCAGACATCAATTAAGGACACTGATTTCATCGCCCGATTTGGCGGTGAGGAATTTCTCTTGTTGCTGTCAGATTTATCCCCTGATGAAATAGAAAAACCCTTAGATCGGTTACGCAATACCATTAAAAATATCCCGTTCAGATTTAAAGGGGAACAGATCTCTATTACCATTTCTATTGGTGCTACCCAATTCTTAATGTCAGACAAAGATGTCACTGACCCGTTTGACCGTGCCGACAAAGCACTCTATAGCGCGAAAAGTTCAGGACGGGATAAAGTTATCATTAGGATCTAGACTTAGTAAGACAAGCTGCTCGCCAATAACACCTCACGTTTGGGATCAGCTCATGCTTATGGAGCTTTTGCTATGATCACAACCATTAATCCTGTTGGCAGTATGGACCTACTTTCTCAGTTTGAGGTAGACAGGCTCACACAGACTGCCACGAGTGAGCTCTACCTGCTGTTTCGTAACTGTTCATTAGCTGTATTAAATTCCGGTTCACGTACTGACTCCAGCAGTGAGATTTTTGAGGCATTCAGTAACTTTGAAATCAGTGTGGTGCAACGTGAGCGCGGGGTAAAACTCGAACTACAGAATGCGCCAGAACAGGCCTTCGTAGACGGAGAAATCATTCGCGGTATTCAGGAACACCTGTTTGCGGTATTGAGAGACATACTTTATGTCAACAGCTATATGGACAAAGCCCCCATACCCAAAAAGGAATTGTCCTCTTTTATCACCAACCAGGTATTCGCTATTTTACGCAACGCCCGCGTGCTCAAGTCGGGTGCAGACCCGGACATAGTGGTATGCTGGGGCGGACATTCTATCCGCTCCCCCGAATATGAATACACCAAAGCTGTCGGTCACGAGCTCGGTTTACGCGAACTGAACATTTGTACTGGCTGCGGACCTGGAGCCATGGAAGGCCCCATGAAAGGGGCCACTGTTGGCCATGCTAAGCAACGATTTAACCAGCGCCGTTACCTTGGGCTTACCGAGCCGAGTATCATCGCAGCAGAGCCCCCTAATCCCATTGTCAATGAATTGGTGATCTTGCCCGATATAGAGAAACGTTTGGAAGCATTTGTCAGAATGGCCCATGGCATCATTATTTTTCCGGGTGGTGTAGGAACCGCGGAAGAATTATTATATTTGCTCGGGATCATGATGCATCCGGAAAATAAACGGCAACCGTTGCCAATTGTATTAACGGGTCCGAAAGAAAGTGAAGCCTATTTTACTACACTGGATGATTTTATTGGTGCCACCCTTGGCTTTGAAGCACAGAAGTATTATCAGATCATTATCGATGACGCCGCCAGTGCCGCGCAAATAATGAAACAGTCGATGCAAAAAACCTATCAATACAGGCGTGCCATTGGCGATGCTTATTCCTTCAATTGGAGCCTAAAGATTGAACTCGATTTTCAGCAGCCGTTTATTCCCACTCATTCACACATGGCCGGGCTTAATCTTAATATTGAGCAAGCACCGGATGTGCTGGCAATAAATCTTCGCAAAGCGTTTTCCGGTATTGTCGCTGGCAATGTAAAAGACTCTGGACTCAAAGCCATAGCGAAAAATGGGCCATTTCAAATACACGGTGACGTAAAACTGATGCAATTAATGGATGGGCTATTAAAAAACTTCATAAAACAGAATAGAATGAAACTTCCGAGTAGCAAATATGAACCTTGCTATGAAATAATTAAAACCAGTTAACCTTGATGATTATGTGGATATGCCAAAAAATCACTTATTAATACCAAAAAATCATCTATTGATAATAGATGCGTTAAATCTTATCCGGCGCGTTCATGCGGTGCAAATCAATCAAAATACGGATCCCGAGGCACAAATTACAGCCACACGTGAGACCATTAAACACGCGGTGAATAAACTCATGGCTATCACAGCCCCGACCCATGTTGTGGCGGTCTTTGACGCAGAGCAAACAGGCTGGCGCCATCAGGTCTATCCAGAATACAAGGCCAATCGAAAGCCAATGCCAGCTGAGCTACAGCAAGCATTACCCGCAATTCAAGATGACCTGTGGCAGCTGAACATTGATTCTCTATTAACTGAATCAGATGAAGCCGATGATCTCATTGCCACCTTAGCCATGAAAATGTCTGCGCAGCAACAACAGGTCACCATCATATCGACCGATAAAGGCTATTGCCAACTACTCACGCCCTATATTCAAATTCGCGATTACTTTAATAAACGCTGGCTTGATCAACACTTCATTGATGACAAATTCGGGGTTCAACCGGAGCAACTGCCGGACTACTGGGGCTTAACAGGCATTAGTGGTAGTCATCTTGCGGGTGTTGCCGGCATCGGTCCAAAAACAGCGACTCAGCTATTAAATCAATACCCCAATTTAGACCAAATCTATGCCAGCACAACGCTGAAACAAAGTATCCGTGACAAGCTGGATAAGCATAAAGAGATGGCTTATATCACGCAACAATTAGCTCGACTTAAAACTGATATCCCACTCGGATTTAACCTAAAGGATCTCAGATACCAACCGTAGTACTATCAAAAAACTCGACTGTCGAGTATTAGCGCTAACTATTAATAGCAAGATAAAACCGAAAAACTAGATCAAGTGCTGTGAATATCAAAAAATACCATTTTAAATAGCCTATATATATAAAGAACAGCACATTCAAGATTAACAACCAAACGATATTTTGTTACCATACGGTAACAAAATATTTTCATTCGAAAGTCTACCCTGTTAGATAAGGACTGTACATGACGCAAAGACGAATCACCGTAATCCCAGGCGATGGGATCGGCCCTGACATTATAGAGTCTGCTATCCAAATTTTAGACAAGGCCGGCTGTAACTTTGCCTATGATTATGCTGACGCAGGCCTGGTGGCACTGCAAACTTCCAGTGAACTGCTTCCTAAAGCAACCCTAGACTTAATTGCACAGAATAAAATAGCCCTTAAAGGCCCACTCACAACGCCGGTCGGTGCGGGTTTTACCTCAATTAATGTTTCGCTGCGTAAACATTTCAACCTTTATGCAAACCTGCGTCCGGTATTATCGTTCAAAGGTACCCGCAGCCGTTACGAAAATATCGACATCATCACCGTGCGGGAAAATACCGAAGGCATGTACTCAGGTGCAGGGCAAATCATCTCCGAAGACGGCAATGAAGCCGAAGCCAAGAGTATTATCACCCGTGCAGGAGCAGAGCGGATCTGCGTAGCTGCTTATGAACTTGCAAAAACAGAAAATCGCAAGAAAGTCACCGCCATCCACAAAGCGAACATTCTTAAAACGACCTCAGGTTTATTTCTCGAGGTCGCACGCGACGTCGCCAAACGCTATCCTGAGATTGAATCAGAAGAGATGATTGTGGATGCAGCCTGCATGAATTTGGTCATGTATCCAGAAAGGTTTGACGTTATTGTTACCACCAACCTGTTTGGTGACATTCTGTCTGATTTATGCGCTGGTCTGGTCGGTGGTTTGGGCATGGCACCCGGTGCTAATATTGGTGAAGATATTGCAATCTTTGAAGCGGTACACGGCAGTGCCCCAGATATAGCAGGGAAAAACCTGGCTAATCCCACCTCGGTGATCCTCGCTGCAATCCAGATGCTGGAATACTTGGAAATGAAAACTGAAGCCGATAATATCCGCAACGCTGTACGCGATGTGATTGAATCGGGTGATCGCACTACCCGTGATCTCGGCGGCTCACATGGCACGACAGACTTCACCCAAGCTATTCTAGAGCGTTTGTAATACAGTCTATGACGGCAAGTATCAATGCAGTATTTGCCGTCATAACTAACTATGCACCAAGACTAAACCATCTATTCACCAAAACTTGGCTAGCAATTCACTAAGGCCACACTATATTTAGATATGCTTGAATAAATTTGGTGATTCATTTTGCTTTTTAGTCATTTAACAGCGATCTATTTCGGTCTCGTCAGCGGCACATTAATGCCGGCAGTGCTCCAAACACAACGATTGTCCTCTGCTAGTTACCGACCTAGCGCTTATTTCAATCTCCCTCACCTGCCGAAGCCGTTTGTAGATAAGGCTTCAACGTTCATGACAGTATTAACGCTCCTGCCTGAACCCCGTCAGGAACCACCAATCAGTAATCGAGACAGTGAGTTTAATCACCCGTTTTTGGTCACAAAAAAACGTGTAAAAAACGCAACAATGAAGCCCAAAGGCATATTTTTCGTACCTGGATAAGCACTGGTTTAACACGTTTATTCATCCCTAACCTGCAAAACTTGGGTCAGCTAAACTTACACCTGCACTACGGTTTAAAGCGATCGCCCTATCTGTTATTACACTACGAAGCACCCACCATAAAAACGAAACTTAAATCCAACGGTATGCAGCAAAATGAGATCTACTATAATTTGGGAGTCAAGGAGGCACGGTTTGGTATTAAAATACGCCATAGGGATCCACGCCTGTTTTTTAGCTACCGTTTCTAATTATTCATTATTTTTATAATCAACAAAAACAGCAAAGCCATTAATCCCGACTTGGATTAATGGCTTTGGTCATACCATTAGATGATTGCCTCTTCATAAAGACAACGGTCTATAAACGCCTATCTCGCTTCTGGTACAAAGTGGCGCCATGCTACATGAACAGTCACTTCATCACGATCATGGTAAAGGTGCTTAGCCTGGATAACAAAACGGTCATCGAGCTGCTTATCCAGGATCGCCAGACAATCTTCCAGGGTATGATAGCGACGTTTTAAAGGTAATTTCAGGTTAAAGATAGCTTCTTTACACCAAGCATTGAGTAACCATTTACACATTAATCGACTTACCCGTTCCGGTTTTTCAATCATGTCACACACCAGCATATCTACCGGCGGGTTCTCAGGGACTTTAACTTTATTACCGTTAACTTTACGGTTAGTCCAGGCGATGGTCGTCTTCGCAGGCTCATATTTAAACCCATCTTCTTCAAAATGCTTCACCTGGCCTGTTTCCATCAGGCTCGGCTCCATCGCGCCGTTGTCGATAGCAACAACAAACATACTGCGTTGCACCAGCTGATAAGTCCAGCCTCCCGGACAAGCGCCCAGATCCACCGATCGCATGCCACCGCCAATACGTTGATCCCACTGCTCGGCAGGAATAAAGGTATGAAATGCTTCTTCGAGTTTTAAAGTAGAACGACTCGGTGATTTTGATGGAAACTTTAGGCGCATAATGCCCATAGGCAAAGGCGAGTTATTAAAACTGTACGAGTACCCGATAAATACACTTTTATTATCGATAAAGAAGACATGTAATACCGGGCGGTTTTTATTTTCTTTCGCCAGTAAGTGATCAGCTTTGCGTAATGACTGACGTAGCGGTACTGTATATTTTCGACAAAACTTAGACAATTCTTTGCCTTCGTTGGTGTCTGGCATCTCTACCCGTAATTCACCCATCGCCGAGATACCATCACACGCAGCAACAACCGGGTTAACCCGATCATAGAGCGGCATATCATCAACACGCGCATGTAGCGCGATCATTTGGCGAGCAAAGATCAGTGATGATAAGGGCAATTTCTTAATTAACTGTTCCACATCTTCAGCAGCGTGACATTCGAAAACGACATAACCAGAACTAGGCGTTACTTTAGCAAAGCCATACGCCTCCATGGCAGTCGCCCTCGCTTGGATTTCTGCAGCACATTCTTTCTCATAACCAGGACGACAATATAATAAAATACCATTCATTTTCTACTAACCTCATTTTCGCCATCAACACAGCTGACGATATATATTCAGTATAGACATAGCCTGAAAACGCAAAATGCGATTTTCAGCGCTTAGATATATACCCATGACCATTCAAAATGCTAATTCAGAGGCGAGAGATAACCATCCAAGTCATCTCTCGACTTGCTGATTTCTGCATTTTGAATGGCGATGGGTATACGTTATTGCATAAAAATAAAAGTTGCACAGTCTAACGCCTTGGCGATATAACACCAAGGGTTAACTGCCGTTAACGGAAACTAATTCTCGGCAAAGGTCTTCTGCTCTTTCTCAACTAAAGAGAGCATCCAATCGCGAAACGCGACAATTTTACCGAGTTCATACTGCTCTTCCTGGCACACTAAGTAATACGCATCTTTACTCACTAAGACATCACTAAAAGGCCGAACTAAACGTCCTGCATCAATTTCTGGCTGTGCCAGCACACTGTGTCCCAACGCAACACCCTGGCCGTGTATGGCAGCCTGCAGTACCATCGACGAGTGGCTAAATATCGGCCCCTGGTTAACATTGATACCGGTGATATTGCCCTGCTTAAACCAAGCGGTCCAGTCGCGACGGGAAGTGTCATGCAATAGGGTATGAAGTTTTAAATCACTGGGCGTTTTTAATGGTTTATTCCCCGCCAATAACCGCGGAGAACACACGGGCACTAAATATTCAGTGTGCAGCTTCTCGGCATGCAGATTCTTCCATTTACCCCGCCCATAATAAATAGCAACATCCACATCGTCGGTTAACGAACCATCATCCAGATCCACGGCTTTAATTCGCACATCGATATCTGGGTAGACTTCAGAAAATAACGATAATCGCGGCACTAGCCACTGAATCGCAAAACTCGGCGTCAGGCTCACCGTTAATGATCCCTTAGCACCTCTGGCTAGTAAGCGCTCTGTCGCATCAACCAAGGAAGTAAAAGTATCTTTAATATCGAGATAATAACTTTGGCCCTCTTCAGTCAAAAATAAAGCCCTATTTTGCCGACGGAATAACTTGATACCGAGATATTCCTCAAGTGCTTTGATTTGATGACTTACCGCTGCCTGAGTCACATAAAGCTCTTCAGACGCACGGGTAAAGCTTAAATGTCTGGCTGCTGCGTCAAAAACGCGTAACGAATTTAACGGTGGAAGTCTGCGTGACATATTTCAGTCCATTTGGATAAGTAAAACTAATGTGAAACATTATAATTTGTCAATTGTAAGAATACCAGAAAATATCTATAGTGTGGGCATGTATATAGGGTCTATTACTTATTGATACTTTCCTGTACTAGTTTTTATTAATTAGTGTGAGTTATTTGAGTTAGTCTTTGTTATGCAATGTTGTGTTTGTTTGCTTAAACCGATTTGTTTAAGCTTTTAGGTAGTTACTACTTATTTTCAGACCTTTGACAAATTAAGAATGTATTTATATTTCTGGTCAAATGTTTTTAGCGCTGTATATGATACAGCGCTTTTTTTATGCCTAAAATTGAGGGTACTGAAGGGATGATAGCCTCAACTGATAGCGGCGCAAAATAGACGCACCGCTATCCAAATTCAGGCTACATGCTAAATTTAGGCTTAATTCTGTATTCAGACTAAGAGAAGCTTAGTCGATATCAATCGCAGTAAAACTCTTCACTACGTCATCGATCGCTTTAGCCTGGGCTAAAAACTCAGCTAACTTAGCAAAAGGCAACGCAGATGGGCCATCACAGCGTGCCTTTGCCGGATTAGCATGCGCTTCAATAAATAATCCAGCAATACCCGTTGCTAAGCCTGCGTAGCTTAATTCTGGCACCTGTTTACGACGACCACCTGAAGCGGCACTACCAGAGTCACGCTGTTGAGTAGCATGCGTACTATCTAAAATAATAGGTGTGCCTTGGGTTAATTCTTTCATTACGCCGAACGCTAATGGATCAACAATCAGATTATCGTAACCATGACAGTGGCCACGCTCACATAAGATCACCTTGTCATTACCACATTCTGCAAACTTATCCACGATGTTGCCTACCTGATGCGGTGACATAAACTGTGGTTTTTTTACATTAATCACAGCGCCGGTTGCCGCCATGGTTTGTACTAAATCTGTTTGACGAGCAAGAAATGCAGGTAGCTGAATAACATCAACAACATCGGCCACTGGCTGACACTGTGCTTCGGTATGCACATCGGTAATAATAGCGACACCGAACTCTTCTTTAACACGCTGAAAAATGCGTAAGCCCTGCTCCATACCGACACCACGGAAAGAGTGGATACTTGAACGATTGGCTTTATCAAATGAAGCTTTAAATACAAAAGGGATGCCCAGTTTGTCAGTTACCATTTTATAAGCTTCGACAGCACGTAATGTCGATGATTCATCTTCTAATACATTGATACCACCAAACAAAACAAATGGCAGATCATTTGCGCATTGAATATCGTTACCAATTCTTACTATCTTTGCATTCATAGTTGCTACCTTAACGGGTCTGGTTAATGAATAATATCCACTGTCGCAGAGAGTTCATCAACCTGTGCTTTTAAAATCCGAGTGATCGGATCATCAGGACATTGTTCAATAAAATAAGAAAAATCTTCACTAGCAAGTTTATTACAGTCTAGCTGCTGCAGTAAAAAACCACGATCGCGGATCTCATACGGCTCATCCGGTTCCAGTTCTAAAATTAAGTCAATACAACGCAATGCATACGAAAAATGTTCATCGCGGATCAATGCGGCTTTCAATACTTGCAGCATGCGCAAATAATGGTCTTCGTTGCTTGTTTCCACTAAATCATTGTCGCACAGCAGTGCATGATTGCCTTCAACACCGCGCAGCAGCACTTCCAAGTTATGTCTGCTCAAGATCTGTCCATCGGCAGGATCGACATAAGTCACTCCCTGCTCATCGCAAAATCTCAAAACAAATTGCCCAGGGAATAACACCCCTTTGACTTCAACATTGAAATAGTCAGCAAAATAAATAAACAGTGTACCTAATGAAAGCGGCACGCCATTGCGAGTTTCAATCACTTTATGCAGCAGCATACTGTCAAGCTCGAGCCATTTACGCCATGCACCTGAAAAGCCGAGTTGCTGATAAAACAGATATAGCAGTTGCTTACGTTTCTCTTTTTGACTGCTTAATCCCAACATGTCAACTTCAATCAAGCCGATAAGTTCACCCAACTGCGAAATGGCAGGATCGAGCACTTGATTACCCGTTATCTGCTCGATCGCAGATAGGGTCGCGATCGTTACATCGTCTACGATGATCTCATCCATGTCGTCTATATCCATGATCTCATCATATTCTAATTCTGTTTCTATGAGATCTGTATTGGCATCAGGTTCCATCATTACCTCAACAAATAGGCTTCGCCATTAACAGCCAGTGAATACACATAAAATAACCAACCAATGCTACCAGCAAAGGCAAAACTGCGGAAAAAAATATTTTTCCCCTGCTTTAACGCCATATAAACCATAAACGCATAGGTCAGCGTTGCCAGCAATTTTTCTGTCATAACTGTATCATCGAAGGGTGCTTTGCCAGAGACGATGCAGACTAACGCAATCATCATAATGGCGAGCATATCGAGCACCCGACTGAACTTGATAACGCCAGCATGATCTTGGTAAGGCGATTGCTTAACCATGAAACCAAAATTGATAGCGTACATACCCACACTTAATGCCAGGGTAACGATGTGTAGTGTAATTACTATATTCATAACTAAGCTTCTTTTTTCTGTCCGACGGTAATTCGATCATTACTACCATAATCTTTATAAGTAGTAACCTGGTGATAGTTGGCATTGGTAAACAAAGCCCGAACGGCTGCGCCTTGTTCAAATCCATGTTCGACTAAAAGCCAACCATCATGCTGTAAAAAATAATAACCTTGTTGAATAATATGCGTCAGATCAGCGAGGCCGTTCTGTGCCGCAACCAATGCTGTTAGCGGTTCAAAACGAACATCACCTTGTTCGAGGTGCGGATCATCCGCTTCAATGTAAGGCGGGTTGCTCACGATCACAGCAAACCGCTGGTCTGGTGCAAGCGGCTCAAACCAACTGCCCTGCAAAATGTTCACACTGAGGTTGCAACGATGGGCATTGCGCCGAGCAAGTTCGGCAGCCTTTTGCTGGAATTCAACCGCAGTAACGATGGCCTGCGGACACTCAGAGGCAATGGCCAATGCAACAGCACCCGTGCCCGTGCCCAAATCAAGTATCTGACAGGGTCCGCTGGGAATACAGATTAAGGCTTGCTCAACGAGGACTTCGGTATCCGGCCTCGGGATCAGCGTATCACTGGACACTTCCAGCTCTAGTGACCAAAACTCGCGGTAACCGAGAATATGCGCAACAGGTTCACCCTGCTGCCTGCGAGCAACCAGGATAGGGAAGTGGGTAATAATAGCGTCATCCACTACTTTATCATGCCATGTAAAAAGATAACTGCGATCTTTTTTCAAGAGATGACACAGCAGTACTTCTGCATCTAATCTGGGGCTGTCACTGGCCGTGAGCTGATTAGTCGCCCAGGCCAGTATTTGCGTAATATTCTTGATCATAAGAGGCACAATTAATTAATTTCAGACAATGCCGCTAATTGATCCGCTTGGTATTCCTGAATAATCGGTAGAAGTAAGACATCAAGCTCACCCTCCATCACTTCATTCAGGCGGTACAGCGTTAAGCCGATACGGTGATCACTAACACGACCTTGCGGGTAATTATAAGTACGAATACGTTCTGAACGGTCTCCGCTGGCAACCAGGCTACGGCGGGTACTTTCTTCTTCTACCCGCACGACTTCATCTGCCGCCGCCTGAATACGTGCCTGCAGAATAGACATCGCACGTGCGCGGTTTTTATGTTGCGAGCGTTCGTCCTGGCATTCTACAACTGTGCCAGTTGGTATGTGGGTAATACGAATTGCAGAATCGGTTTTATTCACGTGCTGACCACCAGCACCAGACGCGCGGAATGTATCAACTTTAAGATCCGCCGTGTTAATGCTAATGGCTTCTGACTCCGGAACCTCAGGCATCACAACCACAGTGCACGCAGATGTATGAATGCGGCCTTGCGATTCCGTTTCTGGTACCCGCTGAACCCGGTGACCACCGGATTCAAATTTCATGATACCGTAAACCGCTTCACCTTCCATTTTCACAATAACTTCTTTATAACCACCCTGGTCACTGCTACTCAGGTTCATGACAGATAAACGCCAGCCTTTTTTCTCGGCATACTTGCTGTACATACGATACAGATCACCAGCAAAAATAGCCGCTTCATCACCACCAGCGCCAGCTCGGATCTCAAGATAACAGTTGTTATCATCATTTGGATCTCGGGGTAATAATAAAATTTCTAATGCTTTCGTCAGTGTTTCTACCGTTTTTTTACTTGCTTTATACTCTTCAACAGCCATTTCCCGCATATCAGGATCATCATCCTTCAGCATCTCTTCAGCTGAGTCAAAGTCTTCTTTTGCCTGCTGATATTCTTTAAAACAGCTGACCAGCGATTCTAACTGTGAATATTCTTTCGTTAGCGCACGGTAACGGTCCTGATCACTAATAATTTCAGGTTCACTCAGCAGTGCCTGAACTTCTTCATGGCGCTCAATTAAGATTTCTAATTTTGTAATGATCGATGCTTTCATCTTTAATCTCGTATTACCGTTTAATAAATCATCAAAGTCTTATCGGATGCTTTGGCGATTGAATATGAATAATTTGTGCTCGTGATCGGCAAGGATACCTATATGTAGCGAAATAGTCGATTTCTTTCACGCAATTTACTGCAGATGTGTTTCTATTTCCCCCAAATAACGTGCCAATATGGGTTTCGATAACAGATTAATGCAGATTTCAATGCCATACGATGTGGCATCGTGCTCGGGTAGGGGAACTACGATGAGACGGTCAGTAGGTATCGAGGCCAATAACCTTACGCACCAGTAATAACTCTTCATCCCGGTTATTTTTGGCGGCACTGACGAGCGCTTGCGTTGGCGCATGGATCAATTTATTGGTCAGCTTATTCGCCAATTCGACCAATACCCGCTCACTGTCAGTTCCATTGTTGATTGCTGCCAGTGCTTTTTCCAGCAAGATCTCTTTATCTGCCATGGCGGCATTGCGATATTCTTTAATCGAGTCAACGCCGGAGAGAGAAGCAATCCACTGCGTAAACAGTTGCGTTTCTTCGGTAATGATATGTTCAGCCTGCCCGGCAGCATCCTGCCGTGCTTCTATATTTTGCTCGATAATGCCTTGTAGATCATCCACAGTATATAAATAGGCATTGCCGAGTTCACCCACCTCTGCTTCAATATCCCTGGGCACCGCAATATCAACCAGAAATATCGGTTTCTGCTTACGTTGCTTAAGTGCAGTTTCGATCATCCCCTTACCAATAATAGGCAGCGGGCTTGCCGTTGAACTAATGACAATATCTGCTTTGTGCAGATGATGTGGAATATCTTCCAACGTCAGAATACTGGCGCCAAACTTATCAGCCAGCACTTGCGCACGGGACAGGGTTCGGTTTGCCACCATCATCTGTTGCACGTTTTGCTCCGCCAAATGTGTCGCAACCAGATCAATAGTATCTCCCGCACCAATCAACAAAACGCGGGTCTTGGATAAATCATCAAAGATATGTTTACTTAAACTCACGGCGGCAAACGCTACCGAGACCGCATTAGCCCCGATATCAGTTTCAGTTCGTACCCGTTTTGCCGCTGTAAACGTTTTTTGAAATAATTTATCCAGAGTCTGAGATACTGAACCTCGTTGTTTTGCTTTCGCAAATGCCTGTTTGACCTGCCCCAGAATTTGAGGCTCCCCCAAAACTAACGAATCCAGACCACCAGCAACACGCATGAGATGACGCACTGCATCAGTATCATAATGACGATAAATATAGGCCGATAAAGCCATTGCGGGGAGTTGGTGATAATCCTGCAACCACTGGGAAACGCTTTCGGGAGTATCGCCAGCAATCTTGCAATAAATCTCTGTACGATTGCAGGTTGATACAATAACTGCTTCAGAGGCAACCTTATTGGCTATAATACTTGCTAAGGCATCATCAATATTATCGGGTGAAAAAGCCACTTTTTCACGCAAAGATACCGGAGCGGAGTTATGATTTATACCAAGTGCTAGCAGAGTCATTTATTACTTAATTGTTAAATTGTAAAAATTAATAGAGTAATAGTATTCTACGCAAAAAGTATGAATTATTAAAGTGACAAAACCAGGCATATCTGTTTTTATAATAGTTATGCTCGTATAGGTCATCATTTATTTATCTTTTTAGGCAGCTAATGGCATTTTACCGAACTGTTTACCTCATAATTATCAGCTGCTTAATTAGCGCATGTAGTAGCATCCCCGACTATCAACCTGCGCCTGGCAGCCCGCAACAGTTATGGCTAAAACACCAACAACAACTACGCGATATCACCGCTTGGCGATTACAAGGGCAGATCGCCTTTATTACCCCACAAGAGCGCAACTCTGCAACGCTTAACTGGCAGCAGCTCGCACAAGATTTTAGTATTAATCTGACCGGACCTTTCGGCATCCATTTAATGACCATTAAACGCAGTGCCGGGATCGCCACCCTTATTTTAGATGACAATCAGCAATACCAAGATAGTAATGCACAACGGCTCATCAATCAGCTCAGTCCATTGCCAATCCCCATTGATGAACTGCGTTACTGGATCATGGGAGAGCCACTCAGTGATGACCTAACACTGGATCGGTATGGTCGGGTCAGCCAGGCCGCTCACCCACTTGGCTGGCAAATTAGCTATCGAAATTACCAATTAATCAATAACATCTGGTTACCAAAAAATATCAGTATCAAAAAAGATGACATTCGCATAAAAATAATAACCCGAGACTGGAAAATTGATGCAACATAATATTACCCATTGGTCAGCACCGGCAAAACTGAACTTGTTTCTCTACATTAATGGCCGTCGCAGCGATGGTTATCACGAATTACAAACGCTGTTTCAGTTTATTGATCTTGGCGATGATTTAGAAATTTCTGTTAACTACAATGATCAGATCACGATCAGCCCAGAAATACCCGGCGTTCCGCTCACTGAAAATATTATTTACCAAGCTGCCATCGCGCTAAAACAGCACAGCACATTGCCCCATGGTGCGGATATTTGTTTAACAAAAAATTTACCGATGGGTGGCGGCCTTGGCGGTGGTTCATCCGATGCAGCGACGACCTTAGTTGCACTAAATAAACTCTGGCAGTTACAGCTAACTGAAGATCAGCTCGCCGCGATAGGTCTAACGCTAGGTGCCGATGTACCCGTGTTTGTACGCGGTCAGGCCGCTTTTGCAGAAGGCATTGGTGAACAGCTCACGCCAATTGACGTGAGCGAAAGCTGGTACCTCATCGTTGTCCCTCCTACCCATGTTAATACGGCGCAATTATTCGCAGACCCAAACCTAACCCGAGACACCCTAAAGCGGCCATTAAATCAGTTATTAGAAGACGAATGGATCAATGACTTTGAAACTACCGTGAAAAAACGCCATCCCGAGGTTGCAAAAGCATTAGAGTGGTTGCTAAAATATGCGCCATCTCGACTGACAGGTTCCGGTTGTTGTGTGTTTTCTGAATTTAATCGTAAGTCTGATGCATTAAAAGTATTAGCCGACGCACCCAAACACATGCAGATTTATCTCGCGAAGGGCTTAAATAAATCGCCACTACTGCATGATTTGGAAAGACATAACAATACAACGACTGAAAACTGGATGATTTAGTTGTTACCAAATTCTAAGAGATTAATGCTGGGGATCTCGACTCGTCAGTCTGCTGACGAGTAGTTTACGACTAGTAGTTTACTTATTAACAATTTACTTATTAATAATTTACTCACTAGAGGTTTACTCATATCCCAGCCACATATATCGATTAAGCCTGAGGTTACACCGTGCCCGACATGAAGCTGTTTGCTGGTAACGCTACACCAGAACTAGCACAAAAAGTTGCAGAACGCCTATTTATTCAACTTGGAAAAGTCAAAGTTGGTCGCTTTAGCGATGGTGAAATAAGCGTTGAAATTGAAGAAAATGTACGTGGTGGAGATATCTTCATCCTACAGTCAACTTGTGCGCCTACAAACGACAACCTGATGGAACTTATCGTGATGGTTGACGCTATGCGCCGTGCATCAGCAGGTCGTATTACAGCTGTTATCCCTTACTTTGGTTATGCTCGTCAAGATCGCCGTGTACGCTCTTCTCGTGTTCCGATTACAGCAAAGGTAGTTGCAGACTTCCTTTCAAGTGTGGGCGTTGACCGTGTATTAACGGTTGATTTGCATGCAGAACAAATTCAAGGCTTCTTTGATGTTCCTGTTGATAATGTTTTCGGTACGCCAGTATTACTCGAAGATATGTTACTGAAGAATTTAGATAACCCCGTTATCGTATCGCCTGATATCGGTGGTGTGGTGCGTGCTCGTGCCAATGCTAAATTATTAAATGACGCAGATCTAGCGATTATCGATAAGCGTCGTCCGAAAGCAAATGTTGCCCAAGTTATGCATATCATCGGTGATGTTAAAGACCGTGACTGTATCCTGGTTGATGACATGATCGATACTGGCGGCACATTATGTGCAGCCGCGGTTGCACTGAAGAAAAGTGGTGCAAAACGTGTGTTTGCCTATGCTACTCACCCGGTATTCTCAGGCAATGCGGTTGATAACCTAAGAAATTCTTGCATCGATGAAATCGTAGTAACAGATTCTATCCCGCTATCTCCCGCTGTTGCAGCACTGCCAAATGTAAGACAGTTAAGCCTTAGCCCTATGCTTGCTGAATCGATTCGCCGTGTAAGCAATGAAGAATCAGTCTCTGCTATGTTTAAGTCTTAATTACTGCTGTAATTTAAGCTAAGAGATGAGATAAAAACCGAGTTTGGTGACCCAGACTCGGTTTTTTTTTCTCTAATACCCTAGTAGCGAACGGTCCGATAATCCGAGCGCATCACCCGCACTTAAATACGTAAGTTGAGCTTTTGCCTGACACAGGGTAAAATAGCGCGTTTTTTATCCAATGAGGTAAAATCGGCATAACCGCTAATTCATTGTAGCAATCATTTTAAGTAATAAAATAAATAGGTATACCATGAGCAACGACATTCGTTTAATCGTCGGCCTGGCCAATCCAGGGCAAGAATACAGCCGCACTCGCCATAACGCTGGGGCATGGTTTATTAACGAATTAGCTAAATGGCACAATACTCAGTTACGTGAAGAGACCAAATATTTTGGTTATACAGCTCGAATCAACATTGCCGGGCAAGACGTTCGCTTGCTGATACCGACCACCTTCATGAACTTAAGCGGTAAATCAGTGGCAGCACTGGCCAATTTTTTTCGTATCGAGGTCGAGCAGATCCTCGTCGTGCATGATGAACTGGACCTACCTCCGGGCGTCGCCAAATTTAAGCAAGGCGGCAGCCATGGCGGTCATAACGGACTCAAAGATATCATTAGCAAAATGGGCAACAATAAAGAATTCTATCGTTTACGCATTGGTATCGGCCACCCCGGCAGCCGCGAAAAAGTAACAGGTTATGTGCTGGGTAAGGCACAATCAAAAGAGCAGGAACAAATGGATGCAGCAATCGATGAAGCAGTACGCTGTATCGACATACTCACTAAAGACGGTATGGCAAAGGCAATGAGCCGGTTACATACCTTTAAAGCGCAGTAAACGCGCAGCAAGATACAATCTGAACATTCGACCTGATCAACAGGGTGAATGTACCAATTTTAGTTAAACAGTACATTAAAGAAGGTAAAAATCATGGGTTTTAAATGCGGTATCGTCGGCTTACCAAACGTAGGTAAATCAACTCTATTTAATGCATTAACGCAAGCAGGTATCGAAGCAGCAAATTTTCCATTCTGCACAATTGAACCCAATACCGGTGTAGTACCAGTGCCCGATAAGCGTCTGGATGCATTGTCTGACATCGTAAACCCGCAGCGCGTATTGCCAACAACAATGGAATTCGTAGATATTGCAGGACTGGTTGCCGGCGCATCAAAAGGGGAAGGCCTGGGTAACAAGTTCCTAGCTAACATCCGTGAAACGGATGCTATCGGTCATGTGGTTCGCTGTTTTGACAACGATAACATCATCCATGTTTCAGGTAAAATATCACCCGCAGATGACATCGAAGTGATCAATACCGAGTTAGCGCTGGCCGATTTAGATAGCTGTGAAAAAGCCCTGTTCCGCCTGGCGAAAAAAGTTAAGGGTGGGGATAAGGACGCTAAATTCGAATATCCTGTGCTCGAAAAAATCCAGGCGCATATTGCTGAAGGCGAAATGATCCGTTCGCTGGATCTGAGCAAAGAAGAAATAGCCGCCATTGAGTATATGAATTTCCTTACTTTGAAGCCAACCATGTACATTGCTAATGTGGATGAAGACGGCTTTGAAGATAACCCGTTTTTAGACATAGTGCGTGATATTGCCGCGAAAGAAAATGCGGTTGTCGTCGCAATCTGCGCATCAATGGAATCAGATATAGCCGAACTAGAAGATGAAGAACGCGCTGAATTCATGGCAGACATGGGCATCGAAGAGCCAGGCCTGAACCGCGTTATCCGCTCTGGTTATGAACTGCTGGCATTGCAAACTTACTTTACCGCAGGTGTAAAAGAAGTGCGTGCCTGGACCATTCCAGTGAACTCTACCGCACCACAGGCTGCAGGTAAGATCCACACCGACTTTGAAAAAGGCTTCATCCGCGCAGAAGTGATTGACTATAATTCATTTGTTGAATTCAGGGGTGAATCAGGCGCAAAAGATGCGGGTAAATGGCGCCTGGAAGGCAAAACTTATATCGTCAAAGATGGTGACGTGGTTCATTTCCGCTTTAACGTCTAATTTTAACATCTATCTTTAACAGCTTGGATCTACGCAGACCATAGCTAACAAAACGCCGGCATTGCCGGCGTTTTTATTAACCCAATAGCAAATCATTGGGCGCCGCTGAAACTTGCACTCCGAGCAAGCTTAGGTATACACTCATTAGAGTTTTTCAAAAAATAGCGCGCACTGGCAACAAGATTCGTATAGAATCTCAACAAATGACAGTTAAAATGTTTTTTTACTAAAAAATAGTTGACGAACTTAGCTGTAATTAGCATAATGCGCTCCGTTCCAACATTACAGGCAACTGTTAATTGGAATGAGATTAAGGATGGCCATGTAGCTCAGCTGGTTAGAGCACAGCACTCATAATGCTGGGGTCACAGGTTCAAGTCCCGTCATGGCCACCATTCTTAATCTATAAAGAGTACTAGGGATATCGCCAAGCGGTAAGGCACCGGGTTTTGATCTCGGGATTCTGAGGTTCAAATCCTCATATCCCTGCCATATATAAATAACTGGCTGTTATAGCGGGTTATCTATTTATAAGTTTTGTTTTATCATTAAGGTGATAAGCAACTACCAAACTTATAAATAACAAAGAATATTGTGCGGGAGTGGCGGAATTGGTAGACGCGCTAGATTTAGGTTCTAGTATCGTAAGGTGTGAGAGTTCAAGTCTCTCCTTCCGCACCATGCTTTTCTTTTGTGGAAAGCAATATAACTTCGGTTATATAAAGAATTGTAGGGATATCGCCAAGCGGTAAGGCACCGGGTTTTGATCTCGGGATTCTGAGGTTCAAATCCTCATATCCCTGCCATATACCAACACAGACTCCTGAGTCAGTGTTAAACTTTACAAGGTTTATTGAAATCTAACCATTCAATACTACCAACTTTGTAAAGACAGAGAATATTGTGCGGAAGTGGCGGAATTGGTAGACGCGCTAGATTTAGGTTCTAGTATTGCAAAGTGTGAGAGTTCAAGTCTCTCCTTCCGCACCATGCTTTCTTATATAGAAAGTAATATAACTTAGGTTATATAAAGAATTGTAGGGATATCGCCAAGCGGTAAGGCACCGGGTTTTGATCTCGGGATTCTGAGGTTCAAATCCTCATATCCCTGCCACTTTATTTTGTACGTATTTATACGGGCAAAATGAAAAAAAAGTAAGAATGGCCATGTAGCTCAGCTGGTTAGAGCACAGCACTCATAATGCTGGGGTCACAGGTTCAAGTCCCGTCATGGCCACCATTCTTATTTTAAAATAAAACATTGCGGAAGTGGCGGAATTGGTAGACGCGCTAGATTTAGGTTCTAGTATTGCAAAGTGTGAGAGTTCAAGTCTCTCCTTCCGCACCATGTTTTATTTATCAGTATTACAGGGATATCGCCAAGCGGTAAGGCACCGGGTTTTGATCTCGGGATTCTGAGGTTCAAATCCTCATATCCCTGCCACTTTCTTCCTCAGTTTATTTCCCCTCAAAATATCCCTCTATTACTTTCAAATATTGCATCCAAAAACATTTATTTCATAGCAATTACTACTAATGAAAATTCATACACAAAAAAATAAATATCCATCGGTAACTACACTTAAATAACACCATCAGTTGAGCCATTCAAAGATGATGACACAACACTTCTTATATTTCGGCTCTCACAAAAAACTGAATCAATCTGGGCATGCGAAAATAGCCACAGGTTTGTGGGTTTTCGCAGAGAGTACCGGTTAACTCATGCCAATGGCATAACGCAGCGCTTGTCTTTTTAACGGGCCGGCGCGATCCGCCAACGCCAGACCAACATTACGCAATAATCTAACTGGCAGCGCATTATTACTGAACACAGAATAAAACAGATCCATACTGGTTTGCATCAACATGTTATCGGGTAGTCTGCTACGTTGATATTGCTGTAGCAGGACCTGACTATCCCAAGCGTCACCTTCTATCACCGCTGAACGGATCAGTTCGCACAATACTTTAACGTCTTTAAAACCAATATTAACCCCCTGCCCAGCCAGTGGATTAATGGTATGCGCAGCATCACCGAGCAAGACCACCCGACCTTTATAATATTGCTGGGCATGCCGACGCACCAACGGAAATGAACCATGATTAGTGACTTCAAATTCACCCACCAAATCGGGGAAATGTTGCTGTATTTCAACCTTAAGAGCCGCCTTTGAGAGCTGACTTAAATAGCCTATTTGCTTCGCTTGGTGGTACCAGACTAATGAGGCTTTATGACCAGGTAAAGGCAGGAATGCCATGGGTCCAGTAGGCGCAAACTCCTGCCAGGTGACGTCCTGTTGCGGCAACTCAGTATTAATATTTATCAGCATGCAATGCTGGCGGTAATCCCAACTATTAATGCCAATATGCGCTTGCTGGCGGATCAAAGAGTTGGCGCCATCAGCGGCCAGCACTAACTTGGCTTGTAGCCGTTTTCCTGAGTCGAGTGTTACCCGGGTCGTTAATGCATCCTGTTCTAGTTTAGCCACTTTTTCTGGGCAAAATAGCTGCACATTGCGATGCCGCTTCATTGCTTCCAACAAACCTAACTGAATCACACGATTTTCAATAATATAGCCTAATTTGTCGTAACCTATATCAACCGCACTGAACTTGGTACCACTGCCACCTTGCTCCCACGTTTCTAAACGACGATAAGGACATATCCGCATTTCTCGGATATTTGACCATGCACCAGCAGCAACTAATAATTGTTGAGACGAGAGGCTGATGGCAGAAACACGTAGATCCATCTCCTGCTCAAAGGAAAAGGACGATGGAAAATGCGCTTCAATAACCGCAATATTGAGCCCTGATGGTGCCAGTAAATTAGCCGCACTCGCCCCCACCATTCCGGCGCCGACAATAATTACATCAAATTCCTGCATTATGCTTCCTGATCCCTTGGTATATAAATTCTATCTAAGAAGAATACTAACAAGCTTTAGACTGAAATGATGCTCTTATATACCCAAACCACTGCAACACTGGCCATTTAACAATACGTCTATAATACTATTTAAATAAAATAGGCAGAAGGCTCCCTCCCTTATCGATATATTTTTGAATAAGTACTTGGGCTACACAACTAAAAACAAGGCAAATTTATCCACCAGATCTGGATAATATCTAGTCAACGCGCGATTAAGGCAGTAGAATATGCGCTCTTCTGTGTATCAGCACACAAATCAGTTTTCGTAAAAAATAATAAAGAGCAACGTGGCTAATGAGTAAAAAACTTCACATTAAAACCTGGGGCTGCCAGATGAATGAATACGATTCATCAAAAATGGCAGACTTGTTAAATGCCGAAAATGGTTTTGAACTAACTGAAAACCCTGAAGAAGCAGATGTCCTTCTATTAAATACCTGCTCCATCAGGGAGAAGGCGCAAGAGAAAGTGTTTCATCAGCTGGGTCGTTGGAGAAAACTGAAAATAAGAAATCCAAAACTCATTATTGGTGTAGGCGGTTGTGTTGCGTCCCAAGAAGGGGCTGCAATTCAAAAACGAGCACCGTTTGTCGATTTAGTATTTGGCCCGCAAACACTGCATCGCCTGCCAGAAATGATTGGTCAGGCTAAAGCGGGTGTAAAGGCGCTGGTTGATGTCAGCTTCCCTGAAATCGAAAAATTTGATCGTCTACCAGAACCGCGTGCCGACGGGGTTTCTGCATTTGTTTCAATCATGGAAGGTTGTTCCAAATATTGTACATTCTGCGTCGTACCTTATACCCGTGGTGAAGAAGTTAGCCGTCCATTAGACGATGTATTATATGAAATCGCCCAGCTTGCTGAGCAAGGGGTACGTGAAGTAAACTTATTGGGTCAAAATGCCAATGCCTATCGCGGAGATATGTATGACGGCGAAATCTGCTCTTTTGCCGACCTACTGCGCTATGTTGCTGCAATTGATGGCATTGACCGGATCCGTTATACCACCAGTCATCCGATAGAATTTACAAAAGATATCATCGAAGTATATAAAGATACGCCAGAGCTTGTGTCACATTTACACCTGCCGGTGCAATCAGGTTCAGATCGTATTCTGGCATTAATGAAACGTGCTCATACAGGGCTAGAATATAAGTCACTGATCCGTAAATTACGCAAAGCACGACCAGGTCTAATAATGAGTTCTGATTTCATCATTGGCTTCCCGGGCGAGAGCCAGGAGGACTTTGCTGCTACAATGAAGTTAATTGAAGACATTGAATACGATATTAGTTTCAGCTTTATTTACAGCCCGCGTCCAGGCACTCCGGCAGCAGAGTTTCCTGATGACATTTCATTGGAAGAGAAAAAACAGCGTTTACAAATACTGCAAACGCGTATCAGTCAAATGTCGCAACAAATTGGCCGTCGTATGATCGATACTACGCAGCGAATTTTAGTCGAAGGTCCATCGAAGAAAAACGTGATGGAGCTATCAGGCCGCACAGAGAATAACCGTGTAGTTAACTTTGAGGGGTCACCTGATTTGATCGGTAAATTTGTTGATGTTGAGATTATCCAAGTATTACCGAATTCAATGCGTGGTCGCTTTATTCGCGGTGAAGATGAGATGGGGCTACGCAGTGAAGTAAAACCGAGCGATATCTTAGCACGCGCAACGAATCAACCTGATACATTAGGTGTTGCTAAATATAACCCATAGGTTGTAAGACTAAGCGCTATTAATGAGTCTTAATAGCGCAGCATTGAATGGTTCTGTATTTAATGGATCTGTACTTAATAGACCGGTATTGTGAGGCAAACCTTGAATCAAAATATGACAACACTTGATATCTATTTAGAACCCGCAGACAGTGCGCGTTTGGCTAATCTGTGTGGGCCTTTTGATGACAACCTAAAGCAACTCGAACGCCGTCTTGGGGTTGAAATAACTCATCACAATAATCATTTCTGCATCACAGGTAATCCAGTCAACGGCCACTACACCCTCGATATTCTGCAGGACCTGTATGTTGAAACCCAGCCAGTAAAAGGCCAGGTTGCCGACATTGAGCCAGAACAGGTTCACCTTGCCGTGCAAGCCTGCAAACTGCTGGGACAAGAATCATCACCAAAGATACCCAGTGCTAATACGATAATTAAAACCAAACGTGGCACAATTAAACCACGTGGCGATAACCAGGCGCAATATATCACGAACATCCAGACCCATGACATCACCTTTGGGGTTGGGCCTGCTGGCACAGGAAAAACATTTCTGGCCGTTGCAGCCGCTGTTGATGCTTTAGAACGGCAGGAAGTGCGCCGTATTTTACTGACGCGCCCAGCGGTAGAAGCGGGCGAGAAATTAGGTTTTTTACCGGGTGACTTGAGCCAAAAGGTAGATCCCTACCTCCGCCCCCTTTATGACGCGCTTTTTGAAATGCTTGGTTTCGAAAAAGTAGAACGTTTAATTGAACGTAATGTCATAGAAGTAGCACCGTTAGCCTATATGCGCGGTCGCACCCTAAATGATGCGTTTATCATTTTAGATGAAAGCCAGAATACCACGACGGAACAGATGAAAATGTTTTTAACCCGGATCGGCTTTAACTCAAAAGCAGTAATAACCGGGGATATAACACAAACGGATTTACCAAAACACATCACATCAGGATTACGCCATGCCATTGAGGTAT
>JBLHPA010000017.1:0-32740 GCA_047628235.1 Moritella sp.
TTATGGTTAATCAGCTATCTGCATTCATTATCAAACTATAAATGTATAACATTTGTTATACATTTATCCGTAAACTCCGCATCAACTCCCCTCTGACCCCAAATATTGCCATTTCAATGCGGGCAGTTGAGTCAGATCCAAACTGTCACCGAATCGGGCCTGGGTGACTGCACTGCAAGACGGTTGCAGGTGGGCCTGCAGTTCATTCAAGGCATCGGGCTCACCGTGTACCAATACTAAAGGTGGGGCATCATCAAAATGCTGATACCAGTAGCTAAGCTCAGCCTGATCAGCGTGTGCCGACAGGCCACCGATGGTGGATATCTGAGCGGCAACCTTAATCGATTTACCAAACACTGTAAGCTCAGTCGCACCATCGACCAGAAGCCGTCCCGGTGTACCTAACGCCTGGAAGCCACAGATAATCACATGACACTCCGGACGCCATAAATTGTGCTCAAAGTGACAGCGGATCCGCCCACCATTGCACATCCCACTGCCTGCAATAATGATAAGCCCTTTATCCACCTCATTGAGCGCCATAGACTCTTCGGTATCCTGGATGAACTGAATGTTCGACAGTAACGGATGTTTGCCGGGATGTTGCCGCGAATAGGCCTTAAAGTCGTCGTCACACAAGCCGTAGTTATTAACAAAAACCTCTGTGGCAGCAATCGCCATCGGGCTGTCTAGGCAGATAGTCCAGCGGTCAAGATCCCAGTCTTTTTCATACAGGTGAAACAGATAGAGCAATTCCTGCGCCCGGCCGACAGAAAATGCCGGGATCAGTATATTGCCCGTGCCCTGACTGATCGCACGGGAAAAAATATCCTTGAGTTCTGCCAATGTTTCCTCCCAACCGCGATGCAGGCGATCGCCGTAGGTCCCTTCCATGACAACAAGGTCGGCATGTTCAATCATGGTCGGATCATCTAAAATCGGCATATTTGGACGCCCCAAATCACCGCTAAACACCAGCTTTTTTTTGTGGGTATCGTCATCTAGCCACAATTCCACAATCGCCGAACCGAGTATGTGTCCGGCATCAGACAGACGCACCCGGATCTGGGGAGAGAGCGGCACACTCTCACCATAATCGAGCATGACAAACAGCTTCATAGCCGCATCAACATCTTCTTCGTTAAACAGCGGTTCAACCGGTTTCAGATCCTGTTTTTTCAATTTTTTGTTCAGCCGTTCAGTATCGCGCAGTTGCAGCATGGCCGCATCTCTGAGCATGATATTGCAGAGTTCAGCGGTGGCCTTGTGGGTATAGATGGGACCAGTAAAGCCTGATTTAACCAGTAATGGCAGCCGGCCAGAGTGATCGATATGCGCATGACTGAGCACCACCATATCAATATCTCCTGCCTGAAAAATAAAAGGATCTCTGTTACGTAGCTCCGCCGTGCCACCGCCCTGAATAAGGCCACAGTCAAGCAGGACTTGCTGATTATTTACCTGCAGAAAATGGCAGGAACCTGTCACTTCCTGTGTTGCCCCCAAAAATTGCATGCTTATAGACATACTACCCCCTTGATTGCTTTGGCGTTAAAAACACCTTAATTGAGAATGACTAAATAGTCATTGACTCATCTTACTTAACGATCTTTTCGTTCTCGCTGACGTGTACCCGACATTCCGCACGTAGTTTTGGCAATCATTTCGAAGGAGTTAGCTACACGTTAGTGAAAGATATTTTTTGAGCCATAATGGATTTTTAAGTGTGAATAAGAATGCAATATGAAATTTAAACAATGCACCACCCAATCAATAGCTCAGAAAAAGATGTGTTATTAATATGTTAATATGGCACGGGGAATTGTTAAAATTCAACACGTAATCATCTCAACCATACTAATTGTGATCTATATCAATAGTAATGCTATCTATTTAGAGGTGCTCAATGTCGGGTATACAGATGATTATCGGTGTTACTAATTTCAGCTTAGCCAACATTATCTGGTTGGGGGGGGGGATGTTTTTGCCATAAAAAAGCCCGGCTCATGCTTACCTAAGCATAGAACAGGGCTTTGTATTATTGTATCCGGTCTAACATTAGCCAACAATTTTCTTCATGTCTGACATGTAACCACGCAGTTTCTTACCGATAACTTCTACAGGGTGATTACGAATTTCTTCGTTAACATCAATAAGGCGTGCATTATCAACACTGTTTGATTTAGCTGCGAATGCAGAACCCATTAGCTCAGTCGGTAGTGCATTTACGTATTCACGTAATTGTGGCACGGCTTCATGTGCAAACAGGTAACAACCATATTCAGCTGTATCTGAGATAACAACGTTCATTTCATATAAACGCTTACGGGCAATGGTATTGGCAATTAATGGCGTTTCATGCAGTGATTCGTAGTACGCAGACTCATCAACGATACCTGATGCAACCATGCTTTCAAATGCCAGTTCAACACCTGTTTTGATCATAGCAACGAATAATGTGCCATTGTCGAAGAACTCTTGCTCATCAATCACGGTGTCTGATGCAGGGTAGTTCTCAAAGGCAGATTCGCCCGTCTCTTTACGCCATTGAAGCAAGTTCACATCGTCGTTAGCCCAGTCAGCCATCATGGTTGATGAGAAGTGACCAGTAATGATGTCATCCATGTGTTTTTCAAACAGTGGACGTAATGTCGTTTTCATTTCCTCAGCCATATCAAATGCTTTGATTTTAGCTGGGTTAGATAAACGATCCATCATGTTAGTAATGCCGCCATACTTCAGTGCTTCAGTGATTGTTTCCCAACCGAACTGAATTAATTTACCCGCGTACTCAGGTGATTTACCGTCGGCAACCATTTTATCGAATGCTAAAATAGCGCCTGTTTGCAACATACCACAGAGGATAGTTTGCTCACCCATCAGGTCAGATTTAACTTCAGCAACAAAAGATGATTCAAGTACACCAGCACGATCGCCACCCGTTGCAGAAGCGTAAGCCTTAGCGATAACCAGACCGTTACCCTGTGGATCATTCTCAGGATGTACCGCAATCAGTGTTGGCACACCGAAACCACGCTTGTATTCTTCACGTACTTCAGAACCCGGGCACTTAGGCGCAACCATTACGACTGTAATATCGTCACGAACCTGCATGCCTTCTTCAACAATATTGAAACCGTGCGAATAAGACAAGGTAGCACCCTGCTTCATAAGCGGCATAATAGTTTCTACTACATTCGAATGTTGCTTGTCCGGCGTAAGGTTAAGTACGAGGTCTGCTTGTGGGATTAGATTTTCATAAGTATCGACAACGAAACCATTTTCAGATGCATTTAGGAATGACTGACGTTTCTCACTAATAGCAGCACCACGCAATGCATAGGAGATATTCAAACCTGAATCACGCATGTTTAGACCTTGGTTTAGGCCTTGTGCGCCACAACCGACAATAACAATCGTCCAGTCTTTAATGAAGTTACAGCCGTCAGCAAATTCGCTGCGATCCATAAAACGACATTTACCAAGTTGTGCTAATTGCTGACGCAGGTTTAAAGTATTAAAATAGTTAGCCATGCTGCTCTCCATGAGATGTTTAATTTAAATGATCCATCACTGCAGTTGTGATGTTCTACCTATTCACTATATGCTAAGTTATACATTGCTGGAAATGATATATTTACAATACAGTATTGCAATATATGCAACACCAATATTTATCGAGAAGCATTTAGTTAAATACCAGTATCTAAGGCACATTTACAGCAGAATAAAACTAAGATCATGCAGTTATAATGACCAATTTAGCTGATTTAACTATTGAAAAACGGCACAAAAAAGGACATGCAGGGGCAACATGGATATTCGTTCTCTACAACTTTTCTTACATCTGGCGACCACGTTGCATTTTGGCAAAACAGCGGAGGCCATGCATGTCAGCACATCAACATTAACCCGCACGATACAACGTCTGGAAGCGGCCGTCGGCAGCCAATTATTCGCACGGGATAATCGCTCTGTCGCACTAACCGAGGGAGGTAAGCGGTTACAGAGTTTTGCCCAGCAGACGTTAGAAAACTGGACGCAACTAAAAGCGGATCTCAATCACCACAGTGGCGAATTAGAAGGTGAATTAACGATTTTCTGTTCCGTTACCGCCGCTTATAGTCATTTACCACCCATTCTGGATAAATTCCGTTTGTTGCATCCCAGCGTAGAGCTGAAGCTGATCACCGGCGATGCAGCAATGGGAATGCATCTGGTCGATGAAGAACAGGTCGATATCGCCATTGCCGCTCATCCGGATCAAATATCCAACCGGCTGAAATTTGTCGAGATAGCCAAAGTCCCGCTATCAATAATTACGCCAGTGATCTCATGTCAGGTTCAACAGCAAATCAAACAAGACAAAATTGACTGGAACGCTGTTCCCTTTATTCTGCCGGAACATGGCCCTGCCCGTAAACGCATCGATAAATGGTTCAAGCAAATGCGGATAAAACCCAGCATTTACGCCACCGTTGCCGGTCATGAAGCCATTGTGAGCATGGTTGCGCTCGGTCTGGGCGTCGGGATAGCGCCAGCTGTGGTGGTTGATAACAGCCCGATGCGAGAACGAGTATTAACGTTTGAGAACAGCAACAAGATCGACCCCTTCGACCTGGGCTTATGCTGTCAGCGTAAACGCTTTGATGAACCTTCTATCAACGCCTTTTTTGCCATGGTTAATCAGTGATTTATCCATATTTAGTCAAATAACTGGCTAAAAATCAGATATAATTCAATTTCCCCCATCCTTGTAACTATGGAGTTTATGAATGGAATTCAAAAGAATGTGCATCGGTTTAATCACCACGTTTGCGATTTGCCAACCTGCCATTGGTAACGAGATACCAGCGCAATTTTCCACGGTGGAATTCAATGTTCCCGATGCTGAGCAGGTAAGAGGATTTAGGTTATCCATGCTGCACGGTAAAACGGCCAGCGTAAATGGCTTCGATATGGCTTTATTTGGTTTGTCGGAAGTAGATAAACTGGAAGGGGTTAGTTTTAATCTGCTGTTTGGTGCCAGTAAGGTTAACAAAGAATTCAGAGGCGCCTCCTTCAGCTTACTGAACTGGCATTTAGGCCAGGATACTGGGGCAAACTTTGCTATTATTAATAATACCAACCGGGTTAAAGGATTCAATGTTGGTATGCTGAACTTTTCTAAAACAGTGGCAGGCGCGAATATTGGCCTGGTTAACTACACAGATAAATTTTCGATTGTCGATATAGGCGCGATGAACTACGCCAAAACGGCTAAATTCCAGTTTGGTATTTTTAATATCACTGAAAACCTGCAAGGTTTACAAATTGGGTTATTAAACTATGCGGAGAATGGCGTGACCCCTATTCTGCCGATTATCAATTTTAGGCATTCATTTTAAGTCGATTTATCGTCTGTGAAGATGCTAAACTAATATTAACTTAACTTGTTAACTTAGCCTGTTAACTTAATTCTGTCATTGGGTGCTGCATGATCAAGCCACAAAAATTAGAAGAAATCGCCAAGCAAATACATGAATCGTTACCAGCGGGTGTTAAATCGTTAGGTTCCGAAGTAGAAAAAAAAATCCATCAAATATTACAGTCTCAGCTGAATAAACTGGACCTGGTAAATCGTGAAGAATTTGAAGTACAGACTAAAGTACTGCTGCGTACCCGGGAAAAATTAGCGGCGCTGGAAGCACGCTTAAATCAACTGGAAAAATAGCAACTCGGCCTGGTACTAACAACCAGGCCTAATTTATTTTCAACAGAATAACTTACGCCAATCAATCTCTTGCTCACGCACCCGTTCATGCGCGATGTAATGTAACACCTGCCCATTTTTTAGTTCCGCGGTCATGTCAGGGCTGAGTTTAAAACCAACACCCATATCATTATCTGCAAGCCCCATGATCGTCATACCGTATTTTTCCCGCAATGGTTGGAACACATCACCGACAGTGACTTTTGGCACCTGCCGTAACGTCATACTGTATAACGTCGCTTCCGCCAGGGTTGAAAATAGCTGTTCATGCACCACGCTGGTTCCTGGTGACTGCATCGTGCGCACCAGAATTTCCGCATGGCGGGAACTGGCGCACTCAACATTAGGGCAATGCGCCCGTAATAATTCAGCCTTACTCTCTTCATGAAAATAGGCACTGATATGGGCATTTTTATCTGCCATTGATGCCGCGCCCAATGCCATCGACAAGGTCATTTCATCATTATCGCCATCGACAATAATAGAACTGGCCTGCGCCATCGCTACCCGGTTAAGTTCTGCGTGATTGGTGAAAGAGTCTAATTTAGCAAACTCCACCTCGATCATCTGCGGAAAAGGATGCGTCATGTCTCGCTCGACACACAGGATTATTTTTCGGTGTGCCCGTTTTTTATCCGCCAAAATCAAATCCAAAATACGCTTGGTTCTGTGCTCGCGCCAGCCCAAGATAAGAATATGATTGTCATACGTACTAAAATCTTTTTTACCGTTCATACCTTTCCTTGCAATAGCGACAACTGTTTGCGTTGTTTTACCAATGACCGCACCAAAAATTAATAAACCAAATGGGATCTGCACTAATGCAGCAGCCATCTGACCACTCGTGGTGGTTGGAGACAGGTCGCCAAAACCGACCGTACTGATCACCACCATCGTGTAATATAAAAACGCTAACGGCTGGATCAACGCAGTTTCATCACTTAACCAGAGCAAACCCCACACAACAGCCAAGTAACTAGCAAAAATAACAAACAGATTAAACCAGGTCAGTTCCGCGGTAATCTTGCGCAGCGCCCGCGCTACCATTTTAGATATATACATAACCTTTACCTAATTACCCTTAACTACTCATTTCGCTAACTGCTGTAAAATTAACTGCGCGGCTTCCTCTGGTTGCTCAAGTGGAAAGAGATGTCCGCCCTCGATCTCAACCAATTTCACATGAGGCTGTTTGCGTTGTAACCGCGTAACAGTCTGAGGTAACAAGGTATCTGATTGACTACCTCGGATCACCACGGTATCAATATCCAGACGTTTGATACTCGACCAGGCCCAGGGTACCGTTTGATAAATAGCAGCTTCCCATTCACGACTGTAGCTTAATTTAAAACCACCTTCGACTGGATATAATCCCTCAGCCATATAGTCTTCTAAGATGCTATCTGGGATATGTTTAAAGTTGCGCACTCGACGATGAAAGCGATAACCTTTTTCTTTATCAACAAAAAAATCTGGCCGCCGTAATGTTTTATCAACGATGGGTAACTTTTTACGTAAAAAATCAGGCAGGTTTCGCATTAACCAAATAAGGTGAGGCTGTAAGATGACGGGATCGAGTAACACCAGTTTCTTTATTTTATCCGGTTCGCGCACCGCGCAAATAATGCTGATCAGTCCCCCCATTGAATGCCCAACTAAGATCACGGGTTCAGGCTGCGCAGCAATAAAGCGACAAGCATCGTCGATCATCACTTGCCAGTTATTAAAATCTTCCGGTACTGGCAGTGGCCACAAGGGACGCTGGTAAACGGTGGATACTTTATAATGTTCTGTTAACGGCATTAGCATTTGCCGGTACATAGCCGGAGGAAAACCGTTGGCATGGAAGAACACCAAGTGCTCTCCCTCACCGCCAAGATGCTTTGAAGGCAATCCTTCTGCCACCGTTCCCTCTGCTGATAATTGTGATGCTATCCACTGCTTCATATCATTCCTACCTAGTAAGTCTATAACCATAACCGCCTGTTAATAACGACAAACTGTTACACAAGCGGTATAAAGTTACAATAATTAAACTAACATTACTCTGGCGCTATCCATTCCAAACGGTAGGACGCATCCTTATCCTGGGCTAACTCTTTCACTAACCAAGGCAGTAATTGTTCCATCTGACCGACTAATTTCCAGGGAGGGTTGATCACCACCATACCGGTGCCAGTCATGCCGCGTTCATGAGTATCCCCTTTCACACACAGCTCAATAACCAGAATTTTTTTGATGCCGGTCGCAACAATATCACGTAGCAATTTATCAATGGTGCGACGATCGATAACCGGATACCACAACGCATAAATGCCCGTTGCAAAGCGCCGATAAGTGTCAGCGATCTCTTTGACCACCTGTCTATATTCCGTTTTAATTTCGTAAGAGGGATCGAGTAATACCAAGCCGCGTTTCTCTCTTGGGGGTAACAAGGCTTTTAATCCCTGATAAGCATCCTGCTGATAAACTCTGGCTTGCGGATCACGGTTAAACTCCTGTTGCAGCAATTTAACATCCGCAGGGTGTAGCTCTGTCATCTGCATGCGATCTTGCTCGCGTAACAACAAACGGGCAACTAAAGGCGAACCGGGATAATGCTGTAATCCCGATTTTTTATTTAGCTGCTTGATCACATTAATATAAGGAATTAACGGCTCGGGCACTTCAGACTGCTGCCAGATACGGGCTATGCCATCCACGTATTCCGCGGTTTTTTCCGCATGTTTACTCGACAAACTGTAACGACCAGCGGCAGCATGAGTATCATGGTAAACAAAGGGGGCGTCTTTTTGCTTCAGGGCTTCTAAAATCAATACTTCAACAGCATGTTTTAGCACGTCAGCAAAGTTGCCGGCATGAAAACTGTGACGATAACTCAGCATAAAAATTCCAACTTAAAAGGAGATAATATAATTGGCCTAAGAATATCATTATTTACCCGGCTTTGAGGTATGTATTTGGAAAATCCACTCAGCAATAGCATGCTTTATTCATACTTCCGTTAATTTTCCAGTTGCTATAGTCTCTGCGAAACAGATTCACCCTTTTATCAAACTCGCTCAGGCGCAGCCAGGGAGACACCATGCGCATCGCTATAACTATTGTATTGGCACTACTCATTTCATCTTGCAGCCAGTTCACCAGTGGCGCAAGCAATAACCCTTCATCAATTAAATTCAGTAAAAATTATCTGCTCGATAATACCGGACCGCAAAACACCCTCACCTGGGACAAGGCATTAACCGCTTCAATATTACTCACACCAAACTATACTTTTGATCAGCATATTAATGCCTATATTCGTGTGTACCACCATGACGTTTGGCGCCTGTACAAAAACAGTCCACTGCTATTGGTACAAAAACAGAAAAAAATCGGACTAAATTGGATTGCCAGTTATGCCCAGCAAGATAGCAATAACCTGATCCTGGAAACATCCGTAATACTCGGTGACTATAATGTAGACCAACAAGCCTTCCCGGTGCAAGTGCCAAGCTTCAGCTACGCCCAGCAGCCTTATCACTATAAGGTCACCCGCTCACTCACTAGCGACAGCTCTTTTCCGACGACTTTCTATTTTCATATCAATAATCTATCTCGGCTTAAACAGTTGGCATTAGCACCCGATCTCGCGGCGTTATTACTCGTCAGTAAAACTCAGGCAGACGGTCTTATCAACCGGCAATTACCGATTTCAATACTGCTTAATATCAATCAGGTGCAGGGAAGTAATGGACAACGGTTAGCAGGTAACATGACAGCGGTGACCTTTTATCCCGATGCCAGTAAAGAGGTGCCGCTGAGAATTGATATTTTCTCAGCGGCAGGCGCAGCACGCTGAACCTGACCGATGCGCCAGAGCTCGCCATTCATAGCAGATCAGTGCGCGAGGAAGAATTTATATGCTGGGTTGCTGGTTTCTTCTTTATGCTGGTAGCCTAATTTTACGAGATATTCACCAAAGGCTGCCATCTCTGTATCTGGAAGCTCAAACCCAGCCAGTACCCGACCGTAAGCAGCACCATGATTACGATAGTGAAACAAGGTTATATTCCAGTTTGTACCCAGCGTCAGCAAGAATTTTTGCAAGGCACCAGGATGCTCGGGAAACTCAAAACTAAATAAACGCTCTTGCAACGCCTCGGCAGGCCGACCACCTACCATATAACGCACGTGTTGCTTGGCCATCTCATCTTCAGAAAGATCGACAACGGGGTACTCGGCATCTTGCAATTGCTGGATCACCGTCGCTAACTCCGCTGCACCCAACGGTGTTCTTAACCCGACAAAAATATTTGCTGACGCACGACTTGAATAACGGTAGTTAAACTCGGTTACAGCCCGGTTACCGATCAACTCACAAAATTTCAAAAACGCACCGCGTCTTTCTGGAATGGTAACCGCCAGCACCGCTTCTTTTTTCTCGCCATATTCACTGCGTTCAGAGACATAACGTAGGGAGTGAAAATTCACATTTGCGCCACTTAAGATAGCCGTCATATTTTTATCACTCACACTGTGCAGCTCAGTGTATTTTTTCAGTCCTGCCAGTGCCAGTGCACCAGATGGTTCTGCTATCGCCCGGGTATCCTCAAAAATATCTTTCAGGGCGGCGCATATCTCATCACTGCTGACTGTGATCACATCATCGATATACTGCTGACAGAGACGGAAGGTTTCGTTACCGATCTGCTTGACCGCCACACCATCAGCAAAAATACCCACTCGATCCAACATTACCGGTTTGCCGGCATCCAATGCAGCCCGCAAGCAGGCCGAATCACGCGGTTCCACACCAATGACCTTAATTGACGGTTTTAGTTGTTTAATATACACAGCAATACCCGCCGCCAAACCACCGCCGCCCACAGGTACAAAAATATAATCAAGATGAGCATTTTGCTCTAGTAATTCACGGCCAATGGTCCCCTGACCAGCAATCACATCCGGATCATCAAACGGCGGGATCAGGGTATAACCTTCCGATGTTGCTAGTTTTTTTGCATACTTGGATGCTTCATCAAAACTATCACCGTGTAAACACACTTCAGCACCAAAGCCACGCACCGCATCAACTTTAATCTCAGGGGTGATCACCGGCATAACAATGACCGCTTTGATCCCCAGATTTTTGGCAGATAGCGCGACACCTTGGGCATGGTTACCCGCAGAGGCGGCCACTACACCGTGTAATTTCTGCAGCTCAGATAACTGCACCAATTTATTGAAGGCGCCCCTTAATTTAAATGAATGTACGGGCTGGCGATCTTCACGCTTGAGTAAAATATTGTTTCCAGTGCGCTCTGATAATTTAGGTAACGGCTGCAGCGGCGTAACTATTGCGGCTTCATATACCGGTGACAGTAGAATTTTACATAAATATTCACTGGCACTGAGCGGGGATTGTATTGGTTGTGATTTGTTATTTGGCACTCGATCATCCATTGAAATTTAGCTGACAAACTAACGCATTAATATATTAATGGTTAAGGGGTAATTCCCACTGTAGCCAGCATCTTAAAGTGGCTTAGGTATACTCAGTTATAGCAACAATCTAAACAGATAAAAAGAATTAACTCGGGATTAATTTTGCGGATTACGAGTCTTAATATAAAAAAGGGAGCATTTCGCTCCCTTTTAATCATTTTCAGTTATTGATTAGGCCGTTTCAACAACACCCTCTGCTAGCTCATCAGCAAGTACAGCTGTGTTCAATTCACCTTCACTCTTCGCCACGATGGTATTAACCGCTGTGTCGCCAATCACATTTGCTGAAGTACAGAACATATCATTAACCCGGTCTACCGCGGCAATAATTGCCAAGGCTTCAACAGGTAGACCCAGTTGGCTAAGTAACACACCTATCATCACAACACCGCCACCTGGAACACCACCAGCACCCACAGACAATAACAGTACAGTCAGACCTAAGGTAAACATATCACCCGCTTGGATTGGCATGCCATAAGCGTTCGCAGCAAACACGGTTGCAATCGCAATATAGATAGACACACCAGACATGTTCATCGTGGCACCCAGTGGAACACCGAAACCTGCCACTGTTTTTGATACACCGATTTTCTCAGTCAGAGTACGCATAGTCACAGGGATAGTCGCGTTTGAGCTAGCTGTTGACAGTGAAAATAGGAACTGCTCACGAATTTGACGACGGAAGGTAGCGGGACGAATGCCGGTAAATACCCACACTGCGATAGGATATACAAGCAGGATCCAAACGAGCAAGAGCGAGACAACCAGACCAACATAACCCGCAACAGATATCAGAGTATCAGCGTTTAATGTTGCACCCAATTGAACCATCAGGGCAAATACACCGATTGGTGCAAAACTCATGATTAAGCTAACCAGTTTCATCATGATATTATTTGCGATTTGGAATGCGTTAACGGCTGGGCCGCCCTGTGTATCCAGAGCTTGAATTGCCAAACCGGTAATAATTGCCATGAAGATGATCTGTAGCATGTCGCCGGAAGCAAATGCCTGAATTGGGTTGCTTGGCACTATGTTGACAATAAGCTGACCAATATCAGGTGTTTCTGTGGTTGCGAGTGTAACCGCGCTACCACCCAGTTCAGCTAAATTAGCGCCCACACCAGGCTGTACTATCATCGCAACAATGAGCGCAACAGTAATTGCTACCGCGGTATTAATGAGATAAAGAAAAAATGTTTTGCCACCGAGTCGACCAAAACTCTTAATATCTTTTAGTTCACAGACACCGCATACAATAGAGATGAAAACTAATGGTACGACCATTAATTTAATCAAGGATACAAACATTGTACCCACAGCTGTCGCTGCGCCAACAAAATACGTGTCGAGAAATGATCCTGTTCCAAAACCATATTGGACGATACTACCTAGTATTAATCCTACAAAGAGAGAAACAAATATTTTTGAACTTAGTGATTTATCCATAACTAATTCAGCCTTAACTTATCATGTAGAGTGTGGTTTTTGTTTATGCATATTATTTTTATAATTTTACAAATCTTTGCACTGAAAGAATCGTTTCATGGAGAATATTACAATTACGTAACAGATTGGAAGCAGTTAAATCATCTGCTATTGTGAAAATTGACATGGATCACGCCTTAATGCGTTTTTGGACAGTTTATCGAGCTATAACTTTAAATAATCATCAGTGAAATAGACTAAAATATAAGAAAACACTAGTTTTATAGCAATGTCTACAGCTCAAAACGAGTATATATTCAAAAATGGGCTTGTAAACACAGTTGTTATTGCACAGCTAAATAAGCCATCATTTGCGACAAAAACAGATTAGAACAGTGAGTAGAGCGACAGACCTACAGTGAATTACATCGAAATATACCCATTTGGCAGTATATAGTATATTTAAGTGGAAAATAAAAGCACCTAATAGGAGGTATTAGATATTTGTGATTATGGACGGTGAATTACTCGCCACTATCGGTAACAACGCAGCCAGAAGCGATCCCGGGAGCAACAGTTGGGGCTACCTTAGGGGGTGGCGCACACAGGTTATAATCCATCTGATCATGATCACGCCAAAAATTACTGTTAAAGCAGATCATTGAGCGAATTTCGGCCACGTAAGCTTCTTTTCTTGCTGAATAGTTAATTAAACCGGCCGCCAAAGCGCAAGCATTGGCGGGTTGCTCTGTAAGTCTTAACTGAGCCCGGATCTGCCGTAACGGTGCATAGGTCTGATGGCGGTTAATGTTGCGATAATAGGAACGCATTGAGGCCTCAATTGACTTAAAGCTCGCCACTTCATGCCCAGCCCCTTGCTCTCGTTGTGTCGGCACTATGCCGCAACCTTGACTAAAGCACCACTGACCGAAAAAGTTATGCCCCAAGCGAGCGAAGCGTGATGTGCCCCAACCTGTTTCATTGGCAGACTGACTAAATACCAGCGCTTCAGGCAGTTTATCAACGCGCACCAGTAATGCCGCCAGTAAGGCGCTATTATTATCGGCGGTTACCTTATAGGTAGTGGCTAATTGCTGCAGTAGATCAAGATCATCGGCTGATAATTCGATCTTGCCCTGCAGGTGAATGAGTTGCGCCCGTTCAGCCAATACTTCTTGTGTGATACGATCATAGGCGGGTTGTAAATAAGCAAAAAAAGCCATTTTCTTTGCCTTGCTATCCTGGATACTGGCAAAATCAGGCACATCTGAAGTAGAAGATACATCAGACGCCTTTGAAGTGAAGGTAGAGGTTGAGAATTCAGAACTTAAGTAACTATATAAAGCCAGCGCCAATAGCACTAGTCCAACAGTAAAGTTAAAAATAACTATTTTTTTTTTCATATAAAAAAGCGCCATTATTATAAATAATGGCGCTAATTTAACATGTAATCGACAATAAGCGTGATTATTAAATCATGCTTTCTGCAGTTACATAAGGTAAATCATGCGCTTCAGCTACATCTTGTACTGTCACTTTACCTTGAATAACGTTCAGACCATTCCGTAGATGTGCATCCGTTGCCAGTGCCTGTTTCCAGCCAAGATTAGCCAATTTAATGATGTACGGTAGCGTCG
Source organism: Moritella sp. (assembly GCA_047628235.1). GTDB lineage: Bacteria > Pseudomonadota > Gammaproteobacteria > Enterobacterales > Moritellaceae > Moritella. The sequence goes on from JBLHPA010000017.1 coordinate 14,311, forward strand.
CGTTGTTCAATGCAAACGTAGAAGTTTTAGCCACTGCACCCGGCATATTAGCGACACAGTAATGTACAATATCATCAACGATGTAAGTTGGATCCTGATGCGTTGTTGCATGTGAAGTTTCGAAACAACCACCTTGGTCAATAGCAACGTCCACAACAGCTGCACCCGGTTTCATACGGCTAATCAACTCTTTTGTTACGAGTTTCGGTGCTGCTGCGCCTGGTACTAATACAGCACCAATCACTAGATCTGCTTCTAACACATATTTTTCAATCGCATCATGGGTTGAATAAACAGTTGTCAGACGACCATCAAATTGATTATCTAAGTTGGCTAAAACCATAAGATTACGGTCTAACATAGTAACGTTAGCACCCATGCCTACTGCCATTTTGGCAGCATTCATACCAACAACACCCCCACCGATAACAACCACATTTGCCGGAGCAACACCTGGTACGCCACCCATTAATAGACCACAACCGCCTCTTGATTTTTCTAATGCCTGAGCACCCGCTTGAATCGACATGCGACCAGCAACCGCTGACATAGGAGCAAGTAGCGGTAAACCACCTTTAGCATCTGTCACTGTTTCATAAGCGATACAGATAGCGTTGCTTTTAATTAGGTCTTCAGTTTGTGGTAGATCTGGAGCCAAATGCAAGTAAGTAAATAATACCTGACCATCACGTAACATTGCACGCTCAACAGGTTGTGGCTCTTTTACTTTAACAACCATATCTGCAGTAGCGAATACTTCAGCAGCAGTTGCTAATATTTCAGCACCAGCAGTTTCATAATCAGCATCACTAAAACCAATACCAGCACCGGCGAATGTTTCCACATAGACGGTATGGCCATGCGCGATTAACTCTCTGGCACTTGCAGGTGTCATTCCTACGCGGTATTCGTGATTTTTGATCTCTTTAGGTACGCCGATAATCATATGCTATTTACTCCATTATGTAGTTTATTAAACTAGCCGTGAAAAACATCTCGATATATAGGTGCAGTATAGACATTGATTTGCAAAATTAATCACCAAAGATCAGATTATTTTTGAAATAAAAATATAGAAGATATGTTAAATCGATGTTGAACAGAATAATATGTTCTCTGTGACCGAGATCTCGTGAAAAAAACGGCACCATTTTAATCATTTCAGACTAAAATAAGCACCGCTGATAAAAAGTAGAGGCGCCGCTGGGGAAATTAGGCACACTACTGGACAAAATTAGCAATGTGCTTTCATTCTCACTGAGATTGTAAGATCAGATCAAGCTTTTATCTCGCACTGCACCTTTATCGGCACTGGTAGCAAAATAACCGTAAATGCGTAATGCCTGTGATACTTTGCGTTCCCGTTTTTCTATCGGCTTCCAGGCTTGCTTACCACGCGATTCCATTTCCACACGACGTTGTGCCAAGACATCATCGTCAACCAAAAGGCCCATACTGCGCTCGGGAATATTAATATCTATAATATCGCCCTGCTCAACTAACCCGATAATGCCGCCACTCGCCGCTTCAGGAGATGCATGCCCAATAGAGAGACCAGAAGTACCGCCAGAAAAACGGCCATCAGTGATCAAAGCACAGGCTTTACCTAAACCCATCGACTTCAGGTAGCTGGTCGGATATAACATTTCCTGCATACCCGGGCCGCCTTTCGGGCCTTCATAACGGATCACCACTACTTCACCGGCTTTCACGTCCCCTTCTAAGATCCCTTTCACAGCAGCATCTTGGCTTTCATATACCCGTGCAGGTCCTCGGAACAGGAGGTTTTCATCGGCAACCCCTGCCGTCTTAACAATCGCGCCATCAAGGGCAATATTACCGCTTAATATGGCCAGTCCGCCTTCCTGACTGTAGGCATGTTCGATAGAACGAATACAGCCATCGGCGCGATCCATATCTAGGCTAGGCCAACGACAATTCTGGCTGAAAGCCTTGATGGTACGAATACCCGCTGGTCCTGCCGCATACATGGACAGTATCTCTGCAGAATCGGTCACCATAATATCAAATTTGGCCAATTGTTCCGCCATGGTCATCCCCATCACAGTATTGGTTTGATTATTTAATAATCCAGCGCGATTGAGCTCTGCCAAAATAGCCATCACACCACCTGCACGATGCACATCTTCCATATGATAAAGCGGCGTAGACGGCGCGACCTTACATAACTGTGGCACCTTACGCGATAATGCATCCATGTCATCCATGGTATAGTCAACTTCAGCTTCACTGGCTGCAGCAAGTAAATGCAGCACCGTATTGGTTGAGCCGCCCATAGCAATATCTAACGTCATCGCATTTTCAAACGCATCACGGTTGGCTATATTACGCGGTAACACAGACTCATCATCTTGCTCATAATAGCGTTTGCACAGCTCAACAATCTGTTTACCCGCATTCAGAAACAGCGCTTCCCGATCCGCATGTGTCGCCAGCAACGAACCATTACCCGGTTGTGACAAGCCCAGGGCTTCAGTTAAGCAGTTCATCGAATTAGCAGTAAACATTCCTGAGCAAGAACCACAGGTTGGGCAGGCACTGCGCTCTACTTTATCAAGATCTTCATCTGAGACACTTTTATCCGGTCCCATCACCATGGCATCCACCAGGTCAAGTTTGATCAATTGGTCTGACAGTTTGGTTTTACCCGCTTCCATCGGCCCACCAGAAACAAAAATAACTGGTATATTTAATCGCAGTGATGCCATCAACATGCCCGGGGTGATCTTGTCACAATTGGAAATACAGACCAGCGCATCAGCACAATGGGCATTCACCATATATTCAACAGAGTCAGCAATCAGATCGCGGGAAGGCAGGCTATACAGCATGCCGTCATGCCCCATGGCAATCCCGTCATCAATTGCGATAGTATTAAATTCTTTCGCCACACCACCCGCTTCTAGGACAGCGCCTGCAACCAGTTGTCCCATATCTTTTAAATGGACATGACCGGGGACAAATTGAGTGAATGAATTAGCGATAGCAATGATCGGTTTACCGAAATCCTCTTCCCGAGTACCAGTTGCACGCCACAGGGCGCGAGCTCCGGCCATATTACGGCCTTGAGTTGATGTTGCAGAACGAAGTTTAGGCATCGGTTCTCTCCATGAAACAAAATAAAACGGCGGTAGTTAAAGGCTGTATGAACCTTTTACTAAAAAATTCGGATCTATGATCAATATTAGCTTTATCGTTTTTATCAATATCGATTTATATCAATAATAGATAATTTAAATAGGCGCAAGTGGCACCTATTTACAAGTATTGTTCTTTTTATAGCAATATATATTCTGACTAGCGAGGGTCTGCCACGTAGTCTAACCACCCCCACTTATCTTCAGACTGACCTTTGATCAACGCAAAATAAGCCGCTTGTAATTGTGCAGTGATAGGACCTCGTTTTCCGGCTCCAATTTCAATACGATCAACTGAGCGTACTGGCACGACTTCAGCGGCAGTACCACACATGAACATTTCATCAGCTAAGTACATGGCTTCGCGAGCAATCGCTTCTTCACGCACTTCATAACCGAAATCTTTCGCCAGAGTAATTAAGGTATTGCGAGTTAATCCCGGCAGAATACAGGCCGTAGTAGGCGGCGTATGCAGTACCCCATTTTTAACAAAAAATAAGTTTTCACCGGCACCTTCAGAAATAGTCCCGTTCACATCCAGCGCGATCCCTTCGGCGTAACCGTGGCGTTTGGCTTCGGTTGATATTAACTGTGAAGAAAGATAATTACCGCCCGCTTTTGCACCTGTCGGTATCGTGTTGGGCGCGAGTCGATTCCAAGAGGTTACGCAGACATCAACACCTTGTTCCAAACTTTCTTCGCCCAGGTAAGCACCCCAATTCATCGCCGCAACCAGTGCTTCACAGACTGTCGATTTAGGGGTAAGGCCCAATCCCACATTGCCAATAAATGCCAATGGTCGCAGATAAGCATTGGTTAAACCATTTGCCAATACTGCATCTTTACAGGCTTGTTCAATTTCTTGCGGAGAATAAGGGATAGTCCAGCCATAAATTTTAGCTGAATCAAACAGGCGTTGAATGTGTTCTTTCAGGCGGAAAATTGCCGGTCCCTTTGGGGTCTCATACGCACGAATTCCTTCAAATACCGATGAGCCATAATGCAATGCGTGAGTAAATACACTGACTTGAGCCTGAGACTCAGGGACCATTTTTCCATTAAACCAAACTTGCTGTTCAGCATTCGCCATAATCGCTTCTTCCTTCTATGCTTTAATTTATATTTTTGCTATTTAACTTATATTTGTACTAACTAATTTATATATATACTAACTAGTTTATATATATACTAACTAGTTTATATTTTTTCGCCGCATTGATACTGTACATCGATGACATCAAATAATTTATCTAATTGCTTATAGAGAAAATCGATAGGACGTTCACTTGATACTGTAACCGTAACCTTTACAGTATTGCAATCATTCATTTGTGCCATATTCATCGCGCTGACACGAAATCCTCGGTGCCGAATAACACGCAATATTCGCTCCAATATCTCCGGTTGATCGTGTGCCTTAATGACCAATACATTCTGCTTATTCCCACTCATGGTGTTGCTCCAACATCTTGCTATTATTTACACCTGGCGGTACCAACGGCCACACATTTTCCTGCTCTGAGATCTGTACATGTAAGAAGTAAGCCCCAGAACTTGCCAACATGCGATCAATCGCGGGCTGAACCTGTTCTTTTATAATGATAGTTTCTCCCGGGATACCACAGGCTGCAGCTAGGGCAACAAAATCAGGGTTGTCATCTAAAATCGTTTGCGAGAGGCGGCCATCGAAAAATAACGTCTGCCACTGCCTCACCATGCCCAAGCGCTGATTATCTAGCAGCACTATCTTAATAGGTAACTTAGCGCGATTAATAGTCGCCAGTTCCTGGATGTTCATCATAATAGATCCATCCCCCGTCACCACAATCGGCATAGCATCGGGTCTTGCCAGCGCGGCACCGACCGCCGCAGGTAAGCCAAAGCCCATAGTGCCAAAACCTGCGCTGGATAATAAATTCTCCGGTTGGCTGAACGTCATGTGTTGAGCCGTCCACATTTGGTGCTGGCCCACATCACAGGCCACCAAATGATCTTCCGGTAAACTGGCGGATAATTGTTTCAGTAATAAAGGTGCGTATATCGCGACGCCAGGATGATCGTAACGAAATGCCGTTTCCACTTTTAATTCGAGGGTGTGCAAGCGCCACGGTTCGATGTCTAACGACATGGCCAGTGCCGGTAGAATTAATTTTAAGTCTGTAGTGATCGCAACATTAGCAACCCTTAGTTTGTTGAATTCACACGCATCAATATCTAAATGGATAACTTTCGCATGAGGTGCGAACTCATCGAGTTTACCCGTTACCCGATCATCAAAACGCGCACCCACAGCAATCAATAAATCACTTTCCTGAACCGCGAGGTTGGCCGCTTTCAGACCATGCATCCCCAGCATACCTAAGTGATAGGGATGATCAGGATCCGCAGCACCCAGTCCCTTTAAAGTACTGACTATAGGAATATCGAGAGCGGCAGCCAAGTCACGCAGTTCCGGCACCGCATTGGCCATCCCGACACCACCACCAACATATAATACAGGCTTCTTTGCAGCGCTAAGCAGTTCACGGGCAGCAGTCAACTGCTCCGCCACTAAACCATCGATAGCAGGCTCCGGCGGCAATTCAGAAACACAGCTATCCGCCATCTCAGCCAGTTGCAGGTCTTTAGGAATATCAATTAATACGGGGCCAGGGCGTCCCGTTGTTGCTAGGGTGAAAGCCTGAGCAATAATACGATCTAAATCATTTTGATCTTCCACCAAAAAACTGTGTTTGGTGCAAGCTAACGTCATACCGAGAATATCCACTTCCTGGAAAGTATCAACACCAATCAAAGCACTCGGCACCTGACCCGTGAACGCCACCAAGGGAATTGAATCGGCCATCGCCTCAGCAAGACCGGTCACTAAGTTAGTAGCACCAGGACCCGAAGTTGCAATACATACGCCAACCCGGGCACCTGCTCGGGCATAACCCAGCGCAGCCATCACTGCACCTTGTTCGTGCCGCGCCAGTAAATGAGCCACACCACCATCATACAACGCATCGTATAATGGCATGATCGCCCCACCCGGATAACCAAATACTTGGGTAACGCCCTGCTTGCGTAACGCATTTACAATAAACTGTGTCGCTTTCATTTAACTCACATCCCTATAAACATCATTCATGTAAATAATCAAACCCGGGGCAAAAAAAAACCCCGGTTATGATACCGAGGTTTTTTTATGCTAGATTGAGTTTATCTTCGCTCAGCACTTATTCCCCGGCTTGGTAATATAATAATTACCACCAGAATGCTGACGACACTAATAAAACGCGAAATAAACCCGAACATAAAACTAATCCAACAACTATAAATTTCTATTATTCATTATTAGCATGCTGGTTTTATTTAAGCAAGGTTTTCGCCACAACTTAATTCACTAAAATAACCACACAAAAACAGCCAAAGCAGCTGGTTAAGTCGACATAAACAAGGTTAACAGCTCACTTCACTAGCTATGACCGATATCACAAAATAGCACACTGCAAAATGCAGCAAGTTAAGGTTTAAAAAAAATAAGCACAAAGTTTCATCGGCACCGCAGAATTAGACTACTGTATATGTATACCCATGGCCATTCGAAATGCTAACTCTGAGGCTAGCTTGGCCACGGGTATATACCCGTGGCAGGGAGCCATCAGCATCAGTCATAAAGGATATGCAATGAATTTAGCCGTGATCTATAGCCGTGCAATTTTAGGCGTAAATGCCCCGCTCATTACCATCGAAGTACATATCAGTGAAGGGCTACCTGGTTTTACAATAGTAGGACTGCCGGAAACCTCAGTAAAAGAAGCCAAAGATCGCGTGCGAAGTGCCCTCATGAACTCTAATTTTATTATGCCAGCAAAGCGGATCACGGTTAACCTCGGGCCAGCAGACCTACCCAAAGAAGGTAGTCGTTATGATCTGCCCATTGCCCTGGCCATTCTGATTGCATCACAACAGATAGCGGCGGGTAAACACAGCAAATTAGAGTTTATCGGGGAGTTATCATTAGCGGGGGAATTACGCAGCTGCCGCGGGACTATACCCAGTATCATAGCGGCAAAAATGGCGCAGCGCTGTAGTGTTATCTCACAGGTAAATGGCCACGAAGCCGCACTCATTAACAATGCCAATTGTTTTACTGCGACTAATTTACTGGAGGTTTGTGCGCACTTAAATGACCAACAAACACTGCCGCCAGCACAGAGAATACCGACTCAACAATGCAAAAATGCAAGTCAAAATATTGATATGCAAGATATTATTGGTCAGCACACTGCTAAGCGGGCGCTAGAGATCTGCGCGGCAGGCAGCCATAACCTGTTATTATTTGGTCCTCCAGGAACAGGTAAAACCATGCTGGCAAGTCGTTTAACCAGCATTCAGCCCGATATGACTGAACAGGAAGCACTGGAGTGCGCTGCTATTAAATCAATCAGTGGCAACGAATTTGTTGCGCAAGACTGGTGTAAACGTCCCTTTCGCACCCCTCACCACACCACATCTGCGGTTGCTCTCGTGGGCGGCGGGCGTAATCCACGGCCTGGCGAAATTACCTTAGCGCATAATGGGGTGCTATTTTTAGATGAGCTGCCGGAGTACCAACGTAAAGCGTTAGACGCATTAAGGGAACCGCTAGAAGCCGGGGAGATAACCATATCAAGAGCCAACCAGCAGGTCGAATACCCGGCCAGATTTCAACTCATTGGTGCCCTCAACCCATCCCCGTCCGGTTTCTACGACAATAATAAATTTGGCGGCAACAGTGCCCAGGTTGCTAAATACCTGAGCAAATTATCAGGCCCATTTCTTGATCGCTTTGATCTCACTATAGAAGTACCCGCTCTGCCCAAAGGGAGTTTAACGGAGCAGGGACAACGCGGTGAACCGAGCCAGAAAATTAAGCATAGAGTGAGTGCCGCCCAAGTAAAGCAAAGACAACGTAGCGGCAAGTTAAATGACGCCTTATCCAACAAAGAGATTGATAAATACTGTCCGCTGCAGCATCAGGATGCGGTATTTTTGGAGATGGCAATTGCCAAAATGGGACTGTCGACAAGGGCGTTCCATAAAATAATTAAGGTAGCCAGAACCATTGCAGATTTGGCTGATGAAGCTAATATCACTAAATCTCATTTGCTCGAAGCGTTGTCCTATCGCGCCATGGATCGATTGCAACAGCAAATTAATTGCTAATATTTTGTCATTTTCATTTGGAATAACGTGCTGATAGTTTTATCATTTCCAAACTTAAAAACATCAAGGGCACAATATGTTATCCGGATTAACTCACAAGCTGGCAGGCTGCACCGCATTTTTAGCTTATCTTTTCAACACCATATTCTGGCTGATACCCATCGTCATGCTGTCTTTACTAAAAACTATTATGCCCATAAAATCAGCGCAAACATTCCTTAATCATCTGCTGGACGGCTGTGCGACAAACTGGATATCAGTCAATAGTTTTACCCAGAACATGATTGGTAATCCACAAATTGAAGTCACAGGTGCCGATGATCTGTCACTAAACAAATGGTACATGGTTATCTCTAATCACCAATCCTGGGTCGATATCTTAGTACTACAACGTATTTTCAATCGCAAAATACCATTTTTGAAGTTTTTCCTGAAGAAAGAACTTATTTGGGTACCCTTTTTAGGTCTGGCCTGGTGGGCATTGGACTTTCCTTTCATGAAACGCTATAGCAAAAAGTTTTTAGCCAAAAACCCACATATGAAAGGTAAAGATATTGAAACAACTAAAAAGGCCTGCGCCAAATTTAAACACAAACCAGTCAGTGTGATGAATTTTGTCGAAGGTACCCGTTTCACCTCAGAGAAGCATGATTATCAACAATCAAGTTTCAATCACTTGCTTAAACCTAAGGCAGGTGGAGTGGCATTTGCCCTTGACGCCATGAACGGCCAACTTGATACCCTTGTTGACGTAACCATCTATTATCCACAAGGCATCCCCTCTTTTTGGCAGTTTATTAGCGGACAAGTACAGGAAATCCAAGTGAAGGTCTCCACTCAAGACATTGGTACACACTACCTTGGCGATTACAGTAACGATAACACCTTCCGGATCAGTTTCCAGCAATGGATAAATGATTTGTGGGTAACCAAGGATCAAGAACTGGATATGTTCAAACAGAGCAAGTTGATAAGTAAAGCGGACTAGCACATACAATTGAGAGGCAGTTCAAAGCAATTAACCTTAAAGCTGCCTTTAGCAACGCTAAAAATAATCTTATCACTGATGATTATCAGCACCATTATCCTCCCTACTACCCAAAATTTGCGCTAAAACGTCAAGGTTCAGGGCCTGTTTTCACTCTGTAATAGAGTTTCAAATCCAAATGTATATTGAGATCTCACTTCTTACACATTGTTAAAAAAAACAATACACACCGTGATATAACTATTGACACATTGTTGCATCTTATAGAATGGAATCACACATGAGTACAATAGCATCAACATTTATCACCCCTATCGATGCCCTGCTTCACTGGGAAAAACATCGTGCTAATGAGGTTTTCTTACGCCAACCTATTAATGGGATATTTCATGAATTTACTTGGTCCCAAGTTGCCGACCAAACCAGGCGTATAGCCCAAGCACTCACTCAGCTAGGTCTAAAACCGGGTGCTAAGATTGCCATACTCGCCAAGAATAGCGCCGAATGGTTTATCAATGATCTGGCTATTATGTATGCTGGTTTTATCAGTGTGCCCATTTACTCCACAGCAAATATTAAAACCATCAACTATGTATTAGAACACAGTGAAGCTAAGGTACTTTTTTTAGGTAAACTAGATAACTACCTGAGCCTTGAAGGGCAACTGCCGGCTGATGTGACCACCATCAGCTACCCTTACGATACGGTCACCTGCCAATATAAATGGAACGATTTACTCGCCCAGCATCAACCGCTTGAAAAGCCAGTACGCATCGATCCTAACAGCCTAATGTCAATCATTTACACATCCGGCAGTACCGGTAATCCCAAAGGGGTTATGATCACCTTTGCAGCATATCAATCAGCTTCCGTTAATATCATCAGCAGCTTTGATCTTATTCCGGGTGACCGCCTATTATCTTACCTGCCATTGGCGCATATTACCGAACGTGTTTATATTGAAGGCGGCAGTATTTTCTCGGGTGAAACGGTGGTCTCATTTGTTGAGTCCCTAGATACCTTTGTGAGTGATATTCAATCAGTGAAACCGACATTATTCATTTCAGTTCCGCGCTTATGGACCCGATTTCAGATGGGCATATTACAAAAAATGCCGGCTAAAAAATTAAACCTCCTGCTGAAAATACCTGTTATCAGCGGACTCGTTAAAAATAAAATCCAGCGTGGACTTGGCCTGCATCATGCGCGTATTTTAGGGACAGGCTCTGCGGCAGTGTCCCCTACCTTACTCCACTGGTACCAGCGCTTAGGCCTGAATATCACCGAGGCATGGGGAATGACAGAAAACATGGCTTATGGCACATTAAACTATCCGTTCAACCCACAAAAAATAGGCTCTATCGGCAAACCAGGAATGGGCGTTGAACTCAAGATTTCCCCTATCGGTGAGATCTTGGTGAAAGGTAAAGGCCTAATGACAGGTTATTACAAAGATGAAAAACAGACCAAAAACTCATTTGATGACGAAGGTTACTTTAAAACCGGTGATAAAGGTGAGATAGATGGTGATGGATACGTTAAAATTATCGGTCGGGTAAAAGATATCTTTAAAACCGCCAAAGGGAAATACATTACTCCAGTACCGATTGAATGTAAGTTTAGTGAAAATCCTAATATCGATCAAATCTGTATCACTGGTACGTCGCTGGCACAGCCAATCGCCTTGGTCGTACTCTCTCCGGAAGCTCGTGACCAAGCTCAAGACGTGATGACAAGTGATTTGGAAAATACTCGCCAAGCGATTAATAAATCCCTCGAGTCACATGCCAAAATTGGCCATATTATCGTGCTAAAAGATGAATGGACCATTGATAATGGTTTATTAACACCGACCCTTAAGTTTAAACGTCATGAACTGGAAGATAGGTTCAAACCCTTTTATGAATCCAGTCATGCAAGCAGTATTGTCTGGGAACAATAACAATTCATCTTGTATCAGTTAAAAAGTAAAAAGGACGCAACTGCGTCCTTTTTTTTGACTGGATATTGAGAGGCGATATTAGTCTGTTTTAGCCGCTAAATATTTAATCAGCTCTGCAAGTTTAATATTAAATTCTTCGCCACTAGCCTGGAGAGAAGACATATTAATTTGATATTTATCATTCACAATCAGTGCCGGTACTCCACGGATTTTTTTATCTGCGGTATTTTTGTCCATGCGCGTAACCTTGCCATCAACTGCAAAACTGTTTATTGCAGCATCAAATTTTTGGCCATCTATACCCGCATCGGTAAATACCGTACGAATATCATCACGACTGGAAAAATGGCGTTTTTGCTCATGAATAGCAGCAAACAACGCCATTGAAACCTCATGTTCGACATTGAGCAGTTCTGCTGTTGCAAATGCTTTTTGCATTTCAACACCCATAGCACGACCGATAAAAGAAACGTGATTTTTTTCTACCTTGATTTCCGTGTCAGCAAGACGTTTAGTCACATCCGTCATAACAGGTTCAAATTCATTACAATGCGGGCAATAATAAGAAAAATATTCTGCCACTTCTGGTTTTGCGCTGGCTTGTTCTGCAATTACGTCATAGTGCACACCCTCTTTAAACTGAGTGGCATTAACAACAGGTAAAAACAGCATAGCGATAATCAATACAAATAATTTTTTCATTATTTTCCTTACTGAAAATTTAAATTAAACATAACAACGGTACAAAAATCAATAATTCGGGATGAGAGACAGGGGCCGTTTTTGCATATTATCAACCTGCTCCTGCAAGGCAACCACTTGTTGCTGCCAATACGACTCATCAGTAAACCAAGCAAAATGACGCCTAAAAGCGGGATCATTCCAGCGTTTTGCTATCCACCCCATATAATTCGTCATGCGTATCGCCCGTAAAGGCTCAATCAGTGCAAGCTGACGTGGATCAAAGGTACAAAACTCTTCATATCCCTCTAACATAGTCTCCAACTGCATCAGCTGTTCGTTTCGGTCACCATGTAACATCATCCACAGATCCTGTACTGCTGGTCCTTGGCGGCAATCATCAAAATCAAGCAATGTTACCTTATCTCGCCACAAAATATTACCCGCATGCAGATCGCCATGCAAACGAATAGACGTATGATTCTGATCATCATACTGCGCTTTAATACTTGATTCTAGCAGCTCATAGGCTGCATAGAACGACGTTTCTAGGCGACGGGGAACAAACTGACTCTGCTGTAATATTTGTTTCGGAGCCTGAACAAATTCTGCGATAGACAAACGTGGTCTATGCTGAAAAGCCTGCCTACCCGCAATTTGATGCACTCGCCCAAGGGTACAACCGACCGATTCCAACGCAGTTAAGTTATCCACTTCAAGCGGCCGTCCACCAACGCTAGGGAAAATAGCGAAACGGTAACCCTGATAATAAAGTAGACTGCAGCCATCAAACCGCAATGGCGCGACAACGTCTATATCTTCATCTAGCAATAATAAAGAAAAATCATGCTCTTCCTGGATCTGGGCATCGGTCCAGCGACCCGGGCGGTAAAACTTGATCACCCACCTTTGCCGGCCCTCATCTTGAAATTGAAATACCCGATTTTCATAGCTATTTAACTCCAACAAACCAGAATCAACCCGGATACCGACAGATTCGATAGCATCCAACATCAGGTCTGGTGATAACAAACTATAATCAAGCGGTTGATATGTCATTCTAATGTCCTAACAAAACGAAGTAATAATAATAACAAAGCCCTGTGTGACAGGGCTTCATATTTACTTTAAATTACATTTATACCCAAACAGATTTATAACTGGCTAATAAAACGGCTTTGCTGCGTAAACTGATAGTGGTCCTCGCCTAACTCGGTCACGACAAAATTAATTTTCAGCACCGATTTATCTAGGTCATAAGGGTCAATAGCCAAACTAATCGGCTGAACCAACAGTTCCCCTGGTAAAACTTTCACTTCACGTGGACCAAACCATTCATACTCTGGAATGTCGGTCACCGACAGCTGATATGTCTGCACTGACGTTGTTTTGTTGATAATTTTCAGAGTATAAGTGTTCTCTATATTACCATCTGCATTTTCTCGGTACAGCGCATTTCTATCCCGAATAATGTCTAACTGCACTGGCGTTATATTCATTACGCTGAGAACAAAGAACAGACTCATGACTACCATCACAATACCGTAACCGACAAACTTGAAACGGCTCTTAGCGTGTGGCTTATTATTTAGCACATTTTCTGAAGTATAACTGATCAAACCTGTCGGATAATTCATCCGTTCCATGGTTTGATCGCAGGCATCAACACAAGCACCACAGTTAATACACTCATACTGCAAACCATCTCGAATATCAATACCCGCCGGACAGACTTGGACACATAGGTTACAGTCAATACAGTCACCCAGTCCCTGTCCTTTATAATCCGCTTTACGTGAGCGCGGCCCCCGATCTTCGCCGCGCTGGAAATTATAGCCGACGATGAGCGTATCGGAATCAAACATTGCCGACTGAAAGCGAGCATACGGGCACATATGTGTACACATAATAGTGCGCATCCACCCCGCATTACCGTAGGTACAGAAAGCGAAAAATAATACCCAGAAATAGACAGTGCCACTTCCCTGCAGGGTAAAAAAGTCAATATAAAGATCATAAATCGGCACAAAATACGCAGTAAATGCCAACCCGGTAAAGACTGAAAAGCCAAGCCAGGCAGTGTGCTTAAGCAGCTTCTTTTTAACTTTATCCGCACTCCAGGGCGCCTGATTGAGTTTCAGGCGTTTATTCGCCGAACCCTCAATTTTTTCTTCAAACCAGATAAAAATAAACGTCCAGATAGTTTGTGGGCACATAAAACCACACCATACCCGCCCCAAATAAGCGGTTATAAAGAAGAGCCCAAAGGCGCAGACAATCAGTAATAATGCTAATAACATCAAGTCTTGTGGAAATATGGTCAAACCAAAAATATGTATCCGCTGCTCCACAATATTCAATAAAATAGCTTGATGACCATCCCATTGAAATAGAGGTAAGAGCAGGAACAACAACATAAAAAACCAGCCCATGTACTTACGTAGGCGCTGAAATACGCCTTGCATAGCCCTGACATAAATATGATTGTCAGCGCCAACATTGGTATATTTGGGTTTGGGTTTTGGGGTTACATCTTTTATTTTGATTCGCTCTTCAGACATCTTTAGCTCCTTCTTTATATGCCTCTGATTATACCGAATAAGCACGATAAGTCTTTACCTAAGTCTAACTTACCGTTTACCTCAATGATCGGTCCAGCGGTTATCGCGGCGAACGTTAACGCACCGCAACATTTGCATTATCTTCGGCTGAATAAAAGTATACGCCGTTTCGCCCATGCTCTTTTACGGCATATAGTGCTTTATCAGCCTTATCAATCAAGGTGTTAGATACACCTTGATTGTCAGGTACCATGACACTGATACCAATACTGCAAGTCACGTAATCACTCAGGTTAGAGTCGGGATGAAGAATGGCTTCGTGAGCTAAATTGTTCTGCACAAGATGAGCAATACGCACAGCGCCCTGAATATCAGTGTTCGGTAAAATAATCGCAAACTCCTCTCCACCATAACGTGCTGCAAAATCATCTACCCGCTTGCAAGCTTCTCTCAGTACAGTTCCCACACGTCGTAAACATTCATCTCCGGCTAGGTGACCAAGTTGATCGTTATAGCGTTTAAACAGGTCGATATCCAACATCAATAAGGCTATGTTTGACTCTGCACGCCAGCATTGCTGTAATTTACTCGCCAGCTGAACATCAAACTCTCTGCGATTTGCCAGTCCGGTTAATTCATCCTTAATCGACAAGATAAGCAATTTTTCATTGGCTTCACGCAGATCTTGAGCGAGGAATTGATTGGACACCTGCAGCGTCACCGACTCTATTTGCTGTAAATGTAGCTGCCGATAAGAAATAAGCACATACACAGTGCCATAAATGGCGAGCACCATGCCAAAAACAAACTCTTCCTGACTCTGTAACATAAGGTGCACGATGATAAAGACCGAAGAAGGCACCACCAGAATATAAAAGCATTTTTTACTTTCCTTGCAAGCCACAGAGGAGCCGGCAATGTACATAATGCTGTATATCGTCACAAACGAGCGTTCGAGTGGTGCTAACAGAGGTAACAAAATAGCAATACTGAGGCAATAGGTGAATGATGTCACCACACAGCCCAGCATATATTCATGCAATAACTTTTCGTGATGATCCCACCATTCAGCTTGCTGCAATCGGTAGTGGCAATGACACCAGCGGATAATATTGGCCAGGGTGAGAGAGATAAACAGTAGTTCGGAAGTAAATCCCGAAACGAAATGATAGGCAAATACCATCCAAATTAGCATGGTAACTGCGTTGAAAATGATAAAGTGATTTCCGCTCTGATAGATTGAGCGTGTAGATACAGCCTTAATGGTGTGCTTAACTTCCGGTATTATAGCCCTATTATCCATCTCAATATGCCCATATACTTCATCGACTAAGATTAAATATACCGTAACATAAAAGACTAATTTATAATAATATTTACCCTATTAATCACAATATCATGTGATTAATAGGGTGCTTTCGCTATGGCCATAAAAAATGGTTTTAAAGCCCCGCAGACATGTTATATTTTTCTGCGATAATCGTGATATTTTCTTGCCCAATTAAGTAGCCACTCAGGGGCATTCTTTCGTTTCCAGTTACCTGCCACATATTTATTCGCTTCACTCATGGTTGGATAGGGATGAATAGTACCCAAGATCTTATTCAACCCGAGTTTATATTTCATTGCCAAGGTGTATTCAGCGAGTAACTCACCAGCATGGGTAGCCACTATCGTAACCCCCAGAATTTTATCACTATTTGCCGCGGTAATAACTTTTACAAAACCTTTAGTCTCACCATCAGTAATGGCCCGGTCGAGATCATCTATTTCATACTTGGTCACCTGATAGGCTAAATCGGCCTGCTCTGCTTCAACTTCACTGATGCCGACACGGGCAAGCTCAGGGTAAGTGTAAGTAACAGCAGGGATCACCCGATAGTCCGTAACAAACGTCTTAACTGCACCAAATAGCGCATTTACAGCAGCGTACCAAGCCTGGTGGGCTGCGACATGGGTCAATTGATAAGGACCACAGACATCTCCTACCGCGTAGATATTGGGCAGAGATGTTTGCTGATAGTCATTGACCTCAATCAAACCTCGCTCAGTTACCGCCAGATCGAGTTCCTCCAGCCCAAAACCGGCTGTATTTGCCTGCCTTCCTAACGCTAAAAAAACCCGATCAAACTCAATCAGTTCACCACTCGATAATGTCGCAAAGAACTCTCCGTTACTGACCTTAAAACTATCAACACGGTTGTGTAAAAGGATGTTAACACCATCCGCGATTAATTCTGCTTGAACAACAGCAACAGCATCCGCATCTTCCCGCCCAAGTATCTGAGCTGCCATTTCCACCTGTGTAACAGCAGAGCCCAATCGGGCAAAACTTTGTGCTATTTCGCAACCGATGGGACCACCTCCCAATACCAGTAAACGTTGTGGTTGTTCCGATAATTGCCAAAGTGTATCCGAGGTAACATAAGGCACAGAATCAAGGCCTGGAATATTCGGTACTATAGGACTAGCTCCTGTAGCAATTATGATATTCTGCGTTGATAAAATTTGCTCTCCGATTTGAACATGCCAAGGGTCAATAATCTTCGCTTCATCGGTAAGACATTCAACCCCAAGCTCCGTATACCTTGCTACTGAATCATGTGGTTCAATTGTATTGATCACCAGCTGGATCCGTCCCATCACCTGGTCAAAATGGATCTGGTTAATACAGGCATTGATCCCAAACTCACTGGCTCGGTTAATTTCCGCAACAGCATGTGCACTGCGAATTAAAGCTTTAGAAGGCACACAGCCTGTATTTAAACAATCCCCACCCATGCGATGTTTCTCAACCAACGTCACCTTGGCTTTTGCTGCCGCACCAATATAAGCACTCACCAAACCACCAGCACCGGCACCAATCACAACAAGGTTACGATCAAATTTTTTGGGGGTGTGCCAGCGGGCATATTTTTTTTTCTTGCTTACGATGCGCAGAACGGCTTTTGCCAGCCAAGGAAACACCCCTAATAAAATCAAAGCAGTTAATATTGGTGGAGAGGCAATACCCGACAGGCTGGTTATCTCACTTAATTTAGTACCTGCCCACACATATACTGCGGTACCAGGTAACATCCCGACCTGACTTACCCAATAAAAACTGCGGGTTTTTATCTTGGTCAGTCCCATTAAGATATTAATCATAAAAAACGGAAAAACAGGAATCAAACGTAATGAAAACAGATAAAAACGCCCCTCTTTTTTTATCCCCCCGTTAATCACAGCGAGACGAGAACCGAACTTTTTCTGTACCCAATCCTGCAGCAGATAGCGGCTCACAAGAAAGGCGAACGTAGCACCCATCGTACTTGCAAATGAGATCAGTAGTAAACCATAACCAAAACCGAACAAGCCTCCGCCCAGCAAGGTTAGCAACACCGCCCCAGGAAATGAAAAGCCCGTAATGACAACGTAACTAACAAAAAAGATCAGCATGGCTAACGGCCTATGCTCAGCAATATAGTCGCCGGAAGTCTGCTGTAATGATTTTACTTCGGTTAACGAAATATACTGGTTTAGATCAAACCAGTACCATAAGACAAACACCACCAAGATAAATACCATCAGTATTTTTTTCATGGTGATTTTTTTTGTAGCAATCGCTTTTTCTGGGTGATGTACAGCCATAATTGTTACTATCCTTGCGCTAAGTAATAAGTCAATATTAGTTCAATGCCGAATCTGAATACTCACAAAATCATCACGATTATCTGTTCTTTCTATGCTCACAAGTCAGGAAAAAGGCCTGCTGCAACCACATTCTTTGATACCCCCCAGCCATGTTGGTGGTATTTAGCGGCACTGGTCGCTAACTTAACATGGCAGGCGTAGACTGGTATCCCATTAAATCTAGCGGCCCATACCCGGGCGTGGTCCTCACCAAAAGCCAGATCGGTGCGGTAACCGC
>JBLHPA010000018.1:0-32030 GCA_047628235.1 Moritella sp.
ATGGCGGCGCTATTGCCCTGGGGCATCCGTTAGGCGCTTCCGGTGGTCGCATCACTGTGACGCTGTTACATGAAATGCAGAAACGCGGATTAGATTATGGCTTGGCCTCGTTATGTATTGGCGGAGGTATGGGTACGGCGCTGATTGTGAAAAACCTGAAAAAGTAACCATAATCGCGTGATGATTCGATTATGAAAAAATGAAGCATCGCAGCTGCGATGCTTCATTTTTATGCAGATTTTATCGCCACGATAACTGCTTTTAAGCCATTGCCGCGTGAGGGGCTGAGCTGTTGCATGAAACCCAATTGGTTAAAGTAGGAATCAACATCAAACGCCTGTATTTCCTCACGGGTTTTGCCGTTAACCGCGGCTAACAGCGCCGCCATTAGGCCCTTGACAATACGGGCATCGGAATCGAGTCCAAACCACAGTCGGCCATCATTGTCACAGCTCTGCGCCAGCCATGCCTGACTTTCACAGCCAGTGATCTGGTTTTCTGTTATTTTATATTCATCTGCCAATTCAGGTATCTTGTTACCCAGTTGAATTAACTGACGGTATTTATTTTGCCAGCCATTTTGTGCACCTAATAAATCCAGTACCTCGGCACTGCAGATATTAGTACCAAAATCGGTATGAGAAAAATCGGTCATCTCTGTTCCTCGCGTGATACCCCCGTCTTTTAGGTTGGGGGGAGAGATTAAATTTGCTACTTACAAGATCTAACCTACGCTTGAAAGCATGAAAAAAAGAGCTTATAAATATCGAATCTACCCAACGTCTGAACAAGTAACATTACTTGCGCAGACCTTTAGCTGTGTGCGTGTTGTTTATAACTTTATTCTTCGTTGGCGTACCGATGCTTACTGCAATGAGCAAACAAAGATTAACTATAACGCGGCCTCAAGCTACCTAACTGAATTCAAGAAAAATCCTGAATTAAGCTGGTTAAATGACGTATCGAGTGTTCCCTTACAACAATATCTGTGTCACCAACAAACTGCTTTTAGAAACTTTTTTTGAAGGTTGAACAAAGTACCCAACTTTCAAAAAGAAGCGATCGAAACAATCCGCCGAGTTCACTAAATCCGCATTTAAGGTTTTTTCAGGCTGAATATGGTGTTCTTTAGCGATGGCTGCTGGGGTCAGCAAAAGGAAAATTAACCAGCAATGTTTAAGCACAATAATACCCTGTTAATATTCTATTCATGGAATAAGCGGTAATCTAAGCACTATGAAAACACGAATTTTATTTACTGTCATGTTAATCTTTGCCTCATGCCAGAGTGTCGCTATGCCACGCATTGAATATAATGAAGATCTCGATGAGGTGCAAACTGCGGCCGATGCACAGCAGATAAGTCCCTATATTGAGCTGATGCGCATTATCGAACGTGACTTTAATGGCAGGGTGATCAAGGTTGGGCTGGAAAAAGAGGACGATTATGGTGATGATGATATTTAGGTCTATGAAATAAAAATTTTAGATGTTAACCGTAATATAGTTAAAGCTGAATTTGATGCCAAGACGTTCCGGCTGTTAGCGATTAAGGGACATAAATTAGATCCTTTTTTTAAACATTAGATCACACTGAATAAAATAATTAAGTATTGGATCACTGAGTATTGATAACTGAATATTGGAAAGTACGGATGAAAATATTAGTCGTGGAAGACGAACCGCAGTCTGTTGCTTGGGTTGGGCTTGCTGTCTGTTGCTGTGATGGTGCTTATTGCGCTGCAACTGAGCTGGGGTTTACGGCCATTAACAGTATTGCGCAAAGAACTGGCGAAGATTGAAACAGATTGAAGCAGGGAGAATAGATTGTTTTCAGCATCGCTATCCGCAAGAGATCGACCCTCTGGTAAAAGACATCAACAGATTATTGATACACCATCAGTCGTTACTTGAACGGCCCCGCAGACGGTGATTAAATTAGTTTGATATAATCAACTTCAACCTTAGACGTTGAACCCTCTTCAAACTCGTCGAATATCCTTAATGGGGTGGTGTTATCGATGGCAGTTGGCATCGTAATTCTCCTGGAGAAATAGTTTGTTTTGTTTCTACGATACCATTAAGTAACACGGATACTGAATAGAGACTGAGTGGCTTATTTATATTCTGTAATTTTTTGCTGGTTACAGCACATGCTATTTACAATCTGTTTTTATGATTACAGTAAATCGAGCAGTTCAGTGAGCGCCTGAATAAAGAAGTCGATCTCAGCCTTGGTATTGTATATCGCGACTGAGGCCCGGATAGTGCCGGAGATATTCAGGCTTTGCATTAAGGGTTGAGCGCAGTGATGGCCGGTTCTGACCGCAATGCCTTGCAGGTCCAGTAAGGTGCCGACATCCGCATTATGCGCATCCTTAATGATAAAACTGACGCTGCCAGCCCGAGACTGGGGTTGGCCAATGATCTGTATCCTGGGTGTTTTTTCTAGCTGCGCGGTGGTATAGGCAAGCAATTCGGCTTCATGTGCTGCCAGCGCCTGACGATCTTGTCGGGTTAAATAGTCCATGGCACTTGCCAGGCTGATTGCCCCGGCAATGTTCGGTGTACCGGCTTCAAATTTAAACGGTAGTTCATTGTAAGTGGTGTGTTCAAAGCTAACCGTCTTGATCATTTCGCCGCCGCCCTGCCAGGGGGGTAATTGATTGAGTACGTCAGCTTTACCCCACAATACGCCAATACCGGTGGGGCCATACATCTTGTGGCCGGAAAAGGCATAAAAATCACACCCCAGCGCCTGCACATCGAGAGGCCAGTGGGAGATACCCTGAGCGCCATCAATTAATACCTTAGCATCGAATTGTTTGGCCAGCCGAATGATCTCCTTGATCGGGTTTACCGTGCCGATGGCATTAGATACATGGCTGACCGCGACCAGTCTAGTATTGTGATTTAATAATTGCTGGTAAGCGGCCATATCCAGATCGGTAGAAGGCAATAACGGGATAACTTTGATGATGGCGCCAGTGCGCTGCGCCAGCATTTGCCAGGGCACGATATTGGCGTGGTGCTCCAGTGTCGAAATAATAATTTCATCGCCGGGTTTGAATTCGGCGGTCAGGCAATTGGCAATCAAGTTAATGGCCTCTGTGGTGCCTCGGGTCCAGATTATCTCATCACTGCTGTTAGCATTAATAAACTGGGCACAGGTGGTTCGGGCATTTTCGTAGGCTAAGGTTGCCTGAGCGCTCAGTGCATGGGATGCACGGTGCACATTCGCATTAATATCGCGATAATAGGTGTTAATTGCCTCAAGTACACACAAGGGTTTTTGTGTGGTGGCCGCATTGTCTAGGTAGATCAATGGATGGTCATTAACCTGTTGCGCAAGCACAGGAAATTGGTGTCTGAGGTGAGTTAATTCTATATCGTTAAGCATAAGTGGCAGTAGACTCGTAATCAGGATGAGGGGATTATATACCGATGACCATTGGAAATGCTAACTCAGCTGCAGAGTTTAGTGAGAATTAAATAAGCCGCTATATTGTTTTTTATTTACCCGTTATATGTAGCTAATTGCGAGGAATAGGGACACTTCAATGGCTTTTTGGCTGGGTTTATGGGGGGATTTATGCTGGAAATTGCAGGGTGAATAAATTGATGATATTTCGTACTATTATTGATCTATTCATCATTTTGCTGTATAAACCGAGCTTTGAAAGTATACCTAGTAGCTTCAAATGCGACTATGTAGACACTTAAATTTGAAGTTATTGGAGAACACTATGTCAAGAGTTTGCCAAGTTACTGGTAAAAAACCAGCTGTTGGTAACAACGTTTCTCACGCAAAAAACCGCACACGTCGCCGTTTTTTGCCAAACCTGCATTCGCACAGATTCTGGGTTGAGAGCGAAAACCGCTTTGTAAAATTACGTCTTACTGCTAAAGGTATGCGTATTATCGATAAAAAAGGTATCGATTCAGTACTTGCTGAATTGCGTGCCCGTGGTGAGAAGGTTTAAGGAACTATATTATGCGCGATAAAATTCGTTTGAATTCATCTGCTGGTACAGGTCATTTCTATACCACTGATAAAAATAAAAAAAACATGCCTGAAAAAATGGAGATCAAAAAGTTTGATCCCGTTGTTCGTAAGCACGTTATGTACAAAGAAGGCAAGATCAAGTAATTTTGATTTTGTACTCTCTGTATAAATAAAATGCCAGTTATTTTAACTGGCATTTTTGTATGTTATTTTTGCCCCTGTATAATCTGGCGGTAAGCAATTTAAAACTGCTACAATCTCTCTCTTCTCGTATTTATCTTAATCTGGTGTTGTTATGAAAATGAATCCCCGTCAGGATGAAGCGGTTAAATATATTTCTGGGCCCTGTCTGGTATTGGCCGGTGCCGGTAGTGGTAAAACACGGGTTATTACCACAAAAATCGCTCACCTAGTACAAAATTGCAGTTATCAGGCAAACCAGATCGCTGCGGTTACCTTTACCAATAAAGCCGCGCGGGAAATGAAAGAGCGAATTGGCAAGACCTTGGGCAAGAAAGAAGCGAAAGGCTTGATGGTCTCTACTTTTCATACCTTGGGTTTGAACATTATTCGTAAGGAATATAAAACCCTGGGCATAAAGCAGGCCTTTACGCTGTTTGATGATCAAGACCAATTGGCATTATTGAAAGAATTAACCCAGTCGACACTAGAAGAAGATAAAGAGCTCATTGATCAGCTACGCAGTGCGATCTCTAATTGGAAAAGCGAATTAGTTTTACCACCACAGGCTATTGCCCAGGCGCAAATGCCACAAGATAAGTTATTTGCTCAGTGTTATGAAGACTACCTGCGGCATATGAAGGCCTACAATGCGTTGGATTTTGACGACCTGATCATGATGCCAACATTGTTACTGCGCCTGAATGCCGAAGTTCGTGAGCGTTGGCAAAATAAAATCCGCTATTTGCTGGTGGATGAGTATCAAGATACCAATACCAGCCAGTACGAATTGGTGAAATTAATTGTTGGTCAGCGCGCTAAATTTACTGTGGTTGGGGATGACGATCAATCCATCTATTCATGGCGTGGCGCCCGACCAGAAAATTTGATGTTATTGCAACGGGATTTCCCCGGATTACGGGTGGTTAAATTAGAGCAAAATTACCGTTCTACGCAGCGGATCCTGAAAGCGGCAAATATTCTAATTGATAATAATCCTCATGAATTTAGTAAGCGTTTATTCAGCGAGTTGAGTTATGGTGAGCCAATTAAGGTATTCACCACCAAGAATGAAGAGCACGAAGCAGAAAAAGTGGTGTCGGAGTTACTTGCGCATAAATTTATGAACCGCAGTGACTATAAAGATTATGCCATCTTATATCGGGGTAATCATCAGTCTCGGTTATTTGAAAAAGCACTGATGACTAACCGCATCCCGTATAAGATCAGTGGTGGTACCTCATTTTTCTCTCGAGCTGAAATCAAAGATATCATGGCTTATTTACGTCTACTGGTGAACCCGGATGACGATAATGCCTTTCTGCGGGTGGTGAATGTGCCACGCCGTGAGATTGGCCCTACGACGTTAGAGAAGCTGGGGAATTATGCCAACATGCGTAATATCAGCCTGTTTGCGGCTAGTTTTGAGATGGGGCTGGAACAGACCTTAGCGGGACGTGGTCTGCAGTCGGTGCGTGGTTTTACCCGTTGGCTTGTTGAACTGGCGGATCAGGAACAACGCAGTGACAGTATCGATGCCGTGCGGGATATGGTACGGGATATTCACTATGAGGACTGGTTGTATGAAACCAGTCCCAGCGCGAAAGCAGCTGAGATGCGTATGAAGAATGTCTCCGAGTTGTATCGTTGGGTGACTGAGATGCTGAAGGGCGACGATCTCGATGAAGAGATGACGCTGGCACAGGTAGTTACCCGATTAACGCTACGCGATATGCTAGAGCGTAATGAAGGGGAGGATGACTCTGATCAGGTGCAGTTGATGACTTTTCATGCTTCAAAAGGTCTGGAATATCCTTATGTGTTCATGGTCGGGATGGAGGAGGGGATCTTGCCGCACCAGAGCTCTATCGATGATGATCCTAATGTTGAAGAAGAGCGTCGTCTCGCTTATGTGGGGATCACCCGCGCGCAAAAAGTGCTGTTTTTGATGTTATGTAAAGAACGGCGGCAATATGGCGAGGTGATCAAACCCGAACCGAGTCGTTTCTTGTTGGAATTGCCACAAGATGACCTGGAATGGGATCTGAGGAAAAAACCAGCCTCGGCAGTGGAGAAACAGCAAAAAGGTAAACAAGGGGTCGCCAACTTAAGGTCGCTATTCAATAAGTCGTGATACCACAGCACTCGGTATTACAGATCCAGTAAGTTGTTAACCTGAGTAGGATGCATCGGCCTGGCAATGTAATTGCCTTGGCCAAACTCACAGCCAAGTTCAATCAGTTTTTCGTGCTGCTGTGGGTTTTCAATTCCCTCGGCAATGACTTGAAACCCCATATCATGACTGATGTCGCGAATCGCCCGGATCAATGACAGATCCTTGCGCGACATCAGCATACGCTGCGTAAAGCTTTGATCTATTTTTACAAAATCAATCGGGTATTTGAAAAAAGCATTCAGTGAGCTGAAACCGGTGCCAAAATCATCTAGCCCGACCTGTATCCCGACCTCGCGTAATTTTTGCAATGAATGAATAACAAACTCATTCTGGGCCATAAAATCTTGTTCACGAAATTCAAATACCAGTGCGTGGGGCGGGATCTGTTGCTGCTGGATGATTGAAATCAGCTGTTCTATCGCGCCGTCCAGAATTAAATGTTTGACGGACAGATTAATGGTCAATATAAGCTGTTGATTTTCTATGGCGGCATTGTGCCATTTTTTTAGCTGCCGACAAGCCTGGTTGATAATGTGTAAATCCAGCGAAATAATGATGTCTGTACGCTCTGCCAATGGAATAAAACTTAATGCATCGTGGATCAAATGTTGCGCTTCTTGCCAGCGTGCTACGACTTCAAAGCCGATAAGTTGGTTACTATTTAGCTGGATAATAGGTTGGTAATATGGATGGATATCATCATTAATAATGGCATTGGTTAATTTTTCTTGTTGTCGGATCGCACTTATATTTTGCGCTGGCGCTGGCGTTGCTGTTGAAAGATGATATTGGCCACGCCCCAGTGTTTGGGCTATTTTAAGTGCGGTATCTGCATCTTTAAGGATCTGGCTGACGGTGCGCGGGCGTTGTTGTTGTTGTTGTTGTTGCAGGCTAATGCCTAGGCTGCAACTGCACAAAATATTATAGTTATTGACCCTAAAACTGAAGCGGAATCTATCTTGGATCTTCTCTGCAAGAGTAATCGCGTCGGAGGCACTGGTAATATCGGTTTTCAGAAGCGCAAATTCGTCGCCTTGTAGACTTACCAAACAGTCGCTGGCGGAGCTCAAGGACTGCAGCTGGTTGTCGATGGTGATCATGAGCTGCTTACTGAGTTCAAATCCGAAACCTTGCTCCACGTCAGAGAAATTATCAATTTTAATCAAAAGCAGAACAAAAAAGCGCTGATCGTTTTCTAAGCGCTCGATTGCATACTTGAGTTGAGTTAAAAAAAAATCCCTTTGGCTATGGGGGGGATTTTCCTGGACGAGCGCAGGCGTTGGATCCTCAATTATATTTTTTTTTAGTAAAGTGCGATCCTTGTTCACTGTCGGCATCCTGATTGTCATTTATCACGAACAAACCAAACTACTTCAAGATGTACAATCCAAGCCTTCTGCTGGGGATGCAGTTCAAATGAACGATGAGTAGACATGGTATCCTCTTCAAATCATATGTTTAAACGAGTAAACATAGGTATCAATGAGGCTATATAGTAATAAAGTCTAGCAGTGGATAGCAAGGGGTCAAAAAAAAGCCACTAAAAATTAGTGGCTTTGGTTAGGTGATTGCGATTACAGACCCTGGATCATGTAATCTACAGCGGCTTTAACTTCATCATCGGAACATGAGGCGCAGGTACCGCGTGCAGGCATGACGCCTTTGAAACCCTCGATGGCATGCAGGTATAAAGTTTCTTTACCTGTGGCAATACGTGGCGCCCAATGATCAGCATTGCCTATTATCGGCGCACTGGCAAGACCAGTGGCATGGCACATGCTGCAGGTTGCGGTGTACACTTCTTCACCCGTACGAGGCGCTGCTGGTTCAGTCGATTTTGCAACAACCGGAGCCAATTCACCTGGTAAATAGACTTGGCCGACCGGAGAAATCCGTTCTGTAACTGATGCGGCAGAGTTGTGGCTGGCATTTGCTGTGAAGGCAAACAGCAGCGCCACTGACAAAGTGGCAAGAATCGTTCTCAATTTATACATGCTCTATTAGCTCCCTAATAATGATATTTATAGTCTGTGGGGCGACTTTTGTTATAATTAATCTCTATTTTAACCAAACATTATATCCTTACCTGACGTTAGGTTAAATAGTTGTAACAGTGTTTGTTGAATTTAAGTTTAAATACAGCAGTATTAGTGTGCTTTATTCTTAGATTGTAGCTGTGTTTTTTCTGCTGGCTTTGATTTGTCTGATTGCACCGCTAACTTGGTTATAAAAGATACAGGCATTTCGGTTTCGTCACCTTTTGTGCAAAAAATTGGTAAATAGGCTAGACGGCATTGCCAGTTAAACGTAACATATCCTGCATGCGTCCGTAGCTCAGATGGATAGAGCGCGCCCCTCCGGAGGGTGAGGTCGGAGGTTCGACTCCTCTCGGACGCACCATTATATTGTATAGTGGTAGTGTTAATGAAATAGTTAATGGCGGTTGTAGCTCAGTTGGTAGAGCCCCGGATTGTGATTCCGGTTGTCGTGGGTTCAAACCCCATCAGTCGCCCCATTTCTTTTCGATTCACTCGGTGTAAATACGTTAATAAGCGTGGCTTGTTTGTTTTTTGCACTTGTACAGGCTGTTTTTATTCTTAATTATTCGAAAACGAAAAATAAATCGCTTTTTGATGAAAAAGACTTGCAGACTGGCACACATTCCCTATAATGCGCTTCACTTGTTCGGGATGATTCATTTCAAGCAGGTAATGTCGGTGATTAGCGCAGCTTGGTAGCGCATCTGGTTTGGGACCAGAGGGTCAGAGGTTCGAATCCTCTATCACCGACCACTTTATGGCGGTTGTAGCTCAGTTGGTAGAGCCCCGGATTGTGATTCCGGTTGTCGTGGGTTCAAATCCCATCAGTCGCCCCAAATTTGATGGCTCACTACGGTGAAGTTATCAGTCCTTATCAGAGTTACCTCCTGGTAAGATGAAAAATTGTGCGGAAGTGGCGGAATTGGTAGACGCGCTAGATTTAGGTTCTAGTATTGCAAAGTGTGAGAGTTCAAGTCTCTCCTTCCGCACCATGTTCGGTGATTAGCGCAGCTTGGTAGCGCATCTGGTTTGGGACCAGAGGGTCAGAGGTTCGAATCCTCTATCACCGACCACCTTCTTTAAGAAGAAAAAGTCGAAAAAAGCCTGCTCATTGAGCAGGCTTTTTTCGTTGTCCCCTTTAATGTTTTGTTCTGTAAATATACTAGCAAACAAAATATCCAACATATCTATATTTTTCATATAGATATAACACATGGTCATTTATCCGTTTCATCTCTCAATATCATTGTGTATCGATTTATATAAAGTTGTTAATATGTTGTTATAGTCCGTGACGCATATCCGTAAGGAATACGGATAACACGCACTGGGGGTAATATGGATGATATACTCGATGTGGAACGGGGTAAGCGTGTAAACAATACTGTTATTTCTACTTTGCTGACGACCGCAGGTGGGATAACAGAAATTAAGAAAGTACTGCAGCAAACTCGATTTGAATCACAGCTTGTCAATTTACAAGCGACAGCCAGTGAGCTCAATGATGCTGATTTACTTTCGCGCATGTTAGGTGTGGAACCATTAATTTCAGAGCAAGAGCATGCTAAAAACGCTTAAAATCATAGACTAAAAAGCCCATGTATAATGTATGGGCTTTTTTATTTGTCAATTTACTCGACAGTATTATTTACTGTGCCGTTCGGTGAAACCAAAATCATCTAAAATGGCATAAAAAGCCGGTAGCACGAGGATAATCAACAGGGTTGATGCCAGTAGACCGAAGATCAGCGCCACAACCAGTGGGATGATAACCTGAGCTTGGATGCTCCGCTCTAATAGGATAGGCGTTAGACCCGCCGCCGTGGTTGCTGTTGTGATGAGAACTGCCCGTATGCGCTGTTGGGTAGCCTGAACGGCGGCATGGCGGATATCATGGTGTATGGCTAAATCTTGCTTTATAAACTGCACCAGTAAGATGGAATTATTCACCACTATACCTGCCAGAGAAGTAAAACCAAGCATAGAAGGCATGGTCAGATCATAGCCTAATAAGAAATGCCCCCAAAATACCCCGATCATCGCCAGTGGTATGGCGACCATAACAATGATAGGCTCAATATAACTGCGGAACTGAAAGCTTAAAATAGCAAACACCACAAATAAACCCATACTGAAACTCATTAGCATTGAATTACCGGTTTCTGCAGTTGATTCAATTTCTCCGCCTAGATGTACCTCAAGGCCAGGATATTGCGCCTGTAATTGCGGTTCAAATTCACTGCGCATCTTTTGCATTAACGCCACGGTATTGGCTTTATTTTTATCGATATCACCCTGCAGAGACAGGGTTCGGATGTTATTGATGCGATTTAACTGGCTGACGCCACGCCCCATTTCAACCTTTACAATGCTGGCAAGTGGAACCTGGCTACCATCGGGTAAGATGAAGGGGAAATCTTCAAAAAAGGCGCGATCAGAACGGTATTTCTCTGCTAGCCTAATATCCAGTTCTACATTTTCACCGTCTATTTGCAGTTCATCAATGGTAATACCAAAGAAGGCGGCACGCAGTTGTGACGCAACTTCCAGACCGGTAATGCCAAAGCTTTCAGCACCTGGCAGCAGAGATAACCGTAATTCTGGTTTGCCGTCACGCAGATCGGCGATAATATTACTGACACCGTCAAACTGGCTGAGGTAGTTACTGAGGTCTTGTCCTGCATTTTTTAATATCATCAGATCGGGGTGGCTGATCTCAATATCAATCGCACGACCGGCTGGACCGATTGCTGGCTCGCGAATGATTAATTTTGTGACGCCAGGAATGATGCCAATCTGTTGTTTTAGCGTAGTTAAATATTCAGACATTGTGGTACTACGCAGTTCAGAGGTGAGCAGGTCGACAAAAATGAGTGCGACATGCTCGCCGTTTTCTCCTGCGTCAGGATTGACCCCATATTGCACTGTGATGTATTTCAATAGTGCCGCGTCATTGGGCTGTTCGGCAAACTGGGCACTGGTGGTTTTGATATCGGAGGTGAGCCGTTGGATCACGTGCTCGGTTTTATCCAGTGGTGTGCCAGGTGGCATCAACACACTTATCTGTACCCAGTCGCCTTCAACTTCAGGGAAGGCGGAAAAGCGTAACAAGCCACTGGATGCCAAGGATAAGGTGGCAATGAAAAACGCAATGGTTATGCCGCTGACCAGGTAACGGTTATCCACCATCTTGGTGATAACTTTTGGTAACACCTGATCTTGAAAAATGCTGAAACGACGATTAAAGCGCCCTTTGAATGAGTTTGCCGCGATCTCTGCATCAGCACCTTTCACCGACGCATACAGGTGATGTGGCAGAATAAAGAAAGCCTCGATTAATGACACAATCAGGGTGATGATCAGGGTAATTGGGATTACTTTTAGTACCTCGCCCATATCTCCTTCGAGAAATGCCAGCGAGCCAAAAATAGCCACTGTGGTTAAAAATGAGGAAAATACGCCATTTTTAACTCGGTTAACGCCAGCGACAATTCCCTCTAGCTTGTCCGTAGTTTTAGTTAATTCATGGGCAATACTTTCCGATAATACAATGGCATCATCCATCAGTAGACCAATCGCTACCAGTAAACCAACCATCGACATCAGGTTTAAGCTGATACCGGCCAGAGACAGTACATACATGCTGGCTAAAAAGGAGACCGGCAGCCCCAGTGCAACCCAAATAGCGTAGCGCCAAGGGAAGAATAGCCACATAACCAGAAAGACTAAAATGAAGCCCTGCCAGCCATTGCTTATTAATAGATTGAGACGGTCTTTGGCTACTGAGGCCATATCTTTGGTTAATGAAAACTTGACTCCGTCTGGTGTTTGCAACTGTTCGTTGGCAATGAATTCCTGTACTTCGGTTAGCACGTTGAGCGAATCATCAGCTTTGGATTTTTTAATATCCAACATGGTGCCTTGCTTGCCATTGACAGTAATTTTCGTTTCATCCAGTTCAAAGCGATAACTGATGCTTGCTATATCATGGAGTTGAACTTTACTGCCGTCGTGAGTGCTGAGTACGATGATCTCTCCTAATTCTCGCGGGGTATAACGTTGCGCATCGAACCGCAATAAGATGGTGCTGCTTGGGGTATTAAGGTTACCGCTCGGCATGCGGATGTTTTGTTTGCCGATCTGGTTGGCTACATCCTGTACCGACATATTAAGTTGGCGCAGTTTGATCAGATCCAGCTCTATCCGTAACTGGGGATCTGAAAAGCCGTTAATTTCAACCTGAGCTATACCCGGCAGCCGTTTTAATCGCTGTTTTACCGATTCAGCATAAAGTTTTAACTCCGGTTTATCCATATCACTGTAGATCACCAGACTGACAACATCGTCGTAGGTCTTCAATTGTTTGACAATGGTTGTTTCTGCTTCATCAGGGAACTGATCTATAGCATCAATCTCTGTTTTGATATCAGAAATAAAACTGGTGCCATTACCGCTGCGCAGCATTTCCGCCGTACTAACGGCTACACCTTCACTGGCGCTACAGGTCAGTTTAGCGAGGTTATTGATACCATCTAAGGCATCTTCTACCGGTAAACAGATCGCTTGCTCGACATCTTCCGGACTGGCACCAGGGTAAGGTACTGTTATTTGCACGACCACTTTAGAGAAATCTGGAAAGGTTTCTCGTTTCATACCGGGCAGGGTGATTAAACCAAGGGCAATAAAGAAGAACATCAGCAGGTTGGCTGCTGTTGGATGTTTACTAAAGAAACGGATCATTGTTGGCTCGCCTCAGTCCATTGTGTAGGAGTCAGTTTCAGGCCATTGGCAACCGGCGTAATGTCGGAGAGGACTATATTTTGCCCGGCTGCTAAGTCTGCGGCCTGAATGGCGGCTTGCTGGTCACGGACAAACAGCACTTGCACCGGTTTCACTACTAAACGATTGTTTTCATCCACCAGATAAATACGGTCGTTGTGCAGTGCATCGAGCGGTACGGTCAGTTGCTGTTGTGGATACCCATCCACTGCAACCTCGACAAACATGCCGGATATTAGCGGACTCTCATTCGGATCATTACGCTGAATAAATTTAAGAAAGTCAAAGTCGGTTTCAATGACCAAACCTGCGGTACCGAGGCGTGGATTTATTTCACCTAAAATACGTGTTACCCGACCTTGCCAGTGGTGCTCCCCGGTTGAGCTTCTTAGGGTGATTGTCGCGGCTAGGTTGGCGGTAGCAATGTCCGGTATTTTTGTCGGGTTGGTGAAGCCGGTCGAAGCCCGCTTGATACTCTGTATTAGTCGGCCAAGTTGTGACGGAGACATTTTGGCTTCGACTTCCAGCTTAGCTACATCATGAGCGAGGATCATACTGGAACCTGCGCTGACAAATTGCTTTAATTCTGCATTTACATCGATGATACGACCTGAAAAAGGCATATTAATGATGGTATGTTGCAGGTCTAATTGCGCCTGAGATAGCTGACTCTTGACCTGGTTTTGTTGGGCGAGCAGGGCTTTAAAACGAGCTGGCAATTGATTGATCTTGGCTTGAATGTCATTAACTTTCAATTGTTTGCTATAGTAGGTGCGTTGCTGCTGCTCTAATGCTGACAGGGATATGGTGCCTTTATCGCTTAGGGACTGGAGGCGGTTAAACTCTTTTTGTTCGAGCGCGAGGCTTTTCTGTTCGACTTGTGACGATAATGTCAGGCGGTCCTGCTCAACCACTAACTTGTCTTGTTCTGCCTGACTATTGGCGAGATTAGCCTCGGCAGTATCTAATGCCAGTTGATACGAGGCGGGATCGATCCGCAGCAATTCGATGCCTCCATCTAAAAATACACCGCGCTGTAATTGTGGATTTTTATAGATGACACTGCCATTGACTTCGGCAATCGCCTGCCAGGTATTTTTCGCCACAATATTGCCATAACCCTTGACCTGAGGGGCTATTTTCTGGCTTTTTATTTGAGTGATATAAACGTGATGCTCTGGCTCTTTGAGCTGTAGCGGTACATCTTTCTTCATTATGTTGTTGTTAAATAAGAGGATGCTAACCCCAGCCAGGATACCGATTGGTAACCATTTCACCTTAGTTAGTTTCATTATTTTGCTCCGGTTGGATTGAGGTCATTAAAATGTCGAAGTTTTGCTGTGCCAGGCGCTGATAAAAGTCGGCATCGAGATCCTGATTAATAATTTGAGTTAGCATAGGATTGAAGATGCAGGGGTAAGAACACAGGCTGATGATCTGCAGTGCTAATAATTCGGCATCCAATTCACTTTTAATGGCCTTATCCTGCTGCAATTTGGTTAACATCTTGATAAGGAATCTAAAAGCTGGCTTTGGACCATCTTCAATTAAGCGATTCACTATTGAGGGACTGGGGCTGGTCAAGATGTTTTTACGGATCAGACTCGGTACATTAATGTCCTCGCGAAAGAACTGATAAAAGCGTTCGAAAACACGATGTAAATCAGTAATCTTGGGGTCATTGGCAAATGCTTCGAGTTGGCCATGCATCGGGGTGCGCTTGGCCTCCATCGCGGCATGAAACAATCCTTCTTTGTTATTAAAATAATAACGGATCATAGCCGGAGTGGTGTGAGCGAGGACGGCAATACGACGGGTACTGACTGCTTGATAGTCGTATTGGTCAAACAATTGGGTGGCTGCAGCAATTAAATTATTACGAATATCTGTCTGCGCCTGTTTTTTCGGTCGTCCCGTTTGCTTTGGAGCTGTTTGGCTATCCATGGTCTCATTCACTTAATTGAACATGACGAGCAGTGTGGCTTTTTTTTAATTAATTATCCATCTGATTAATTTTCCAAAATCTCCTTTTGAGTAATTAATTGATTATCACCCTGAGACGACACTGATATACTCACAATCCTGATATATAGAATAGAGATAATATGGTGAGTGAAGTCAGTTTTTATCAACCGATATTTCCGATATTGGTATTGATGCCGATTGCTGCTGCTTGTTTTCTAGCGCTGGTATTGGCTAAAGGTGAGGTGTGCCCGGGGCAGAGAAAGCGCATTACGGAGAACATGATCTCGATCTGGGCGGTACTGGCCTTGGGTCTGATGATGGGTGTTGAAAGGTATGCGAACACTGCCACCTTATTGCTGGGCGGAAGTGCAGTTGTTATAGGCATTATGCTTAATCTAATGCAGGCTCGCCTTGATGGTAAACGTTCAATACCACCATCTTGGTTAAGATTGCCGATAGGTCTGGCGTTCGTTACTGGTTTATTACTGCTATGGCAACAACAACAGCCGATATTTCTGCTGGAGGCCTTGTTGCTCGGAGCGGTATTTGCTCATGTCATATTGCTGCGGGCAAAGCATCGATTACAGGCATTTAATGTTATTTTACCTGTAGTGGGTATTGTGGCAAGTGTATTGTTAATGCTGGGATTGCTGCTTATGGCCTGGCTGAGTGCAGAACCTGTGTTACTTGATGCATTGCAAAACTTTGTGATTTATCGCGCGATTATTTTGCTGCTAGCCTTGGGGATCTGGACCATTCCACTCTACAGTAAACAGGCTTACACACCCAATCTAGTGTCCGTTGCTACGGTGTTGCTGCTGTTCTCAGAAGTCATGAGCATGGGCATTATTAATGCGTTATAGCATTTTTCACCTCGGTTAATTTGCTTATAATAAAGCCACTGCTTGCAGTGGCTTTATTATTTTCGAGTTATTATTTCCGATCTATTTTTTCATTGTTTCGATTTACTGTGTCTTGGCTGCACTAGCCGTTTGATAGGCTTTTGTTCCCCACAGCGGTACTGTTGACAAACTATGCTTGTAGCTGCCTGATGTTTCTTTGGTTGAATACGATACATACATCAGAGTCTGGCTTTCTGCATCAAATATTCGGCGGATCTTCATGGTTTTGAAGAAAATACTTTTAGATTTTTTAAATACAACTTCACCGGATTTCGAGCCGTCTATTTTCGCTAGCATCTCGGGTGTGATTTCACCGGTTTGGCGGCAGGAAATAGAACTGTCGCTCGGATCCGCAAAGCTGAGGTCGGCTTCAATACTTGCTACATGGCAAGTCACCCCTGTTACCAGCGGGTCAATAAGCGTGTTCAGCTTAATGTCTTTTGTGGTGAACAGGCCGAGGCTCACATTACCGGATTCATTATCAGAACAGCCGCTGAGAAATAAGCTACCGAGTAGTACTGAACATAAGCCAGTATATTTTAGTTTTGATGAGATCTGACTCAACATTGATGAGCTCCTGATAGTAAGGCGAGGTGAGTGTCGTATCTTTATTGTTGCATACAGGTTAATACGGATAGGCAGACAAGGAAAGCAATAACTTAGACGATCTATTGCTTTCCTATCATGGTCGTGATCAGAGGGCGTTAGCGGCGATATAAGCTGTGATCGGTAAACTCTTTAGTTGACTGACACTCTAAACATAAACGAGACTCTGGGCGTGCTTGAAGACGTTTAATTGATATTTCATCACCACAGTTGTCGCAATAGCCATAATCACCGCTTTCAATGCGTCTTAGTGCGCTGACAATTTTCTTGATATGTAGTTTATCGTGATCGATACGATTTAACTCAAGACGGTGTGCTTCTTCCATGGCTGCGCGATCAACCTCATCTGCCATCTCATTGCTATCTGAGATCACGACATTCGTGGACTGTGATTTAATACGATCCTGGACTTCATTGAATTCTGTTTCTAGTCTTTCTTTGAAATAGGCAACCTGGCCTTCATTCATAAAATCGCTCATATATATTACCTATTTCGTGTTCGAATTATAATTAATTAGCATAATAGCCACTTTATGTCGCCAACAATATAGGGCTCATAACTCTATTTTGGCAAAAAATAACTGAAAATTACAAATTGGGGTGTTTTATTCCGTTTCAAGGGTAAGGTAAGATTAATCCTATTTTTTTGTCTTAATTGTGTCACAGGGGGTGATTATCCACCGGTGAATAGTTTTTATTGAATAGTTTTATTATTAACTGGGTTAAGCTACCATCGTTATTTATTTGCTATTTTATCATGCCGACCCATTTTTAGTGGAAGCTTCTATGCGAACTATCAAACTTCATCTCCCAACATTGAAAATTATCTGGAAACTTTTGGTGGTCTTGCTATTTCCATTGGTTATTTGGCTTTATAGTATTATTTTAGATATCCCCTTTCGTGAAATTGATGCCGGTGCCAATTATCATAAGTGGATTATTTTTGTTATTTATTTGGGTTGTCTTGCATCATGGTTATCCATTGATCGAGGTTTATCGCGCCGCTATTTATTTCGCAATTAGCTTACCTTATGACTATTGAATATTTGCTTTCTGTCTTGCCTTATTTCTGTTTAGCTCTGCTGGGATTAACCAGCATTGTTATGGGGGTTCGGAACAACCATCAAAAAACATTAAAACTACAAAATTTTATACAAGAAATTGCACTACTTAAGCAAGAAATTGCGCTAACAGAACAGCAGTTGGATACATCAAACTATGCCCACGAAATGCTGCAGCAGGATTATGCTGTAGCTAAACTTAAAATTGA
The DNA here is from genome assembly GCA_047628235.1 of Moritella sp. Taxonomy (GTDB): domain Bacteria; phylum Pseudomonadota; class Gammaproteobacteria; order Enterobacterales; family Moritellaceae; genus Moritella. Next base: position 17,924 of record JBLHPA010000018.1, read on the forward strand.
ATCACAAAACAACCAATTAATGAAGTTGATGGCACGGATGCGTGAAAGTGATGTTCGTTTACAATCCGAACGTCAGGCCGCTAATGAGAAGTTGGATCTGCAGGCACAGTCGGAACAACGCTTGCAACAACAGTTCGAGAATCTCGCTAATAAAATATTCGAGAATAAATCGGATAGCTTCAGAGAACTAAACAAGTCTAGTGTGGAATTATTACTTGCGCCATTTAAAGCCCAGTTAGACGGGTTTAAACAACAGGTACAAGATGTTTACTCTAATGAGGCGAAGGAGCGGCATAGCCTGCAATCGGAAGTGGCTCGGTTGCAGCAGGTGTATCAGCTGATGTCCAGTGAAACGGCGAACCTAACGAAAGCACTGAAAGGGGATAATAAACAGCAGGGTAATTGGGGGGAGGTGATCCTTGCCCGTATTTTATCAGAATCCGGTTTGCGGGAAGGACACGAGTATGATATTCAGGTCAGTTTACAAAATGATCAGGGCAAACGGTTCCAGCCTGATGTGATTGTCCACCTGCCGCAGGATAAAGATATTGTGGTTGATTCCAAGGTATCGTTAACGGCCTATGAACGCTATTTTAATGTTGAAGACGAAGTAATGCGCAAGCAGGCCCTGCAGGAACACGTTAACTCTATTCGTGGTCATATTCGTGAATTAGGCCGGAAAGATTATCACTTGTTGCAAGGCATTAAAACGTTGGATTATGTGCTGATGTTTGTTGCGGTAGAACCTGCATTTTTGGTTGCACTAGAAGCGGATCCCGGATTAGTGAAATATGCACTGGATAATAATATTATGCTGGTTAGCCCTACTAATTTGTTAGTGGCATTGCGAACCATTGATAACCTGTGGCGGTATGAGCGGCAAAATCAAAATGCACAGCTGATTGCCGAGCGAGCGAGTAAAATATATGAAAAGTTGCGCTTGTTTAGTTGTGATATGCAGGAGATGGGTAGCGCCCTGAACAAGGCTCAAGACAGCTATGATTCGGCGATGAAGCGCCTGGCGACGGGGAAAGGTAATTTAATCAAGCAAGCTCAGCAGTTTGTTGAGCTTGGGGTGGAAGTAAAAAAACCATTGCCGGCTGAATTGACGGATAAAGCGAATTAGCCACTTCAGTGGGAAGAATCAACGCGGCTGGGATTTCCTCTTCCGCGTAACTAACCTTTCCAAAAAGCAGGGGTGATCAATACTAACACAGTCATGATCTCCAAACGCCCCATCAGCATTCCCACGCTTAGCACCCATTTTGCTGCATCGGGCAGCGATGAGAAATTACCGGCCGGACCAATGATGGGGCCTAATCCCGGCCCAACATTAGCAACCGCTGTTATCGCCCCTGTTATACTGGTGACTGGATCTAAGCCGATCATGCTTAGGATTGCAGCCATGCATAGTATGGTGGCTATGAAAGCGCTCGCAAACGCCACTACAGAACGCACAATGACATCATTTACTTTTCGGCCGTTGTACTGCTGACGAAATACCCCGGATGGGTGCACTAACTGTGACATCTGTTTTCTAAATAGGGTGAAGGCGATTTGGAAGCGGAATATTTTGATCCCACCTGAGGTTGAACCGGAACAGGCACCGGTAAACATCAAACCAGCAAACAGTACCGTTGTAAACTCTCCCCAAGTACCAAAATCGGTGAGTCCATAACCAGTGGTAGTGATCACCGAGACGATATTAAACATACTGATCCGGATCGCATCACCCAGACTGAAAACATTGTGATGCCACAGGTAGAGTGACATCACCAACGTCATGCTGAGTATTAATTTACAAAAACCTATTATTTGTGCATCAGTGAATAGCGCCTTTAAATTACGCTTCTGGATCGCGTTAATCAGGAGTAAAAATGGCAGGCCACCCAGGAACATAAAGAATGTACCATTCCACTGTGCCGCTTTTGAAAAGTGGGCCATAGATTGATCAGAAGTTGAGTATCCACCGGTGGAAAGGGTTGTCATAGCATGATTAACGGCCTCAAAAGAGGACATGCCAGCAGCCAGGTAACCAAAATAGCAGAGGATACTTAAACTCAGGTAAACATAGATGACATGAGCCGCAGTTTGCTGAGTTTTGGCGGTGTTTTTGTCTGACCAGTCGGATGATTCGGTCTGGAATAAGCGCATCCCACCGACGTTTAGATAAGGTAATACTGCCACCCCCATAACCACAAATCCAACGCCGCCCAACCACTGTAAAATGGAACGCCACAGCAGTACACTGTGGGCAACACCGTCTAAACCGGAGAGTATGGTGGAACCGGTAGTGGTTATGCCGGACATGGTTTCAAAATAGGCGTCGGTATAGCTAATGTGCTGAATTAACATAAAGGGTAATGCGGCAAATGCAGACGCAATGATCCAGATGCAGGTCGTGAGTAAAAACATCTCTCGGATGCCGAGACGAAATACTTTAGATCGACCTTTATGCCAGAATAAGGCGGAGGCAATACTGGTAATAATTATCGATTTAAAGAATTCAGAGGCGCCATGGCCATCGGTAAAAAGCGCCAGCATCAACGGCGCGATCATGAATAGGGTAAGCGCGCGTAATACCACGCTTGCCATAAACAAAACGGGTTTGAAATTAACCATATAAACTTTAATCTATCAAGTTGTTACAAGAAAAAAGGACTGGGTTGAAAGAGCTTTTCCACGTCCGGTATAAATTTCTTATCGACTAAAAACATCACAACGTGATCATCTTGCTCGATCACGCATTTATCATGGGCGATCAGTACTTCATCATTGCGAACGATTGCGCCTATTGTTGTGCCCAAAGGCAGTTTCAGGCTGCCGATTGCGCGCCCAACAACACGGGAAGTCAGTTTATCGCCGTGGGCGATCGCTTCGATTGCCTCTGCCGCACCACGTCGCAGTGAGTATACGTTGGCAATATCGGCACGACGTACATGTGTCAGCAAGGCTGAAATGGTGGCCTGTTGCGGTGAAATCGCAATATCAATCGTACCGCCCTGCACCAGGTCTACATAAGCGCCGCGTTGGATCAATACCATGGCTTTCTTTGCGCCCATGCGTTTAGCGAGCATGGCTGACATAATATTGGCTTCGTCATCATTGGTCACGGCAATGAATACATCTGTCTGGTCGATATGTTCTTCATTGAGCAGTTCTTGATCGGAAGCATCACCACAAAATACGATAGTGTTGTTGAGCATTTCAGATAATTGCTCTGCGCGTTTGATATTGCGCTCAATCAGTTTTACTGAGTAATCCCGTTCTAAGCGGCCTGCCAGTGCGGCACCAATATTACCGCCACCCGCGATAATGATCCGTCGATAGGGCTGTTCCAGTTTTTGTAATTCACTCATTACAGCCCGAATATTGTTACTTGCCGATACGAAGAAAACTTCGTCATCAGCTTCGATAATAGTCGTTCCCAGCGGACGGATCGGCTTACCATTGCGGAAAATTGCGGCGACACGGGCTTCGACATTCGGCATGTGCTCACGTAGTGCAGCCAGTGCGTTGCCAACCAGAGGGCCGCCATAATAGGCTTTTAATGCAACCAGACCCACTTTATTATTTGCAAAGTGAACCACTTGCAGTGCCCCTGGATAGTCTATGAGGCGTTTTATATAGTCAGTAACCAACTGCTCAGGAGCGATTAGGTGATCAACCGGGATGGCGCCAGGATGAAATAGTAACTCTTTATTATTAAGATAGGATTCATTACGGATCCGCGCAATCTTATTTGGCGTATTGAACAGGGTGTGGGCAACCTGACATGCGATCATATTGGTCTCATCATCATTCGTTACGGCAACAAGCATATCGGCATCTTGGGCGCCTGCTTCACGTAGTACGTCTGGGTTGCCGCCATGGCCTTCGACTACACGCAAATCAAACTTATCTTGTAAGCTTCTTAAACTGTTGCCGTCGTGATCAATAATGGTAATATCATTATTTTCACCCACTAAGTTTTCAGCCAGTGTTCCACCTACTTGGCCGGCACCGATAATGATGATTTTCATTTAACCTCGCACAAAATTGAATTGTCGTGAGCTGTTGATCTGAGTTGCTATTCTACGCCTATATCAACTAAGACCAACAGTAGATATTTTATACTTTCTGTAATTTCGCGTAAAAGAATCCGTCCATACCTTGCGTATTTGGCAATATTTGCCAGCTGGAGGCGTTATCTGGACTACCGCTAATCAACGGAACCAGCCGAGCATTTGCCGTACGTGCAATGAATTTACTGATCTGCTCAATGTTCTCTGCGGGTAGTATTGAGCAGGTTGCATACAACAGGGTACCGCCTGGCTTGAGTTGTGCCCACATCGCATCCAATATTTCTGCTTGCAACTGTACTAATGCGGCTATATCAGAGTCGCGACGCAGCCACTTAATATCAGGGTGGCGGCGGATCACGCCAGTTGCGCTACAGGGGGCATCTAGCAGAATGCGATCGAATTGCTCGCCTTGCCACCAGGCTTCCGGTTTACTGGCATCGCCATGGATCAGCTCTGCTGTTAGTCCAATTCGGGTTAAGTTTTCCTGCACACGTGCTAAGCGGTTAGCATCAAAATCCACTGCAACCAGATGTTTCAGGGCGGGTTGACGTTCTAGAATGTGTGCCGTTTTCCCCCCTGGCGCGGCACAGGCATCAAGTATCAGTTCGCCAGGTTGGGCATCTAGAAATTGAGCCGCAAACTGGGCTGCGCCATCTTGTACCGAGCTATGGCCTTCAGCAAATCCGGCCAATTTATAAACATCAGTTGGTTTTTCTAAACGCAGCGCTGAGTCGGCGCTGTCAGCATTAATACAGGTTATCTCATCGCTGGCAAGCAGTGCTTGGTAATCCGCTCTGCTATGATGCCGCTGATTAACGCGGATCCACATTGGCGGGCGTTCATTATTTGCTGATAACACTTCCTGCCATTGATCGGGGTAGGCTGCTTTAATACGTTTTATAAGCCAGCCTGGATGACCAAATTTACAGCTGTCATTACCATCGGCACTGGTGTCGAGTTCATCTTGTCGGCGCTGATAGTTTCGCAGAATAGCATTTACCAGACCACTTAGTTTTGGGGATTTTAATACCTTAGCCGCATTGACTGTTTCTGCTACCGCAGCGTGCGCGGGTACCCGCATGTATTTGAGCTGGTAAAGGCCGATTAAAATAAGGAAGTGCACAGGTCTCTGTTTGCCTATTAGTGGCTTGGTCATCAGCTGGCGGCTAATAAATTCGAGGCGTGGTAACCAGCGTAATACGCCGTAACAGATCTCTTGCAATAGCGCACGGTCTTTAGCTGGAAGAAGCTGCTGCGCAAGGGGTAAGGCATTGGTAAGTGACTGTCCTTTATCGACAACTTGGTAAAGTACTTTCGCAGCACTGGCTCTGGTTTTCATGTATATATATCCGAAGTAAAACCGCCCTTAGCGTGTTGCTGAGCGGTTATGGGCATTAGATTGAGTTAAGTAATTGGCCGACAACAAACCATTCTTTACGCGCGTTTAAAATATCTTGTACTGGCATGGCTTTTTTGCCTGCAAGTTGTAAATTTAATAAATTCAAAATACCTTCACCAGTTGCCACTTGGATACCCTGTTTCGTTGCCGAGATAACGGTACCCGGTTGCAAATCTGTGGTTGCATCGATGACACCGGCTTGCCAAATTTTAACGTTTTGCTCTGCGATCTGGGTATAACTGACTGGCCAGGGATTAAATGCGCGGATCTGCCGCTCAATAGCCACTGCAGATTGAGTCCAATCGATATTCGCTTCTTCTTTGCTCAACTTGGCAGCATAATTTGCCTGCGCATCATCTTGCTCTTGTGCTATTGCTGTTTGCTCACTGATCTGATCCAGTGTTTCAAGTAATCCTTGTGGGCCCAGTTCTGCTAATTTATCGTACAGTGAAGCACTGGTTTCATCGGTCGCGATAGGGCAGGTTACCTTATGTAACATAGCACCAGTGTCTAAGCCGATATCCATTTGCATAATGGTCACGCCAGTTTCGGCGTCACCCGCCCAAATTGCGCGTTGGATCGGCGCTGCACCACGCCATCTTGGTAATAGTGAACCATGCACATTAATGCAGCCGAGACGCGGCGTATCTAATACCACTTGTGGTAAGATCAGTCCGTAGGCCACAACGACCATCAGGTCGGCATTCAGAGCAGAAAGTACTTGTTGAGCCGTTTCATCCCGCAGTATTTTGGGCTGATAAACGGGTATATCACTGGACAGGGCAAGTTGTTTTACATCACTTGGCTTGAGTTTTTTACCCCGTCCAGCGGGGCGATCCGGTTGTGTGTATACCGCAATCACTTCATGTGCTGAATTTAATAACGCTGAGAGGTGTTTTGCAGCAAAATCGGGTGTTCCTGCAAAAATAATTCGTAATGGTTTGCTCAAGATTAATACCTACTTTTTACAGTTATTTATTTTGACGTGCTAGCTTTTCTAGTTTTTTTCGAATTCTTTGCTGCTTTAACGGGGATAAATAGTCGACAAACAATTTCCCATCTAGATGATCTAATTCATGCTGTAAACAAATGGCTAATAAATCATCAGCGTGTAGTGTAAACTCTTCACCATCACGGTTTAACGCTGATACTGTTACTAGCTCAGCGCGAGTCACAAATCCCCGCGTCTCTGGTACCGATAGGCAGCCTTCTTCAATCCCTGTTTCGCCCGAACGTTCGGAAATAACCGGATTGATGAGGATAAGAGGTTTATCACGTTGTTCTGAAATATCGATAACTACAATCCGTTGCATGATATTTACCTGTACTGCGGCCAAGCCGATACCTTTTTCGGCGTACATGGTCTCTAACATGTCATCGATGATGGTTTGTGTTGCCAGTGTGATTTCCTGCACAGGTTTAGCAATTTTTTTTAGTCGATCATCAGGAAAATGTAAAACTTCTAATATAGCCATGGTACTTTCTTACTTTGAATGGATTCAATTAACGCTTAATTTTGACGTAAAACGTCACAATAATCACTATAAATATAAGCGTTCAAACAACTATTAGGAAAGGATATGTCCATAAAACGTCGTTTGTTGTTTGCTTTAGCTGCTATATTACCCTTTTTAGCACATGCAGATAGCCTAAACTTAAAAAAAGAATACCCTACCGAATACACGGTGCAAAAAGGGGACACACTCTGGGATATTTCAACCAAATTTCTCCAAAGTCCCTGGCTCTGGCCGCAGTTATGGGATGCTAATCCTGATCTCGATGACCCACACCTGATTTACCCCGGTGATAAATTAAAGCTGATCTTTATCGATGGTCAACCCCGTTTAGTACGTAAACGGATCCTTAAAATGTCGCCGAAGGCACGCCCCACAGCTAAGGACAGCAGTGCTATTCCCACGATACCGTTGGCGCTTGTGCATCCCTTTCTTACACGGGATTATGTGGCAACCGATGATAAGTTAAATCAGGCTCCCGTTATTCTTGGCAATAATGATGGTAATACAACTTTCTTAGTTGGTAATAGTATTTTTGCTTCCAGCTCTCTGCAGCCGGGTCAATACGGCATTTATCGTCAAGGCCGTAGCTATATCGATCCTACCACGCAAGAAAAATTAGGTCATGAAGTTGAATTTGTTGCTATTGCCCGGGTTACTCATACCGGGTCTGCAACCGTTCCGGCCAAGTTAACAATTTTAAAGAGTACCAAAGAAGCCCGTAAAGGTGATCAATTGCTGCCTATGCCAGAGCAGGATAGATTGCCAGTTTACTTTCAGCCGCGTAATTTTCAGCTAGCAAGTCCAGGCGATATCATTGCTGCGGATGAACAACACAGTGCAATTGGTAAAAATGATGTTGTTATCATTAATCGAGGCTGGCGTGACAACGTGAGTGCCGGTGATATGTTTGCTGTGTTGAAACGAGGCCTCATCGTTATTAAGAGTAATGATGAAGGTGATTTCAATTATGATGATCAGGTGAGTCAATATGACCAGGTATTTGGGGATAAAAATGCGCTTCAGCTCCCAGATGAAAGGGTAGGGGAAATGATGGTGTTCAAAGTTTACGATAAAGTAAGCCTTGCACTCATTACACATAGCTCACAAGTGATTAAACTTAATGATAAGGTTGGTAGCTTATGAGATAGTTAATGGATAATGAATTGAACAGATATTGGTTAGCGTTAAATGAAGTCCCTAAAATTGGGGGGAGTCGGGCGCTAAAATTATTGCAAAAAATATCATTACCCCATTTATTCAGTAGCACGGCACAGCATCTTCAAGCGCTTGGCTTAGATGTGGTGCAGCAACAGGCCGTTCTCTCCCCAGACTGGCCTTTAATCGATAGCTACCTCACCTGGCTTAGTGGTGCCGATAATCGACACCTCATCCCGATTACTGCTCCTGCATACCCTATTGCATTAAAGAATGTCGCATCTCCGCCTATGCTGCTCTACGCTGAAGGCGAACCCGCGTTATTATCACAGCCGCAGATCGCAATGGTGGGAACCCGCAATCCCAGTTATTACGGTAAAAGGCATGCTAACAACCTGGCTGCTGGTTTAGTGCAGCAGGGGCTGGTGATCACCAGTGGCTTAGCTATAGGTATAGACTGTGAATGTCATCGCAGCGCATTGCAGGCAGAAGGAAAAACTATCGCGGTGCTTGGGACCGGACTGGCTAACATCTATCCTAAGCGACATCAGAAACTTGCTCAGGAGATCGTCAAGCAAGGACTGCTAGTATCTGAATTCAGCCCTTTTACCCAAGCCCGCCCGGAACATTTTCCCCGTCGCAATCGTATCGTTACTGGACTCTCATTGGGCGTGATTGTGGTGGAAGCTGCGGTGAATAGTGGATCCTTGATCTCAGCCCGATGTGCCATGGAACAAGGGCGGGAGGTATTTGCTCTGCCTGGCGCTATCGATAATCCCATGGCTGCCGGTTGCCATCATCTAATCCAGCAAGGCGCCAAATTGATCACTGGAATCATTGATGTCATCGATGAGTTGACATATATAAACGCGCGTACAAATATTAAGCAAACAGACCTGTTCGAGCCCGATAGCGAAATAGTTTCATTGCTAAATCAACCTATCTTAGATAGTGTCGGCTATGAAGTGATCACAGCTGATCTCATCGCGGAGCGCAGCCAACAGCCTGTTAACCAAGTCTTGACCAGTTTAATTGAGTTGGAACTTGACGGTTGGGTTATTGCGGCTCCAGGCGGTTATGTAAGGTCAAAGCGGAGGGGCTAATGTTAGATATACTTATTTATCTTTTCGAAAATTTTTATGAGCAAAATGAATCGGAGTTCTTGGTTGATCGAGATGACTTGTTAAGTGAACTCATTTTAGTTGGCTTTGAAGAAGCGGAAATACACAAAGCGATCACTTGGATTGAGAATTTGGTCGAGCTGAGAAATGGCGACATACAAGCCAATATCCAAGTGTCTGCGGTTAATTCAATGCGTATATACACGGAGTCAGAGCAATTTTATATTAATACTGAATGCAGGGGTTTTTTGCTGTTTCTCGAGCACATAAAAGTATTGAATATTGAAACCAGAGAGATGGCGATTGCACGTTTGGTCGAGTTGGAAAACAGTAACCTAGATCTAGATGATATTAAATGGGTTATTTTAATGGTGCTGTTTAATGTGCCTAATGGTGAAAAAGCCTATATGCAAATGGAAGAGTTAGTTTACGCTAAAGAGCATGATTATCTGCATTAGTATGAGGTGAATTGTTCACAACTCGGATTTAATTCACTTTAAATACTGGTATAAAATGTAAATTTTGTTAATATCCGCACATTAATTATTCACCTATAATTATTCACATGTCTAAAAATGACGATAAATTATTTACCTCGCATGAGCATGCACTGGAAAAAGAATATGAAATTTGTCCAGAGTGTGGTGCTGAGCTAAGTATTAAAAATGCAAAGTCGGGCCCTTTTTTAGGCTGTAATAATTACCCTAATTGTGAATACTCACGCCCGCTATCTTCGCAATCTCATTTTGAAAATGAGAAAGTTTTGGCTGGTTCTGAATGCCCTGAATGTCAACATGAATTAGCATTAAAACGTGGTCGTTATGGTTTTTTCATCGGGTGCACTCAATTTCCTACCTGCTCTTATATTTCTCAGACTGAGACCCCTGATGCAACTGGAATATGCTGTCCACAGTGCGATTTCGGCAGTTTATTACAGAAAAAATCTCGCTACGGTAAGCTCTTTTATTCATGTGATACATATCCGAAGTGTAAATATATTATTAATTTCAAACCTATTGCGATAAATTGTCCAGATTGTAATTGGTCAATTTTAGTCGAAAAGAAAACCAGTAATGGAAAACAACTTATTTGCCCACAGAAAACGTGCGGCTATAAGCGTGCTTTATCAGAATAGCGCTTAACGCTATTGATTAAAATCACTCATACGGAAAGGGGATAATTATGTCTACACCATTTGTTGCGGTATTGATGGGTTCAGATTCAGATTTACCAATAATGCAGTCTACACTTGATGTATTAAAGTCATTTGCAATTCATTATGAAGTTAAAGTTACTTCTGCGCACCGTACACCTGCAGCGACTCACCAGTTTGTAACTGATGCTGAGGCTCGTGGTTGTACTGTATTTATCTGTGCCGCGGGCCTCGCTGCACATTTGGCGGGTGCTGTCGCTGGTATTACGACTCGTCCTGTGATTGGCGTGCCAATTAATGCAGGACCACTGCAAGGTATAGACGCATTGTTATCAACAGTGCAAATGCCTGGAGGGGTTCCGGTTGCTTCTGTTGCAATCGGTAGTGCGGGTGCAAAAAATGCAGCTTATCTTGCGGCGCAAATGCTTTCTATCGCAAACCCTGAGTTGGCTGCTAAAGTGAAAGCTGAACGACAAGCTAATGCTGACAGCATTATTGCCAAAGATGCTGCATTGCAAGTAATGCTAAACGCACAATAATATTATTGTGCGTTTTATGCTGAATTAGAGTAAGAAATGGTAGCGTTAGCTGCCATTTTTAATTGCCACTTTTTATTAATAGATATAATACTGTGAATAATATAACCGCTATCACTAATGCCGCTATTGCGTTAGCTAATCACGAAGTTATTGCTTACCCAACTGAAGCTGTTTTTGGCTTGGGCTGTGATCCTATGAGTGAAGTCGCCGTTCGGCGATTACTTCATATTAAGCAGCGGCCAATAGACAAAGGTTTAATTTTGATTGCGGCTAATTTTTCACAATTGGCTGACTATATTGATCAAAATAAACTTTCAGCGGTTCAACTTAATAGCATTCAGCAAACCTGGCCGGGTCCTACAACTTGGGTTGTACCGGTAAAGCAGGAGGTGCCAAAATGGTTGACGGGGACATTTAGCAGCATTGCAGTGCGGGTATCCGCACATCCAATTGTAGCTAAGCTCTGTCTAGAATTTGGTGGCCCTATCACATCAACCAGTGCTAATCTGACGGGTTATTCACCTTGCACAACGGCGGAACAGGTGCAAGTGCAGCTGGGTGGCATGCTGGGGGCGATTGTTTCAGCGCCTGTTGGCCAATTAAGTCAGCCCACCACAATAAAAGATGCGCTTACAGGGGCTGTTTATCGTTAATTGTGAGTTAACTAACAACAGAAAATTTATCATTGTTATTTTCGATCGTAACAGTATTTTTTTGTTCAGGGCTCATTTCTTTGGTTGTTTTCATTTTATCCTGCGGGGTATAATTTTTTAGTTTAGCTGCCGAGGTCCAGGCTTGTGCGAGTCTTTGACCAAAAAATTGACCACCATTATCGATATTAATTGAATTACAAATAATGTTTCCGCGTAACACGCCAGTTTTTTCAATATGCAGTTCATCACATTCTAGATCACCTGCAACAGAGCCTGAAATTGTTATCCGCTTGCTAGATGATAGCCCGATAAGATTCCCAGAAGTGCCCACGGTAATGGTGCTGTCACTTTTTAATGATCCGTTAAGCTGGCCATCTAATAAAATATCACCTGAGATATCTAATTCGCCCATAATACTGCAACTTTTAGAAATAAAAGTTAACCCCTGTTGGACTGATTTTTTTTTGCTAAACATAGTTTATCCGCATTGAAAATTAGAATTATCCACTATTATAGATGAATTGCAAAATAGTGGTAGTTAGATGAATCGCATTTATTTAACTTGCTTACTTGAGTTAAGGCGACAGGAAATATCCAAATATTTAGCAGGATCCATATTTAGCCATATCAATCCAATTTGGCTACCTCACGACTTGCTGATTTCTGCATTTTTAATGATGTTGGGTATACGCATTCGTTTAAGCTAATTATAAAGATTCATTGCTAAAGTTAAGGTATATTAGGGGATATATGTTTTTAAAGGAGTATTCAGCCATGGACCGTTATGCAGTATTTGGTAATCCTATCAATCATAGTAAATCCCCTATGATCCATACTTTTTTTGCACGGCAAACCGCTCAGAAGCTTACTTACCAGGCAATTGAGGCTCCTACAGACGGTTTTCAACTCGCAGTCAAATCCTTTTTTTCCCAAGGGGGAAGGGGTTGTAATATAACCGTGCCGTTCAAAGAAGATGCTTACCAGTTTGCTCAGCAGTTAAGTTCTCGCGCTAAACTGGCAGGCGCTGTTAATACCTTAAAGTTGACGGATGATGGTATTGTGGTCGGTGATAACACTGATGGTTTTGGTTTGATTTTTGATTTAAAACAATATTTAGATCTTGCAGATAAGCGCGTTTTACTACTTGGCGCTGGCGGTGCCGCGCGAGGGGTTATTGGCCCGTTACTTGAGCAGAATGTCAGCCAGATAGTTGTAGCGAATCGAACTGTTGTTAAAGCACAGAATTTAGCTGGGCTGTTTAAGAAATATGGTGATATTCAGGCTTGTGCATTTCCGGATATTGATGGTTATTTTGATCTGATTATTAACTCCACATCGGCTAGTTTGTCCGGTAAGGTGCCTGGTATTGATAGTGCGTTGATTCATAGCAAGGTTATTTGTTATGACATGATGTACGGTTCCGAGCAAACGGCATTTAATCAGTGGGCTGAACAGCATGGCGCAGAACGAGTCATTGATGGTTTAGGTATGCTAGTAGGGCAAGCCGCTGAAAGCTTTGCAGTTTGGCGTGGTATCCGGCCAAGTATTTCGCAGGTCTTGCGAGAATTACGGCAAATGTTGGCCAACTAACTTGTAATCAAGGTAGTACGGCATAAACGCCCTTGGCCTATAAAGGGCGTTCAATACGGCTGATTTAATTATATTATTTAAAATCTGTCATGTATTCATTTTTCAAGATAACGTAATTATCAGCTGATAATTTCAAGAAGGCTATTTCTGCATCACTCAGTTTGCGAGCCTGCTTAGCTGGACTACCTATGTATAAATAGCCACTGTTTAAGGTTTTGTTTGGTGGTACAAGGGCACCGGCACCAAGCATCACGTCACTCTCAATTCTTGCACCGTCAAGTACGATAGCCCCCATACCGACTAATACCCGATCCCCAATTGTACAGGCATGCAATAAAGCTTTATGGCCGACAGTGACATCTTCTCCTATAATAAGAGGGATACCATTTGGGTTGGTTGGGCTTTTACGAGTGACATGCAGTATGCAGCCATCTTGTATATTGCTCCTTGCGCCGATTGTTATTTTATTGACATCTCCTCGTGCAGCGACCAGCGGCCAGATACTCGCATCTTCGGCAAGTGTAATATCACCGATAAGCACTGCAGAAGGGTCAACATAAGTCGAGTCCGCCAATTTTGGCATTATGCCTTGGTATTTTCGAAGTGAATTGGTCATTAGAATCCTTTATACAGTAATGAAATGTTATTAAAATGCTCAATTAGCATAGTAAACAACCAGATTGGATGTTGCCATGTTCTTTTTTTAGAAAGCGCTTGTCTATGTGATCTAAGTCTCTATAATGCGACCTCACTGACACGGCAACAGCCGCTCAGTAAGGTAGTTAAATAATAGCTTCGGTTACTTTTTAAACTCCCTGAATAGAGTACAAATATGTGCTTGACTTCGAAACTGGTTTGCGTAGAATACGCAGCCTGACTGAGACGCACAGCGCCAAGGTCAACGCTCTTTAACAAT
>JBLHPA010000019.1:0-31789 GCA_047628235.1 Moritella sp.
AATTTGTTTGGTGACCATAGTGTTGCGGAACCACCTGACTCCATTCCGAACTCAGTAGTGAAACGTAATAACGCCGATGGTAGTGTGGGGCTTCCCCATGTGAGAGTAGGACATCGCCAAACGCTAAATAATGTCGTAAGACAAACAAAAAAACCAGCCTAGCGCTGGTTTTTTTGTATCTGCAATATGATAAAATCTACTCAATATTTCTCTTTTGAGTTGCCTACCTGCCAAGCTTTGAATGCCAATTGGTATGAATTTCCATTTATAAGTTCGTTGGCTATATCTGTCGTAAAAGCAATATGTGTTTTTTCAATGTTGCATAGTTAGCCAGCTTACTCCACAATTCGATTAGGTTACCTGTCTGGAGTTCATGTGTTTAATCTTTACCATTCTAATCAATTAGATATTTTAAAAGAGTTGATGGCGCATTTTATTGCGAAGTCACCACTTGCTAACCCATTTGAAGAAGAACAGGTGTTAGTTCAAAGCCCTGGTATGGCTCAGTGGGTCAAAATGGAATTAGCTAAATCTATGGGGATTTCGGCCAATATCGAATTTCCACTGCCGGCTTCATTTATTTGGAAGATGTTTCAACGCGTATTAGAAAACATTCCAGACAAAAGTGCATTTAATAAAGAGGCTATGTCGTGGAAGTTAATGTGGATATTACCTACCTTGCTAGACAAGCCAGAATTTGTCTCGCTGCACGATTATTTACTTGATGATAACGATGATTTTCGCTTATTCCAGTTATGCCAGAAAATAGCAGATACCTTTGACCAGTATTTAGTTTATCGTCCGGAATGGATTGCAGACTGGGAGCAAGACCTTAATACTAAAGCTGACACACACCCTTGGCAGCCCTTACTTTGGCGCAAACTTGTTGAAGAAACGGCAGCATTAGGCCAATCTCATTATCACCGCGCTAATTTGTATGACTCTTTCATAAAAGCGTTATATTCTCCTGGCTTTAATAAATCGGCATTACCTAAACGGATATTTGTATTTGGAGTCTCGGCATTACCGCCGCGCTATTTGGATGCACTGAAAGCATTAGGCGAACATTGTGATGTTCATTTCATGCTGTCTAACCCCTGCCAATTGTACTGGGGAGATCTGATTGATGCTAAATGGCTATTGAAATTACGTAATAAAATTAATGCTAGTAATGAAAAAACTGGTACAAGCCAAAAAATAATGGCTGTGGATGCGGCATCTGCACATCAGTTATTTGATGAAGATGATGCTGTTAGAGTTGGTAACCCTTTGCTTGCGTCCATGGGGAAATTAGGCCGTGATAATTTAGCGTTATTAACACAGTTTGGTTGCCAGGAATTAGATGTTTTTGTCTCGCCGGCTTCAGAACACATTTTAGCTAAAATACATTTAGACATCATGAATTTAAAAGATCGAAGTATGGCTGAGTTCGATCCTGATAATATCGTAAATGGTGAACATACAAGTTGCTGTAAGTTAGCGGTTTCAGCAGACGATTTATCACTGGAATTACACGCCTGCCATAGTCCCATGCGTGAAATTGAAGTCTTGCATGATAAATTACTGACTCTCTTTTCAGAGAATCCATATTTGAAACCACGTGATATTGTAGTCATGATGCCTGACGTCAACGGATATAGCCCCTATATTCAATCTATCTTTGGAGCGATGGATCGTTATGATAATCGCTATATTCCATTTTCAATATCAGATGGTGGTGCACAATATGATAACCCTATCTTATTAAGTTTCTTACAGTTATTGGCACTGCCACTTTCCCGCTGTAACGTATCTGAATTACTTTCCCTGCTTGAAGTTCCAGCTGTGCTTGCTCGTTTTGGTATTAGCGCAGATGAGTTTAATCGATTACGTCAGTGGATTGATGAATCCGGTATTCGTTGGGGACTTGATGAAGAAGATGCGTCGCGTTTTGATCTGCCTGCTATGCAGCAGAATACCTGGCTATTTGGTTTACACCGTATGCTACTTGGTTATGCTTATGGCGGTGATCAACTCTATAAAGGCATTTTACCTTATTCTGAAGTACAAGGTATCCAAGCTGAGTTGTTAGGCAAGTTGGCTCATTTTATCGAGACATTACTCGATAACTTAGCGCTTCTGCAAAATGCAAAACCTGTGGCGGAGTGGATAGCTTTAAGTAATCAATTGATCGAACAGTTCTATCAGGTGGATACTGATGATGAGCAATCATTGGCTATTATACGCGATGCATTTTCAGATTTAAATGAACAACTCATTAACGCGCAATTTAACCGTAATATTTCGCCCCTGGTACTCAGGGATTACTTGAATAATGCGTTATCCAAAGTCAGCTCAAGTCAAAAATTTTTAGCCGGGCAAGTTAATTTTTGTACTTTGATGCCGATGCGTTCAATCCCTTTTAAAGTCATTTGTTTATTGGGGATGAATGATGGCGTCTATCCTCGTTCGATCGCACCGATGGGCTTTGATCTGATGGCTAACGATCACAAACAAGGGGACCGTAGTCGTCGAGATGATGACCGCTATTTATTCTTAGAAGCGCTAATATCGGCACAAGATAAGCTCTATATTAGCTATATTGGTAGTAGTATTCGAGATAAAAGCGAGCGTTTACCTTCGGTGCTGGTGACCGAGTTAGTGCAATATTGTAAGCAAAGTTTTTGTCTGCAAGGGGATGAAGGATTAACTCCGGATCTCTCTGCGCACAATTTATTGGATCATCTATTTACTCATCATGCTTTGCAGCCTTTTAACGCCCGTTATTATGACGAAAATAGGCCACTTTCATTTGCGCAAGAGTGGTTACCCGTTTTAGTTGGAAATAGGGAAACGCGTGAATTTTTATCCCAGCCATTGCCACCACTCGAACAGAGTGATGATATGCAGGATATTGAACTCGCTGAGTTATTACGTTTCTATCGTCATCCGGCCAAATATTTTTTTAATCGTCGCCTAAAAGTTTATTTTAATCAATCAAGTTTAGAAGTACTTGATGATGAACCTTTCGCTGTCGATAATTTAGAAAAATACCAATTAAAAGCACTGTTGCTGGATACTCAACTCGCGGATGCAGACGTTGCGCGAATGACTGAACAATTGATCGCATCGGGTCGTCTACCTCTGGGCCGTTTTGGCAAGATATCACTCGATAAAGAAGTTAAAGTGATAGTGCAATTAGCCGCATGTCTGGGGGACTATTTAACTCATCCGGGTGATGATGTTGAGGTTAATATTCCGCTTACTTCAGGTCGATTGGTAGGGTGGTTAAAGCAAATTTATAATGGTGGCTTAGTGCGTTATAAGCCGAGTGGATTTAACGGTAAAGATTATTTGCAGATCTGGTTAGAGCATTTATGTTTTTGTCTTTCGACGCCAGCGGCCAAAGCAACCAGCCTTATCCATCTTGTTAAAGGTGAACCGCAAGTGCAGACCTTGCAGGTGATTGAACAAGATCTGGCACGGGAATTATTATTTCAGTTTATTGACCGTTATAACGATGGGCTGTGTGCGCCACTTGCGTTATTTCCAAAAACAGCGTGGGCATGGATGGCCAGTCATTTTACCGGTAAAGAAGTGGATGAGTTTAAGCTACACAATGAAGCGGTATTAAATTTTGAAGGCGGTTACAATCGAATGGCTGAAAACAGTGATGACTATTTACAACGCACCTTTCCACGTTTAACGGATGACGTTTATAACCAAATGACTGAGCAAGCTAAAGTGATTATTTACCCTATTTGTGAACACTTGGAGCAGAAATAATCATGGCGACGATCAATGTACTGAATGCCCTGACTTTTCCATTGTATGGCGAGCGCCTGATTGAGGCTTCAGCGGGTACCGGTAAAACCTTTACTATCGCCAGTTTATACCTACGCCTGTTACTGGGTCACGGTAACGCGCAGGCTTATAAATGTGATGATAAAATACAGCCGTTAACGGTTGAACAGATTCTGGTTGTGACCTTTACTGAGGCGGCAACAGCAGAGTTGCGTGACCGTATTCGTGCTCGAATTCACCAGGCGCGGATCGCTTTTGTTACGGGTAAAAGTGATGATGTGGTCATCAATAGCTTACTGCAAGATATTGATGAAAGTGAACATATCGCTTGTGCCAAAAGATTGCTGGCTGCAGAGCGGCAGATGGATGAAGCGGCGGTTTATACCATCCACGGCTTTTGTCAGCGTATGCTAAAACAGAATGCTTTTGAGTCAGGGGCTTTGTTTGAAAATGAATTTATTACTGATGAATCACAGCTAAAATTTAATGCGATAGCGGATTTTTGGCGTAGTCATTTTTACTGTTATAAAGATAGCATGATTGACATGATCCATGAATTTTGGACATCGCCACAGTTATTGTTAAAAGACATTTCGCCTTATTTATCTAATACTGACATTCAATTTATCACCAAACCTAATATCGATATTGAGCAAGGCTATGATCAGCTTATCACTGCTATTGCACAGGTGAAAACGGGCTGGTCAGCAAGCGGTGCAGATATAGGCAAGTTGATTCAATCGGGTAATTTGAATGGTAATAGTTATCGCGCCAAGAGTGTTGAAAAATGGTTAGTACAAATGCTGGAATGGTCGCAATCAGAGACATTAAAAAATGACTTACCTGATTGCATTGGTAAGTTTGCTCAGGATATTTTAATTGTCAAAACCAAGAAAAATAAAGCCAGTCCAGAGCATGCTGTTTTTGCATTAATTGAAGCATTATTAGAAAAGCCACTGTCACTTAAAGACGGTTTAATGTTAAGTGCGATTAAATATGTACGTGAAAGGATCCAAACCACCAAAGCACAATCCCAATTGTTGTCATTTGATGATCTGCTTTCTGGTCTTTCAAATGCATTAGGTGGCGCGCAGGCGAGTGCTTTATCTGAGTGTATTCGTCAGCAATATCCGATTGCCATGATTGATGAATTTCAAGATACCGATCAGCAGCAATACGATATATTCAATGCAATATATGGTAAGCAGGCGAATACCGGCCTATTTATGATTGGTGATCCCAAGCAAGCGATTTATAGCTTTCGTGGTGCTGATATTTTTACTTATATGCAAGCCCGTGAAAATGTTGACGACCATTATACCTTGAATAAAAACTGGCGTTCTTCAGCTGCGATGGTTGCTGCGGTTAATCGTGTTTTTGGACATGCGGATAAACCGTTTATTTATGAAGACAGTATTAGCTTTCAAGCAGTGCTCTCTCAGGGGAAAAGTAAACCCTTTATGTGGCAGGGCACTGAACCTGCGGCATTACAACTGTGGTTACACGAAGAAGAAGATCAAAAAAATATAACCAAAGCTTTGTATCAAAAGGTTTATGCAAAAGCGACAGCCAATCAGATCGCAGGCTTATTAACGGATGCACAAAATGGTGAAGCAATACTTGACGGCCGACCAGTTCAAGCTATTGATATTGCTGTATTAGTGCGAACGGGGGCGGAAGCAAAGTTAGTCCGTGAGCAACTTGATCTGCTGAATATTCCCAGTGTTTATATGTCTAACCGCGAGAGTGTATTTGCGACGAGAGAAGCGCGCGAGTTGTATCATATTTTTGCTGCGATATTGGCGCCAGAGGATGAAAGTTTACTGCGGGCTGCGTTAGCGACGTCGATTTTTGAAAAACCAGCCTTAGCGCTTGATCAGCTAAGTAATGATGAAAAAATTTGGGAACAAACGGTTGCCGAGTTCAAGCAATATCAAGTTGCACTACAGAGACAAGGTTTTTTAGCTGCGCTTCGTTTATTAATAAATCAGCAGAATATTGCTGCGATCATGTTAGCTAAACAGGGCGGTGAACGTCGGCTGACCGACGTGTTGCACCTGGGCGAATTACTGCAAGAAGCCAGTTTAAAATTGGATGGTGAGTATAGTCTTTTCCGTTGGTTTGGTGAAAAAATTGAAAACCCAAATGGTGATGCACAAGAGCAGCTATTACGTTTGGAAAGTGAAGCGGATCTTGTCCAGGTCGTTACTATCCACAAATCTAAAGGTTTGGAATATAACCTAGTGTTTTTACCGTTTATTTGTGCAACACGTCTTGCGAGTAATCCACTTTATCATGCAGATGGTAAAACCTACGTACACCTAGATCTCGATGATGAGACTGGATTAGAAGCTGCGAAAGTGCAGGCAGATCAAGAGCGTTTGGCGGAAGATCTTCGATTATTATACGTGGCATTAACGCGAGGCGTATATGCCACATGGTTGGGTCTTGGTGCGGTTAAAATGGGTAATTCTCATAATAAAATGCACCTGAATGGCATGGGTTATCTAATACAACAAGCGCAAGAATGTACGGATGCCGAGTTTAAGACCTGCATTGAAAAACTGTGTGAACAGCAAACGTCGTTAATATTATCAGCACCCTTTATTGGCTCTGTACCTGCTTATCAACCAACGGCTATGCCAGCAGTAAATTATCAGGCGAAACAAATGCGGCAAGGGGTGGATAAGGATTGGTGGGTAACCAGTTATTCTGCACTCTCTCGCCATAGTCATGGCAACCAACAGTATCAGCAAGGTTATGATGCGTCATTGGAATTACCGGGTTTTGATGCCGAAATAAATAATGATAAAGAAGAAGATGCAGAGGTAAGTTGGGATATTTTCTCATTTCCACGTGGCGCAGCAGCCGGTACGTTATTGCACACTATTTTTGAACACATTGATTTTGCTAATGTAGATGACGCATTATTGAATCAACAGATTGAAACATTATTAGCCCGAGAAGGTTATGACCCGCAATGGCAACCGGTATTGTTTGAATTGGTGAATCAAGTGTTAGATTGTCCGCTGCAAGGTGACTTTAGTTTACGCCAGCTAAAACCGACAGATAAAAAAGTCGAGATGGAATTTTTCATGCCGATTGACACGCTTAATTGTCAGGATATCAACTGTTTATTAAACCAACATGATACATTATCACAGCAAGCCGGACAGTTAGATTTCCAACAAGTGACGGGTATGTTGAAAGGCTTTATCGATTTAGTTTTTGTTTATGATGGCCGTTATTACGTGCTGGATTATAAGTCTAATCACTTGGGGGACAGCCAAACTGATTATAGGGTGGAATCTATTAATCAAGTGATGATTGAGCACCGCTATGAATTTCAATACCAGCTTTATACCTTAGCGTTACATCGTTTCTTAGGATCCCGTATTCCCGATTATGATTATGACCAGCATTTTGGTGGGGTTTATTATCTGTTTTTACGGGGTATGCGAGTGGAAACTGAGCAAGAGTATGGTGTATTTTTTACTAAACCAAGTCGCGAATTTATCATCGCAATGAATGACTTATTTGTTGGGGAGGCAGTGAAATGAGTTTGCTAGGTGCATTAAAAGTATTAGCCAGTGAAAACAAAATACGCCAACTCGATTACCAGTTTGCCGTTTTTATCGGTCGCTTTGAGACTGAACCTGCAGTGATCCTATTGGCTTGTTTAACCAGTTATCAATTGGGAAAAGGTCATGTCTGTATTGATTTAAATCGATTAAATGTGAATTCGTTATTTGATCTGAATTTAACCGATTCACATCTGTTATTAGGCTTACTACCTGCGCGTATTGAGCAATGGCCGGATTTATTGTTAGCGTCAGATGTAGTCGGTGATGAGTCGCCAATGCAGTTTGTTGCCAGTGCTAATAAATTGTATTTACAGCGCTATTGGCAGTATGAACTGCAAGTAGCCAATCAACTTAAAGGACTGGCAATACAAAGCCAACAGCCCGACCTGAGAGACAGTTTAAACCGCTTATTTCAACGTGATTATGCGTTTCTATTTCCGGTGCTGGCACAAGCGCGAGAAAAAGAGTTTAGTGCCCAGTCATTTGTGAGTAAATATTTGGATGTGGTTAAAAAAGCCCGTATTAATTGGGCGGATGTCGAGCAAGTATTGATGACGGCTAAAAATGCCAAGCAATTGCATGCTTTAGATAGTTTGATCCCGGAAGCCTATTGTTTGAATTGGCAGAAGTTATCTGTTGCGGTTGCTGCCACACGCCATTTTTCAGTTATTTCAGGTGGACCGGGTACGGGGAAGACAACCACGGTAACGAAACTATTGGCATTGCTGATCGAGCAAGGTTTATTGAATCAACAAGCATTGACGATCAAGTTGGTGGCACCGACAGGTAAAGCCGCCGCGCGTTTAACCGAATCAATTTCAGGGGCGAAAGGTAAGCTTGATTTAGCCGTGAATGTGGCAGACTTGATCCCGGAACAAGCGGGAACCATCCACCGTTTATTAGGGGTGATCCCAAATCGTCAGTCTTTCCGTCATGATGCTGAAAACCCATTACACTTAGATGTTTTGGTTGTGGATGAGGCATCGATGGTTGATCTGCCATTAATGGCTAAATTGCTTGCGGCGTTACCGCCAAAGGCACGCCTGATCTTACTGGGTGATAAAGACCAACTGTCTTCTGTGGAAGCGGGTTCGGTGCTTGCTGATATTTGTGCTTATGCAGAGTCGGGTTATTCACCGGCGCAAGTGGGCTGGCTAACCAAGATCACCGATTATGAACTTAATCAATTCCAAGACCCCCATGCATCTGCTATTTACGATAGCTTATGCTTATTGCGGAAGAGCTATCGTTTTGATGCTGATTCCGGTATTGGCTGTTTGGCAGGAGCTGTTAACCGTGGAGATCTGGATGAATTTGATCGGGTTTGGGATAATGATCATGATGATATTACTCTGCATCCGTTATCGACTGATGAATATGAATTATTGATCAAAATGGCGAGTAAAGGCTATCAGGCATATTTGCATAATCTGGTGGCCGCGCCAGATGATCAACAAGCAAAAATCGTATTGAACTCATTCAATGATTTTCAGATATTAACGGCTATTCGTGAGGGCGATTTTGGTGTGCAAGGTTTAAATCAGCGCATTGAAAAAGCGTTGGCTAAAAATCGTCATATTGAAAAAGGTCAGTCTGATTGGTATGCAGGCCGTCCTATTATGATCACCAGTAACGATCATGGTCTTGGTTTATACAATGGTGATATTGGTATTTGTATGTTGGATCATGATGGCAGAATACGGGTCTATTTCGAAATGGCCGATGGCACAGTACAATCTTTCTTACCCAGCCGATTGCCGCCGCATCAAACCGTATTTGCCATGACTATTCATAAGTCTCAAGGTTCTGAGTTTGCCCATACCGTGATGATATTACCCAACCGCTTTACGCCAGTGTTGACGCGGGAGTTAGTCTATACCGGGATCACCCGAGCAAAAAGTAAGCTTGATATATTTGCAAACGTAGCCGTGATGAAAAAAGCAATTAAGTTGCGCACAGAACGGGTTAGCGGATTAATGGCATTATTAAACAATTAGGCAGTATGGTTTGGTTTATTCGAGGCTAAAATTGTCATTTATTACGTGATGATCACTATTTATTATGGATTTGTTAGGTTCCTGTCTTAAAACTTGATGTTTAATCATATTTATCCATGACTTGTTGTGATATTATCGCCGAAATTATATTTTAACGTAATATATCGGCTGATTGTTCAGCGAGAGAGGATTTGTGCTTAAAAATAAAAAGAAGCTGATTAAAAATATCGGCTTTCAAGTAGTTGTCGCTATGATCATTGGTGCCGTAGTCGGTGCTGTGATGGGTGAAGGGGCTTCTATCTTCGCCCCTCTAGGCGCCTTATTCATAAATTTGATCAAGATGTTGGTTATACCTCTCGTGGCAGTGTCTATTATTGCCGGCGCTGCCAATTTAGGGGATAGCCCATCAGCAGGTAAAATTGGCGTTGGTACCTTTGCATTCTTTATGCTGACGTCTGCCATTGCTGTGGCCCTAGCCTTGGTTATGGGAGAAGTGTTCCAGCCGGGAGCAGGGGTTGATTTCTCTCAACACGGAGCTGGCTTAGCGGCGGTTACTGCAGAACAAGGTGCTTTACCTGGGGTGTTTGATACCATTATAGGGATGATCCCGACCAATGTATTCGAAGCATTGACGGGTGGTAATATCCTGCAAATTTTAGTGTTCAGTATTTTCTTTGGTATTGCGCTAACAAAAGTAGAACGCAAACGTGCTCAACCTATCATGGATGGTCTGAATACGATTATCGATGCATTCGTATGGATGATTAACTGCGTGATGATCATTGCACCGATCGGGGTGTTCGGTCTAATGGCTGACTCAGTCGGTACATTTGGTTTTGATGCACTTAATGTCGTACTTAAATTGTTTGTTGTTTATATCGCAGCCATCCTGATTTACGGATTTATTTTCTTCCCACTCGTGATTAAGTTTTTCTCGGATATGCCAGTAATGAAGTTCATGTCTGCGATGAAGAAACCGCAAGCATTGGCGCTATCAACTGCGTCATCGATGGCTACCCTGCCGGTTAACTTGGAAGTGTGTGAAGAAGAGCTTAATGTATCTAAATCAACAGCGGCATTTGTACTACCGCTGGGCGCGACAATTAACATGAGTGGTAATGCCATTTATTATGGTCTGGTTGCTGTATTCTTTGCGCAAATGTTCCATGTAGATCTTACGATGAGCGCTTATATTGCGATCATCTTTACCTCAACGTTAGGCGCGATTGGCCAAGCGGGTGTACCTGGACCTTCTTTCCTTGTGGTCGCGGTATTGTTGGCGGCGGGGATCCCAATTGAAGGACTACCTCTGTTGTTTGCACTCGATCGTATCTTTGACATGATCCGTACAGCGCTGAATATCACAGGTGATGCAGTGTGTGCTGTGGTTATGGATAAATATAACCCTGAGCGTGCAACGAACGCTGATGCTGTGGATGACTATAATCCTGAACTAAGCAATAGCTAATTTAGAGACTATTTAAATATAGAGACTAAATAACGATTAGCTAAAAACCACACCGCTGTTAATGGTGGGGGTGTGGTTTTTTTATGCCTGAATAAAATGGGCTGCTAAGGCGATAGTTCTTTACCGACGGTAGCTTATGCGTATTCAGCAAGAATGTGTTGAGCCTGCTGATAGATATCGCCTGTCCCCTCTAGCCAGTGAATAACGTCACCGCGGCGTTCTATTTTTCTAAACCAGGTATCTTGGCGTTTTGCATATTGATGAATCGCGGCGTTTAGCTTTTGAAACATATCATTGTAGCTAATGTTGTCGGCCAGATATTGACTGACAAATCGGTACTCCAAACCAAAGTATTCCAGTTTTTCATGTGAAATACCTTGTGCCAGTAAACCTTGCACCTCTTCAATCATACCATTTTCGAGACGTTCTTTTAGCCTGGCGGTGATCCGCTGGCGGAGCACCTGCCGATCCCATTTTATACCAAAATACAGTGGTTTTATTTCGGGCAGCGGATATTTTTTTTGCGGGGCGTCTTTTTCGCCACGCGCAATTTCTATAGCGCGATATAACCGTGGACGAACCGCCAAGTCAGTTGAATTATGTTGCTCAGGCTTAAGTTTTAGGAGCATATGCTGAACCTGTTCGAGTGGTAGCAGATCTAGTTGTGCTCTTAATACCAGATCTTTTTCTACCTGAACAAATTCATAACCAGAGACAACTGCATCAATGTATAGTCCGGTGCCACCGACGAGCAGAGGCAATTTGTTGCGGCTCTGAATATCGTTGAAGGCGGCAGTAAAATCGCGCTGGAATTGGAAAGCATTATATTCACCGCCCGGTTCGATGATATCGATCAGATGATAAGGCACGTCGCCGTATTCTGCTAGATCTTTACCTGAACCTATATCCAAGCCTTTATATACTTGTCTGGAATCACCAGAAATAACTTCACCGCTCAATTGCTTGGCGAGGTCAACGCCCAAACGCGTTTTTCCGGATGCTGTCGCGCCGATAATAACGATCAGATTATAATTTTGTGTGGACATGCAGTTACCTGAATAAATGATTGTGCCGAGTGCCGTGTTAAATTTTAACTCAAGCTGATTGTGGCTCCAACTGTCTTTTGGGGTTTATCTCAGTTTCGGTTAATTTTAGCGCGAAACTGAAGGTTAAATGCGAAATGTTAAGTAATGCAGTCAAAAAGTTGTTATTTTTTCCTGATTATTCAATATATGCGCTAGATGATTATGGTTTTAGCGTTATAATCAACTTCTTGTATGGCTACTTAATCTATCGGAAACGTTGTAATGCCGCTTAATACTCATCTCGACGAATTAGACAAAAAAATACTCAATGCACTCATGGTAAATGCGCGTGTGCCTTATGCTGAACTGGCTAAAAAGTTTAACGTAAGTGCAGGTACAATCCATGTGCGAGTGGAAAAAATGAAATCAACCGGTGTTATTTTAGGCACTAAAGTTGAAGTGTGTCCAAAAAAACTGGGTTATGACGTTTGTTGTTTTATTGGTATTAATCTGAAAAGTGCCAAAGACTATCCTTCAGCGTTAGCGCAATTAAAAGCATTGGATGAGGTAGTTGAAGCGTATTACACCACGGGTAATTATAATATTTTTGTAAAGTTAATGACGCGTTCTATTGATGAGCTACAAAAAGTATTAATCGATAAGATTCAGCAGATTGAAGAAGTACAATCAACCGAAACTTTGATTTCTTTACAAAATCCGATTAGTCGTGATGTGTATCCGTAGCGGGATAGCTTGTTAGCATGTCGTGAAATAAGCGATTAGCGTACAGTAAAATAACTTATAACATCTAGTGACATAACCTATAGTATCTAGTGACATAACTTATAGCATATAAATGCTATAAGTTAGCTTCATCATGATCCATAATGGGCTAACATCAATTTGTTGTATGAAGGAATAACAATGAAAGAGCAGGGATTCACTACTCATTTAGTTCATCATGATTATAAGCAAAAGCTTGAGTTTGGCGCAATTCATGCCCCAGTACATAACTCTGCCACTTATGGTTATGATGACATTCAAGATCTTATCGATATCTTCCAAGGCTTTAAAACTGGCCAAGCCTATGCTCGTCAAGCGACCCCCACCATTGATATGTTACAAAACATGATCTGTGAGATGGAGCAGGGCAAAGCTTCATTGTGTTATAGCTCTGGCATGGCTGCCATTGTTGCAGTATTTCTGACACTACTCAAAAATGGCGATCATATTGTTGCCAGCCGTTTTCTATTTGGTAATACCTCTAGTGTATTTGGCACATTAAGTAATTTTGGTATTGAAGTGACTTTGGTTGATGCGACTGATGTGGCAAACGTTGCTGCAGCCTGCCAGCCGAATACGAAAATTGTTTTCGTTGAAACGATTGCGAACCCTGCAACACAGGTCTGTGATCTGGTTGAAATTGGCGATCTTTGTGATGCGAAGGGGTTATTATATGTTATTGATAATACTTTAACCTCTGCCGTCTTGTTCCAGCCTAAATCAGTAAAATGTCACCTCATCGTCACCTCACTATCAAAACATTTTGGTGGGCATGGCAATGTGATTGGCGGTTCGGTAACGGATACGGGTCTGTTTGACTGGTCCCAGTATCCTAATATTTTTGAGGCCTACCGCAAGGGCGATCCCGCAATGTGGGGTTATGCGCAACTGAAGAAAAAAGGCCTGCGCGATATGGGCGCCTGTTTATCATCCGAAGCGGCAGCACAACTCGCGCTCGGTGCTGAAACGATGGCATTACGGGTCAAGCAGTCTTCGCATTCAGCCTTAACGCTGGCGCATTTTTTACAAAACCATCCGAAAGTGGCCAAAGTTTATTACCCCGGTTTAGAATCACATCCGCAGTATGCGCGGTCGAGTGAACTGTTTAAAGCTTATGGTTCACTAGTTAGTCTCGATCTAAAAGACGGACTGGATTGTTGCCAATTTATTAATGCATTACAGTTGGTTATTGGTGCGACACACCTCGGAGATAATCGTAGTTTAGTCTTACCTGTGGCGCCGACAATTTATTATGAGGTGGGTTTAGCTGCGCGGCAGCAAGCGGGGATCAGTGAAAATATGATCCGTTGCTCAATTGGTATTGAAGATACCGATGACTTGATAGCGGACTTTACTCAGGCGCTGGCCTGTTTATAAGACGAGGTACTTTTGATTAGTGGTATAAATTGCTTGGATTCAAATAGTAAGGGCATAATTACAAACTTATGTCCTTTTTATGGAAACAAGGATCTAACTTTGAGTGGCATAATCAAACATAACTGTTTTATCTTGATTAAATACCCGGCAAGGTACGTATTCTCGTTGCGTGCGAGTGGATGCTGAGCCGATATTCAGTTCAACATTTTCAAAGATGCACTTAGTCACTATAATACAATGTATTTTAAAATATTGCTCCAGCTCCTGCTTCAATTGTTGTAATTCCATCTCTTTATTTATGCGTTGTTGGGCGACTCTTTTTTTCTCGTGAAGCATCATTTTTATCTGTGCAATCATGACGGGATCCTCCAGCCAGGTTGCTTTGGGCGGAATATGACGGATCCTATTTTCTAACGATTTATCGAGCTCAATAATGTTTGTTAAATTTGTTTTTAAGGTCTGAAAATTTTGTTTTAATTCGAGTTCTTTCATCGCGCAGTAGATTTCAGTTTTTGTGCCTGACGTGGCGCCAACCACGACTGCTTTTAATCCCTTCTCTGTGTGTGCTATACCACCGATGAGCTCCCCTCGGCGATTGCTTTTGTCACAAACCGTAAGCATAGCCTGTGTTTTTGTATGGCAGTGTAGAAGCTGTTTGGTGATAGTGATATCTCCGATGGCTTCCAGCTGTGCATATTGGACAAATTGCGCGTTGATCTGACCCTGTGCACTAATTTTGGTGGTGAGTTCCTGTTCGGAAAGTTGTCTGCCGATAATACCCTGACTCACGGTTATATCGCCCCCCGCTTCCAAGGTTGCTGAGTCGACAAATCCCATGACGGTAATATCGCCGGTACTTTTTACTATCATACCCGCGTGCACATCGCCGGTAATTAAAATACTGCCTTTAAAACTGACGTGACCATAACCCACATCAACTTCTTTGATTGTAAGTACATCATCGATATATAGGCTGTCATTCACTTCAACCGGCAGGCCAACCGCGTTAGCAATAAGTTGCAGTGGGTCGTGCGGTGACAAAATAGTTCCTTCTCCCGGCTGTAATGTTTTATCTTTGCCAGGCTTAGGCAATAATTTTTTACCTTGCACATTATAACCCTTGCTGCCCGTATCTGCAGGGATTTTCTTTATCAGCAGGTCATTGGGTTTAACCATGATAATAGCGCCAAGGTTGAGCATATCGACACTGCCATCTTTTTGCACCTGGGGTTGCAGTAGTCGCTCTCTTGCTAGGGGAACTTTTCGGTCCAATTTTGCATCTTTACCATTTATTGCCGGTTTGCCTCGGGCAATAATGGTTTTATTCTGTTGACCAGGCGCAAGCTGAGACAGTTGTTTTAGTTGGGATATAATTTGCTGGCTGTCTACCCCCATTTGTACGTTACTTGCTTTCAACTCGGCTAAAATATCTGGCATAGTTATTTCATCACCGCCCCATGCCGCCGTTAATTGCATTTCAGCCTGCATGCAGTCTCTACTTAGGATTATTTCTACCTGAGCGTTACAGCGTTGAGCAAGGGAAAAGGTCAGCTCTTCGACGCCCTTTTCCTGACCACATAGTTGGTTGATTTGGGTGACAGCATCTTCGATCACATCAGTGAGAGGAAAAAGTTGGTTGAAAGTAGGAGAAGAAAGTAACGCAAGTAGATTAGGAACGGTCAGTGGACCATGACGGTTAGGTGTCAGCCGGACTTCAGCATAGCTGCTATCATCACTTAACCTGATCAGTTCTGAATCCAGCATATAAAACCCTTATATTTATGGTTGACGTCCTGTGCAAATTAGTCGTGCCAGTATATCAGCATAAACTTTAGCTAATGTAGTATTAACGTATTGAATAATGCCGTTTAGTGATCTGAAACAGGCTTTGTATTTTAATGTGGAATTATTTTTCATATGAAGGACGTATAGAAAAGACAGGGCGTTTTAATAGCTGTTTATTTCATAAGGGGAAAATCATTCAGCAGTTAAATTTCAGGTTTGCTGCTAGGCTTGTAAGGACAGCATTATTGATGCGTGTCACAGTTTGCTTTTCGCGGTAGGCAGCTTGTCACATTTGGTAACTTGTCGTTTAGGTAACTGGGAGAATTATGGATTCTTTACTTATTATAGGTAAAAACTCTGAACCGTCATTTCGCTATCATTTTAAAGAACATGGCTATAACGTCGAATATTATCACCCGCTTGATACTGAAAATTTAACGATTAATGCGGATATCTGCTTGCTGGATCTACGCAGTAGCCAGGAAGTTGATTGGCCCCTTAGGATTGTTCAGCAATCTCAGCAGCATGTGCTTTTTTTAATATTAGCAGAGCCTGAACAGCTGAATAACCCCGACGTTGTCAGCTTGATCACCCAGTTTGCCTGGGACTATCACACGGCACCGATTGAAATAGAGCGGTTGTCTTTAGTGGTGGGTCATATGATGGGAATAGCGCGCCTAAAGCGGCAGCCTCTGATTCTTCCTCTGCGTAGCCAACTATCAAATTGTTTGTCCATTATGCAGCAGGTAAAAGAGCAGATTGAACGCATTGCGCCTACTAACATTCCGGTGTTGGTACGTGGTGAAAGTGGGACAGGTAAAGAGCGGATAGCCTTTCAGTTACACGCCTGTTCTGACCGTAAAGAGGGCCCTTTTATTGCTATAAATTGTGGCGCGATTGCACCTGGACTGGCGCAGTCGGATCTATTTGGTCACGAAAAAGGCGCATTTACCGGTGCTGGCGGGGCGCGAAAAGGCAAAATTGCTCAGGCTAATGGCGGTACTTTATTTTTGGATGAAATTGGTGATCTACCGATGGATCAGCAAGCAAATTTATTGCGTTTTTTGCAAGAAGGTAAATTTGATGTGGTCGGGGGAAGTCAAGTCTGTGAATCCGATGTCAGGATCGTTGCGGCAACCCATGTTGATTTAGATTTGGCTATTGAGGAAGGTAAATTTCGTCTCGATCTATTTTATCGCTTAAATGGTATCACCTTGAATATTCCGTCATTACGGGAACGTAGAGAAGAGATATTACCTCTCGCAGATCAATTTGTGCAGCAATACGTGGATGAGTTTAAACTTTCTGAACGGCATCTCTCTCGTGATGCGAAACAGGCTTTATTAAGTCACGAATGGCCGGGTAATGTACGTGAAATGATCAACTGCATTCGCCGTGCGGTGCTGCTTAGTAAGGGGCCTTGTGTCAATGTGCAGGACTTGGACCTGAGTTTTTTTGGGCTAGAGGGCGAAGCCTCCGCATCATTAAAAGTTCAGCGTAATAATGCGGAACGTGCAGCATTAGAAGGAGCCATTAAAGATGCAAACGGTAAAGTAGAGCTGGTTGCCAATAAACTACAAATATCCCGTGCTACCTTGTATCGTTTAATTGAAAAGCATCGGTTACCTTTAGTGGATTGATACGCTGTCATGGGGATGAATAGCGGTATTTATTTACAGGTTAGTATCGCGTTTAAATTAAGTGAAAAAAGAAGGGGTGTATCTTGAACGTAACCATAAAACGAATCACAGTTTGTCTTTGCTGTATGTCATTGATAACGTCAGTATCTGCAGCACAGATCGTGCTGGATGGTTTGATTCCTGGGGTTGGTCATTATGTCAAACCGCTCCAGAGCATTCGAGAACGTAAATTTGAGTATGTTATTGAGCAGCAAACGGACTTTTCTTGTGGCGCAGCAAGTTTGGCAAGTATCTTAAAATATGCCTATAACTTTCCTGAAATCACTGAGAAATTGGTATTAAATGGCATGTTAGAAATGGCGGATATGGTCACGATCCAGGAAAAAGGATTTTCCTTACTAGATATGAAAAAATACATACAATCTAAAGGGCTGCGAGGCAGAGGATATCGGGTTAATGCAAAAGAGCTACGGCTCCTGAAAGTACCCGCAATCGTATTACTGAACGACAGTGGTTATAGTCATTTTGTTGTACTTAGACGCATTAATAATGAGCAGGTTTATTTGGGTGACCCTGCACTGGGTAATCGAATTATGCCATTCGACCAATTTCAAGAAAAGTGGAATAATGTTGTTTTTATTGTCATTGGTAATCAATACGATCGCTCTAACCCACTGCTGTCGCCACGTGCGGCATTGAGTTATAAGGCATTAGCGCCACTCTCTCCTCTCACGGACGCCGAATTACTCGATTTTGGATTTAGTTTTTCAGATATCTTGTAATAAAAAATGCCGCTCGGATGAACAAGGATTGTTCTTCCTATATTTTTGCTACGATTCATTCATTATCAGTTTCCCCTTCTATTAATCTCATTATTTCCAGCCATTGTTCATTCATGCCATGCCTTGAATCTCGTCACCTCTCGATTTTATATTTCTTCATTTTGAATGATCATGGGTATACATCGCTGTTTTACCGCGTCACATAGTTCCTACCTTCTTTATTTGCAAATAAAGTATTATTTTTCAGTGGTTTAGTGTTATCGCAAAAGTGCGACTAATCGTTTTGAATATGTCTTAACTAAATCAATAAGTTAGCTATTACTTGTTGCAACAATGCGACTGTGAAATATCTTTAAATATTAAGTTGTTGATTTTTATCTTATTATTTGTTGGCACACCCCTTGCTATATGTATAACAACTAAAACAAATGAGATGATGTTATGAAGATGAAAATATGTTGTTGGCTTGCTCCTATCATTATCTCTACCTCGGTTATTGCTGCTGATAATAACAGTGCGATAACGCAGGATTCATTCCAGGGTAGCCGAGGCAGAATTGCGATAAATCAGGCATCTGGGGATCAAAATTTACAAAGTAATATTCATGTTATTGGCCCGCAGATTTCGCTAGAACACAAGCAAGAAATAATCTCAGAAAAAAAATATAAAAGAGATGATCGTTCGATGGCGAGCAGCGTTATCGAGAATAAGGCATTTGCTGAAGCACAGGGCATAATTAGTGTTAACCAGGTTGCAGGTGCCGATAATATGCAAGCCAATCTTGGGGCAATAGCGTTCACAACGGGGGTGTCTATGACCCTTACTGATGATGCGCTCGGTCTTGTTTCAGGATCCGATCCTGCCGTATTACCCACCGATCAAAGCGGTAATAATCAAGCAGAAATATCTCGAGGGAATTTTGTTAACTCCCGAGGTGTTGTTCAAATAAATCAAATTTCTGGTGACAGTAATGTCACCACAAACCAGTTCTCGTTGCAGTTTCCAGGCGGGAATTAAATCAGATCTCGTTGCAGTTTCCAAACGGGAAATAAATCATTCTTTGGAGAAATGAAAAATGAAAAAATTACCTTTAGCTCTATGCATAGCAGCAATTGTAACAACAACTTCTTCTTACGCCAACAATGGTGGACCTAAATCGCCACACCATAAAAGTGATGGTGACAGCAGTGTAGAAATTGATAAGAAAATTAAAGTCAACATCGATGCAAACTATGACATCAGTTCTCGTGTTAGAACAAGTGGCGTGGGAGCTGCGGTGATTGAAAATGATCAGCGTGTTATTAGAAATGGTCAACGCAGAGGGCCAATGGGTCCGGGTCACCGCCGTGGTCCTGGTGGTCACGATGCAACAAGTTACTATCATAGCAATACATCAACGATTTCTGATAGCTCATTTGAGGGTATCAGTGGTAACGTTGGGGTGAATATGGCCGATGGTGATCATAATGTTCAGGCAAATAACGTTGCGGCTGCCGCGGTTGCCGAAAATGATGCAACATTTGCATTTGGCGGTGACCATGGCGGTGACCATGGCGGTTATGCCGCTGCGGGTGATGCGGAGATCTTCAGCAACCAGGTTGGTCGTGGTAATCGAGTTGCAAACTATGCTTCAACGAATCGCTCCGTGATTGATGATTCGGCCTTTGATAAAGCGTCTGGTAACATTGGCGTAAATATGACCTCAGGTAATGATAATATTCAGTCCAATAATCTGTCATTATCAAGTTACAATGGGTACGTTGGCGTCGCTAATGTGACAAACTCACAGAAATCAGCGAATAACACTACCAGTACCCGCGGCGTTGTGGTCGATACTTATAGTAAGGGTCCTAAGATTTCTCTAGACCTTGATGCGACAGGCACAACTAGCGGTACCTCAAAATTAGCAGAAGCTTACTACCCTGAAATCTGGATCGATGCTGATGGTGATGGTGCTCATGGCGATGGTTCAGCAACACGAATTGGTCACCTCGATTTTGATGAAAATAACCCTTCAGGCTCTGAAAAAATGACCTTTGGTGAGGTAGGAGATGTCACGCTGAAAGGCTCTGTTACAGGTTACTTACCGAAAATTGTGGTTCAAGTTAAACAGAAAACCTCTAATTCGTCTCACATTGAAGATGCCTTCCGCGGTGGTGTGAGCGGTAATGTTGGGGTGAACATTTCAGCGGGTACGGGTAACCTGCAGAGCAACAGCTTATCTTTAGTTTCACTTAATAAATAAAATGGCGCCTTAGCTGATGAGGAAGGAGGTATTCCTTCTCCCTCTATTTTCTGTGGTACACCAAATAATCGTTTTTAGGCGCCATGATTGGCGCCTTTTTTTACTTCATTGACTCTCTATTTGTGGTAACCAGGTATTCAACTATGACGGTAATTGAGTTATGTCAGTCAGTTAATGTTAAATACTGGTATTAAGTGCAGGTCAATATGTCGTATTTAGGAGGCAAAATGAGAATTTGTCTAATTGTTACTGCACTGCTCTCTGGCTCGGTGTTTGCCGCTAGCCCTGAGTTAAGTATTTTTGCTCAGCATCAACCATTGAGTGACAGTGAACTGGCTGCTATGAGCGGGAAATATACGGTCAGCGGGCAGGAATATTATTTTGGACTACAACTGCAAACCACCTTTCTGCAATCAAATGGTATTAGTCGACATGTGCAGATGCAAGTTGAGCTAGATGTATCTACATCACCGACTGTCGCGGTTCGGGTGGGAGAACGTGCTACTCCTACAGCAGAACCGCTGCAGTTTACTACGTTAAATCAACATTCTGGGCTGCAACAACGAATCCAAGTTGCGGGTAGTCAAAACTACGCCACAAATGATCTTGATATGCAACAGGGTAGGTTGACAGCTGCGGGTAACGCAATACCGCTAGGGCAAACTGCTATCAGTACAGACAATAGTATCTCTTTCTCAGCCGTGCCTGGCGGGTTAGGCTATCAGGTCAGCTTACCAGCGGGTCTTGCCGAGCAAGGTTTGATCCATAGTAATAACAAGGGACTTTTGCTGCAAGGTGTTCGTATTGATGGTGCTAATCATAATGTGATTAATCGTGCCTCGATCCGCTATGATGGCGTTAGTCTGGGATCAATAAAAAGTCAAATATTACAACGTCAGTTGCACGATGTTAGACGTCTTGGTCTATAGTTCATGAATATAAAGACCCTGATTGAGAGGAATTATATTCATGAATAAAAAACTGACGTTAGCAACCGTCATGCTTGGATTTACATCACTGTTATCTCCACTTCACGCTCAAACTGAACCAGAAAAAAACGAATTGAGTGAACAGGTAGAAAATCAAACTCAACTAAGTGAAATGCAGAAACAGGAGCAGCTTAAACGTCAGTTAATTTTGCTCAACCAACAGCTAAAACGCCAGCAACAGGCTGTCAACCAGATGGCTCAAAAAGTATTTCAGCAGTCGTCTCCACAACAGGTTCAACCGTCAGGACACTCGCAGCCTAGTATGGCTGCGATTGCAGAAGAAGATAGCGATGTTAAAAAAACACCGGATAGGGGACGCAGTACTGAAGATATAT
This sequence comes from Moritella sp., assembly GCA_047628235.1. Taxonomy (GTDB): domain Bacteria; phylum Pseudomonadota; class Gammaproteobacteria; order Enterobacterales; family Moritellaceae; genus Moritella. Next base: position 21,794 of record JBLHPA010000019.1, read on the forward strand.
TGCAGGAAACCCATACTGTATTTACCCGGCGATTCACCATTGAACCTTCGATTACCTATGGTTATTACAGTAGAAAGGATTTAATTCTTAAGGGTTTTTTGGCTCTGGATGCGATTTTTCTTGGCAATATTAATTTAGATCGGATCCGCGCGAGTACGGTGCAAATAGGCTGGACAACGCGCTATACGTTAAATGAAAAATGGCAGATGGAATTGGATATTCCCTTTGTCTACCGATTGAGCCAGTATGATTCTGTCGGGGATGGCAATTCCAGCTCGCAATATGAAACAAAAGATATAGACGGTTCCAATCTTGGGGACATCAGTGCCGGATTTTACTACCACCTGAAGACTGAAACTAAAGACAGACCTGACTGGGTATGGAATGTAAAACTAAGAGTACCAACGGGCAGAGATCCCTTTGGCATTGAGCTAGAGACGTCACCCAGTGGCAATTTGACCGTGCCAACAGAGATCGCAACCGGAGCCGGAGTGTGGGGCGCTTCCACTGGATTTAGCCTTGCGAAGAGCTATGATCCGGCTATCGTTTTTTTCAACCTTAATTATGGCTGGAATTTTACTGAAAAATTTGAAGACCTTTCCGGTGAACCGGGTTTGACGCCAGGTGAAATAGATCTGGGTGACTATCTTGATTACAGTGTGGGGTTGGCGTTTGCAGTTTCGGAAAAAATGAGTATAGCGATGAGTTTCAACCAGCGTTTTTATGGGAAAACCAGCCAAAAATTAGAAGGTCAACCTGAATTTGACATCCCGCGCAGTGATACCAATACGGCTAATTTAGGATTTGGTGCCACGTTAGCATTGTCGGACGCGCTATCAATGGTTACCTCCGTATCAGCAGGGCTAACGGAAGATTCACCTGATTATCAAATTAGCTTACGCTTTCCTTATCGTTTTTAGTTTCTTACATTTTCTTGTTGCGCAGACGTTGTCGTGGTATTATCCGCCACCGCTATTCTTACTGTTGTTGCCCGGTCGCAGGCAGCAGTTAAATTGCGCTATACCGTCTTGCCTACGGGTTAAGATCTAATTTATTACTACTTATATTAGGAAAAGATCATGTCTTTCACTTTTGAAGCTAAAGTACGTACCGACCTCGGGAAAGGTGCGAGCCGCCGCCTACGTCATACTAACAAATTCCCTGCTGTAATCTACGGTAAAGGCGAAGAAGCTGTATCTATCGAATTAGAGCACGATGTAGTTAACAACGCACAGGCTAAAGAAGGGTTCTTCTCTTCAGTTATCACGCTAGTAGTTGATGGCAAAGAAGTTGCTGTTACAGTTAAAGATATTCAACGCCATGCGTTCAAGCCAAGAATTCAACATCTTGACTTCATCCGCGCTTAATCATTAAACGCTGATGATAACGCCATCCTGATTATTCAGCATGGCGTTTTTTTTTGGTTAAATTCCGTAAAATAGCCACATTTATTCCTATCTTTAAGCACTGTTGTTCCCTCGATTTTATAGATACTTAATTTTGTTGTAAAAGACTTCAATATAATCAAATAAGTCAGCTTCAGCATGGTTACGATTATCGTACACTTTTCTTTTTACCCATTTGCTTTTTAGTTAATAGAAAATTGACAGTGTCTCCATGATGTACTCACTGGTTTTTTCTTGTTGATCATTTTACTTCCTAAAATTGAAATATACTTTAAAAATAAGCGGCTTATGGTTTGGTGATCAACGGATGCCCCACGTTCTAAAAGTATATCTTCAATATCACGATAACTGATTTTATAAGCAATGTAATAATACATGGCGTTTAAGATTATGTCTTTAGAAAAAATTGCACCTTTAATCATATTGATCAATCGCTTAAAAAATTAGAGCTGAACTGAATTGTACTATATGTTTAGGTATTTGTGACAGAGCCCTTTGTAGGACATTCCTCTGGCAGATGATTACTTTGCTATGTGCATAACCTGCGCGTGTTCAAAAAAATAAATCAAATTTTATAAAATATATTGACCTTCCTCCTTAGGGGTAGATTACTCTTGGCGATAACTAAACTTTGACTCGTTAAACGAAATTAAATGGGAGCAAAAATGAGTGAATTCATTAGATACCAAGGTGAAGAAGCGCTAGGTCTTATTGAGACATTAGGAATGGTACCTGCTATTTACGGGGCCGACACAATGCTTAAAACTGCTAACGTAAAGCTAGTAGCATATGAAAATGTAGGTTCCACACTCGTTACCATCATGGTTAAGGGTGACATTGCAGCAATCGAAGCATCAGTGAGTGCTGGTGCTGAAGCGGCAAAAAGTATTGGTAATTTAACAGCATCTAACACTATGCCGCGTCCCATTAAACCAATTGGCGACATTGTTTCAGTACACGGTCTACCTGTAGATGGACCTCATAGTGAATCAAATACACGTCCGAAGGCAATGGCTTTCATTGAAACGTTTGGCATTGTGTTTGCTTTAGAAGCTGCCGACGCAATGGTTAAGGCTGCAGATGTAGAACTTGTCGGGTATGAAAACGTAGCATCGGGGTATATTTCTGTGCTTGTGCGAGGCGATGTTTCCGCTTGTACATCTGCTGTTGAAGCCGGTGTTAGATCCGTTGAAAACATGGGCGCGGAAGTTTATAGCTCAGTCGTTATTCCATCGCCACATCCAGATCTAATCAAAATTACGCAATTGTATAATTTCGAGAATTTATTACCTTAGATTATCGATTTAAAGTAGCAGACCATTTGGTCCGTTGATTGCTACATGAGAAGTGAATATTGGAATCACAGCGTTTACCGCTCTCTTTTGGGGTGGCGTCAAGCCTATGATTCCAGAATAACACCTTTGCTGAAAGCCCCTGTCGATGACGATTTGAGGTTTACAAAAAATAATTATTAAAAGCAGAGAGTGCTTTGCAAGGAAGTGGCATACCTGCCGCGACTGTTACGACTGTTGCGCCCTAGCCATGATGTGAGTATTGAAGGAAAGTATAATGAATGAAGGTATTATAAATATTATTAAAAATGCTGGCATTGTCGGTGGTGGTGGTGCGGGATTGCCAACCCATATTAAAGCAGATACTACTGTAGACACGGTATTGGTAAATGGCGCATCTTGTGAACCTCTTCTAATGAGCGACCCTTACCTCATTGAAAATAATGGTATAGAAATGCTCAAAGGCGTAGTCGCTATGATGGACGCCACTCAGGCCAGTCGTGGTGTTGTATGTTTGAAAGCAAAACATAAGGCGGCATTAAAATCCATACGCACAGTCGTTGCAGCGTTTAATGATCCGCGCATTGAAATATTTGAGCTAGAAAACTTCTATCCAATCGGTGATGAACATGTATTGGTACATGAAGTGCTTGATAGAACGATCCCTCAAGGAAAATTACCACTTCATGTTGGCGCAGTAGTAAGTAATGTAGAAACATTTTACAACATAGGTTTGGCGCTTGACAATATAGCAGTAACCGACCGTTATCTTACTGTTTTTGGGGCCGTTAAAACACCAATGGTGATACGTGCATCTGTGGGGACAACAGTAGCAGAAGTCATTGAGTATGCCGGTGGTGCAACTATCAAAGACTATGTCGTGGTTGATGGCGGCCCAATGATGGGGCGTGTTATATCAGACATAAATAATCCGATAACCAAAACAACAAGTGGTATTTTAGTTCTTCCTCCAGAGCACAACGTAGTGGCTAGAAAAATCATGGCTCCTCAGCAAGTTCGTAAAATGACAACCTCTATTTGTTGTCAATGTACCTTATGCACAGAACTTTGCCCTCGTTTCTTGTTAGGACATGACATACAACCACACAAGCTCACCAAAATCAGTGCTGACAATATACTGGATAATAAAGAAGCGCATAAAGCATTGCTTTGCTCGGAGTGCGGTGTGTGTGAAAAATTCGCTTGTCCAATGGGACTTTCTCCACGTGAATTAAATGCACAAATTAAGAACGTGTTGAGAGAGGGTGGTGTTCGTTTAGAAACAACTGGCGAGCCGCAAGAAGTGCATCCATTTAGACTAAACCGGCGTATTCCGACTCAGCGCCTTATTCAACGTCTTGATTTAGCTCAGTATGACGTTCACACCATTTATGGCGGGGAGTTAGTACCTAACCAGGTCTTCATTCCATTATCTCAACACATTGGTGCGCCGGCCATTTGCCTTGTAAAAGTGGGCGACTGTGTCGAAAAGGGACAATGTATTGGTGAAATACCAGAAGGAAGCATGGGCTCTAGAATACACTCGAGTATTACCGGTGTCGTTTCTTCCATAACAAATAACGTAATAACAATAAAAAAATAATAGGTGCATGTTATGCAATTACAAACAATAGGTTGTGTTGAACTAAATAGCGTAGCTGTGGGTATTCAAGTCGCAGATGCAATGATAAAAGCCGCGAGTGTGGATTTAGTCATGGCGAAAACAACGTGTCCAGGCCGTTATCTCATCGTTATCTCTGGCGACACGTCGGCGGTGACAAGTAGTGTTGAATCGGGATGTGCTATCGGATCCTTGATGGTCATCGATCATTTTACTATCCCTCGCGTGCATGCCTCAGTCGCTGCAGCGCTTCAAGGGGTGCCTGATGCTGGTGATATCGCTGCTCTTGGTGTGATTGAAGTATATACCTGCGCCGCAGGAATCCTAGCTGCCGACGCAGCAGCAAAAGCTGCCAATGTTGAAGTGTTAGATATTCGCTTTGCCGCTGGCTTAGCGGGTAAGGCGTTCGTCATACTGTCTGGTGATGTTTCGTCAGTACAGGCGGCAGTCGAAGCGGGTGTAGCTGGTGTTGGTGAATCTGGGCCAGTATTGAGTCATGTCGTCATCCCTGCACCTAGCAAAGAATTATTTAAATATATTATTTAATCATTGCCGAGCTCTAGAAAGGAACATTCTTATGCATGAAGAAATTAAACAACGCATAATTCAGGAACATGTGCCTGGTAAACAAATTACCTTAGCGCATGTTATTTCTAACCCCCAGCCTGAACTTTTTTCTGCGTTAGATCTCGACAAAGAGCAGGGTAACGCTATAGGAATTCTGAATATTACGCCATGTGAAGGCGTAATTATTGCCGCTGATGTGGCAACTAAAGCTGTGGCAGTAAATATTGGGTTTTTAGACCGCTCATATGGTTCTCTCATTATAACAGGTGATGTATCCAGTGTAGAGACAGCCGTTCAAGAGATTATTAATTATTTTACAGCAAAGTTAAATTATGATTGCGTTGGTATAACGCAATTGTAAATAAACCTGTATCCCATATCTTCCACATTTAAAATAATAGAAAAATAAATCTATTTCACTTCACACTTTCCTATCTCTAAAGGGGGGGGCATATTGACCTTCCCCTTAAGGTAAAAGATAAGATTATGTTTAAAATACACGAACAGACAAGCAATTAGGCAGGGCAGATTATGATAATGGATAAGGATTTAGTCTCCATACAAGAATCAAGGGTTCTTATGGAAAATGCAGCTAAAGCACAGCAAGAGTTAGCGACATTTTCTCAAGAAAAACTTGATGCCATTGTCGAAGTTATGGCTGTTAGTGTCTCAAAACAAGTTGAAAGTTTAGCAAAAACCTCTTTTGAAGAGACGGGTTATGGTTGCTGGCAAGATAAAGTGAAAAAAAACCAGTTCGTTACTCAGCAGGTGCTAGCATATTTGCGCTCTCTAAAATGTGTTGGTGTCATATCTAAAGATGACGAACAACGCACAATGGATATCGGTGTGCCTTTTGGCGTTTTAGCTGGATTATGCCCAGTGACCAGCCCTGTATCAACAACCATTTATAAGGCACTTATTGCAATAAAATCGGGTAATAGTATTGTTTTTTCTCCTCATCCGTACGCAACCAAATGTATAAAAGCAGCCTTAGACTGCATGATAGAGGCAGCAGAAGAGAGTGGCTTGCCTAAAGGCACACTTGCCTACATGGATACAGTGACGAAAGAGGGGACAAAAGAGTTATTAAACCACCCTTCTACTTCTTTGATTTTGCTTTCAGGTGTTCCTGGTATGGCGGAATTAGGGCGCTGTTCAGGAAAGCCTGTCATATATAGTGGTACCGGAAACGGTCCCGTTTTTATCGAACGCAGCGCAGATGTTTGTCAAGCCGTTCAAGATATTGTATCGAGTAAAGTATTCGATAATGGCATATCCCCTTCAGCAGAACACTCAATTATAGTCGATTCATGTATCGAACCTCAAGTACGCACATTAATGCAAGAGCAAGGTGCGTATTTCATGACCGAAGAAGAGTCATGCACACTTGCGAATCTTTTATTTTCTGAGACGGGGAAACATAGACCAGGAATGGTCGGCGTTTCAGCTAAACAATTGGCAACCAGAGCAAATATTGCGGTCCCAGATAACGTTAGTCTTTTAGTTGCAGAACGTAAATACGTTGCCAAGAGCGATCCTTATTCTAGGGAGCTTTTAGCGCCTGTACTTGCTTACTATGTTGAAGATGATTGGATGAATGCTTGTGAAAAGTGTATCGAGCTACTGCTTAACGTACGCAATGCACATACGCTTACTATCCACTCCAATAATGAAGAGGTTATTTTACTCTTTGCATTGAAAAAGTCGGTAGGTAGATTACTGGTTAATACACCCGCTTCTTTTGGAGGAATCGGTTTAACCACAAATTTAACCCCTTCAGTATCACTTGCAAATAGAGCTTATGGGCAAGGAATGACGGCAGATAATGTATCTCCAAGTAATTTAACCTATATACGAAAAGTTGCTTATGGAGTGCGACAAGTAGAAAAAGCATCACTTAAGCAAGAATCAACAATTCAATATCATGATAGTTCTACAGACGCTGTCCAGAAAGTAATTCTGGACGCTCTTAGAATGATACAAAACAGCTAAAAATTAAATATTAACGTTAAACAATAACCTAGCGTAAGGGCGACAGAACATGGATCTTCAGAATTTTTCTAATAAGCTTGAAGAAGCAACCAAAAATTTAACGGACGCGGAGCGCCGTTCATTAAAGAAAATTTTTGAAAATGTATCGAAAGAAGCATTTTCTCAGCCAGCAGTCGAGCCAATTGTAGCGCCAATTAGCACCGAAATACCTGATGGCCCTACAGAAAGACATGTGAAACTTAAAGAAAACTTTATGACACATGTGCCATCTATTAATATTAACCGCGCACGTATTATTACCAATGTTTATAAAGAAAACGTCGGTATGCCAGCAATTCTTTTACGCAGTAAAAGCTTCCTGCGTAACTGTCAAGAAGCGAAACTATTGATTCAAGATAATGAATTGCTTGTTGGTGCACCTTGCGGTAAGCCTCGTGCAGGTTGTTTCTCTCCGGATCTTTCTTGGCGTTGGTTGCATGATGAGCTTGAGACTGTCAGCACACGTGCACAAGATCCATATTTCATCTCAGAAGAAGATAAGAAAGAACTAAAAGAAGACATTTTCCCTTACTGGAAAGAACGTTCAGTTGATGAGCACTGTGAAGGTTTATACCGTGAAGCGGGATTGTGGGAGCTATCGGGTGAATCTTATGTTACTGACTGCTCTTACCATGCGATAAGCGGTGGTGGTGACTCTAACCCTGGTTATGATGTTATCGTCATGAAAAAAGGCATGTTAGACATTCAACGTGAAGCGCAAGAGAAGTTGGATGAATTAGATTATGAAAATTCAGATGATGTAGAAAAAATCTACTTCTATAAATCTGTTATTGAAACCGCAGAAGGTGTGATGGTTTATGCTAAGCGCCTGTCTGAGCACGCGGCACAACTTGCAGCAAAAGAAACCGACCCTCGCCGCAAACAAGAGTTGCAAAAAATTGCAGAAGTAAATGCTCGCGTTCCGGCTCACCGTCCAGAAACTTTCTGGGAAGGGATGCAAGCAGTATGTACCATCCAGTCACTACTCCTGGTTGAAGAAAACCAAACGGGTTTGTCGATTGGCCGTGTTGACCAATATATGTATGACCTGTACATGGCAGATATCAAAGCTGGCCGTATGAACGAGTACGAAGCATTTGATATTGCTGGTTGTATGCTGGTTAAAATGTCAGAAATGATGTGGCTAAATAATGAAGCTGGCTCAAAATTCTTCGCAGGTTACCAACCATTTGTCAACATGTGTGTGGGCGGTGTGACGCGTGAAGGCCGTGATGCAACCAACGAATTAACCTATCTACTGATGGATGTGGTGCGCCATGTTCGCATTTATCAACCAACACTCGCAACCCGTGTTCACAATAAGTCACCACAAAAATACCTGCGTAAGATCATTGATGTAATCCGTGCCGGTATGGGCTTCCCAGCCGTACATTTTGACGATGCACATATCAAGATAATGCTTGCAAAAGGCGTCTCAATGGAAGACGCGCGTGACTATTGCTTGATGGGTTGCGTAGAAGCGCAAAAATCAGGTCGTCTTTATCAATGGACTGCAACGGGTTGGACGCAATGGCCAATTTGTATTGAATTAGTACTTAATGGTGGCGTACCGCTTTGGTATGAAAAGCAAGTTTGTCCCGATTCAGGGCCACTTAGTCAATACGACACTTATGAGAAATTTGAACACGCCGTTAAAGAACAGATTAAATACGTGACTAAATGGACCAGTGTTGCGACCATTATCTCTCAAAAGGTTCACCGAGATTTTGTGCCTAAACCTCTCATGTCTATGCTGTTTGAAGGTTGTATGGAAGCCGGTAAAGATGTATCCGCCGGTGGTGCAATGTATAACTTTGGTCCTGGGGTCGTGTGGAGTGGTCTTGCGACTTATGTCGATTCAATGGCAGCAATTAAGAAGCTCGTATTTGATGATAAGAAGTACACCTTAGAGCAAATGAATGCAGCATTAAAAGCAGACTTTGTTGGTTATGAACAAATAAAAGCAGATTGTTTGGCGGCGCCGAAGTACGGTAACGATGATGACTATGCCGATGATATTGCAACGGATCTTGTGCACTTTACTGAGACTGAGCATCGTAAATTTAAGACGCTTTATTCTGTATTGAGTCATGGCACGCTATCTATGTCAAACAACACGCCATTTGGTCAGTTACTTGGCGCTTCAGCTAACGGTCGTCAAGCTTGGGCTCCACTGTCAGATGGTATCAGCCCGACTCAAGGTGCGGATTATAAGGGGCCAACGGCCGTCATTAATTCAGTATCTAAGATGGCAAATGATTATATGAACATTGGTATGGTTCATAACTTCAAGTTGATGTCAGGACTGCTTGATACGCGAGAAGGTGAAGATGGCATTATTACGTTGATCCGTACCGCGAGCATGCTTGGTAACGGTGAAATGCAATTTAACTATCTCGATAATGAGGTGTTACTCGCAGCGCAAAAGAACCCTGAAAAATATCGTGATTTAGTCGTTCGAGTGGCGGGTTACAGTGCTTTCTTTGGAGAGTTATGTAAAGACGTACAAGATGAAATCATCAGTCGTACAGTACTAAATGAATTTTAATCCATCGTTACTCCTGCCGATGAGGCAGGAGTAAGCCTTAGGAATTACTTATACCATGATAGAAAGAAAAGCACGTATCTCTAATATTCAAAAATACAATATGTATGATGGCCCAGGTATACGTACGCTTGTATTTTTTAAAGGTTGCCCTTTACGCTGCGTGTGGTGCTCGAATCCGGAAGGTCAAAAGTATCATCACCAAATCCTATATAAAAAGGATTTATGTACGCAATGCCGAATGTGCGTAGAAGTGTGTCCAACAGATACCCATTACTTAGATCCAGTTACCTTTGAACATAAGGTGAGAGATGATAATTGTACGGGGTGTGGAAAGTGTGTCGACGTTTGTCCAACGAATGCATTAGCAGTGACAGGCGAAGATAAAAGCATAACAGAATTACTTGAAATTATTGAAGAAGATAGACACTTTTATCACACAGGTGGCGGTGTAACGCTTGGCGGTGGCGAGGTGCTCATGCAACCTGAAGCGGCAACTAACTTACTGGCGACATGCAAATATGCAGGCATCAA
>JBLHPA010000020.1:0-30338 GCA_047628235.1 Moritella sp.
TAGCAACGCCGACAACCCTAGCAACATCAACTTTTGTAACAAATAAAGAGGTTCACTAATCCATGCTCACTGCCCTTGTCATTGACGATGAACAATATGCCCGTGAAGAGTTAATTGAATTGTTGCATGAAACCCAGCAGGTCCAGGTGCTGCAACAGGCAGCAAATGCCATTGAAGGATTACAGTTGATTAACCAGCTTAAACCCGATGTGGTATTTTTGGATATTCAGATGCCGCAGATAACTGGCATTGAGTTACTCAGTATGCTTGATCCTGAAACCATGCCCAACGTGGTGTTTGTCACCGCCTATGATGAATTTGCTATCCAGGCATTTGAAGATAACGCCTTTGATTACCTGCTGAAGCCGGTGGATCCGAGCCGCCTGCAAAAGACAGTTGCGCGGCTGTGTAAATCCAACCACAAACCTGACTATGCTTCGTTAATCCCTGATACATTAGAGCAGGTACCCTGCTCGGGTCACAACCGTATTTTGCTCCTGGCGACAGCGGATATTGAATGTGCCTACAGCGACCTAAGCGGCGTGCACATCACGACCGGAACGCAAGAAGCCTGTAGTCAGTTGACCCTGAAGGTGCTGGAAGAAAAAACCACGCTGTTCCGCTGCCATCGCCAATATCTGGTCAACCTTAAAACGATTAAAGAAATCCAGCTGCTGGAGAATAACCTGGCCGAAATCATCACCAACAGCGGCAAGACTCTACCGGTGAGCCGACGTTATTTAAAACCATTGAAACAGAGTTTGGGGATTTTGTAGCTTGTTGGCTATATTTGCAAAACGCATACGCTTGACCGATATTAGATATTAGATATTAGATATCTAATATCGGTTTATCATTAATTGCATAAGTGCACTTAGCTACTTCACCGTCACAGATAAACTCTTTCAGCGTAGTGAGTTCAGCTGGATAACAGACAATATTTCTCTCGCCATCGCTAATATGTCTTCTTCAGTGATAAATGTCTCTGCGAATGAAGAATCCTGCTTTCTTTTTTTAAAATTAAACATATTTTCCTTAAAATCACTACCGGGCACTTTTAAATAAAGCGACGTTTTAAGGACAAAACTGTAACTTTAATTGTCTATTAAGATTCATAATCCTTGCATTAAATGTACGGTTTAATATAGCAGCGTGTACGCTGTTCAACCTCTACTTTAGTACAAAAATACACAAACAAAAAAAAGCCTTACCACTGATTTCACACAGGGTAAGGCTATTTTCACCAACGGTGCTCGTTAACCGAAGTTAGGAGTCCGTGGTTACATCATTTTCAATCAGTGTTGCTTCGGCACTGAACTTGAATTTATAGAAGAACGCGATAACTGCGAGTGTTGCCGCCGCGCCGCCAATGATAATCGCTATATCCATGTCCAGACCAAAACCAATCTGCGCATTTGCCAGATATGTAAAGGTAACCGCTGTCATAAAGGTAGCCGGTACAGAACAGATCCAGTGGAACTTGCCTTCTTTGATTAAGAACGCTGCTGCAGCCCATAACATGATCATTGCCGTGGTTTGGTTAGCCCAGCCAAAGTAGCGCCAGATAAGACCGAACTCAGCTTTAGTAATAAGAAAGCCAACAATAAACATAGGGATTGCAATCAGTAGACGTTTCGGTAAACCCTGTTGTGCAATTTTAAAGAAGTCAGCAAGGATCAGACGTGCCGAGCGGAATGCCGTATCACCCGATGTAATAGGCAGAATAATCACACCTAACACAGCCAATATGCCACCGAACGTACCCAGTAAAGAAGTTGAAACTTCATGTACCACAGCCGCAGGGCCACCGTTAGCCAGTGTTGCATTTAGCGCTTCGCTTGATTCATAGAAACTTAGACCGAGTGAACACCAGATAAGTGCAATCACACCTTCACCAATCATCGCGCCGTAAAAGATAAAACGACCCGATTTTTCATTCTTCATGCAACGTGCCATTAACGGCGATTGCGTCGCGTGGAATCCAGAGATAGCACCGCAGGCAATAGTGATGAAGAGTAGTGGCCATAATGGTAGATCGTTAGGGTGTAAGTTAGCAGTGAAATCTAAACCTTGACTGTAGAAACCATGGTCACTGACTGCCAGGCCGATGATCAAACCAACCGACATGAAGACCAGTAATCCACCAAAGATCGGATAAAAACGACCGATAATCTTATCAATAGGCACGATAGTCGCTAAGATATAATAACCAAAGATAATGGCAACCCACATGGCGACATTCATCTCAGTGAGACTACCGAGTAATTTCGCAGGACCGAGCACGAAGACCACGCCAACTAGCATCAATAATACGACGGAGAAGAAGTTCATAAAGTGCTTGGCGACCTTGCCCAAGTGGTTACCGACAACAGTAGGTACCGATGCACCCCCTGCTCTCACGCTCAACATACCTGAGAAATAGTCATGGGTTGCACCCGCAAAGATGCAACCAAATACAATCCATAACATCGCCACAGGACCGTATAGCGCCCCTAGGATAGGACCAAAAATAGGGCCGAGACCGGCAATATTTAATAGTTGAATTAAGTAAATTTTCTTATCGGAAAGTGGCACAAAATCAACACCATCTTCCATTGTTTGTACAGGGGTCGCCTGTTCAGGGTTTGGACCAAATACTTTCTCTACGAATTTTCCGTAGGTAAAGTAACCGACAATCAAGATGCCAACGCAAAGTAGAAACCAGCTCATATCACTCTCCTTTATTTATATACCTCTAGTTTAGAGTGATAAAAAAGCGATAAAACCTATGATTGACTGAGTGGTTATATACTGAATTAAGTGGTAATTTGACTTAACAAAACAAGCCCCGCGCTGCAAGAACCTGCTGCGGTTCCGGCCGAGAAAAATAATAACCCTGAAAAAGCATGCAGCCACGCTGCTTGAGAAAATGGTATTGATCTTCCGTCTCGACACCTTCGGCAATCACCTTAATATCTAATGCCGTAGCCATAGCAAGGATCGCTTCAACAATGGCAGCATCATTACTATCCCGGTGAATATCACGGACAAAGGAGCGGTCGATCTTGAGCGTATCAAACGGTAATTTTTTGATGTAAGCCAGTGAAGAATAGCCGGTGCCAAAATCATCCAACGAGATGCCAAGCAACATGCCAAAGACCTTTTCCAGCAATGCCTGATATTTCGTATCACCAACCACAAAAAGCCCGTTGAGCGAGGGAAAGTTATCGGTAATATCGATGATAAAACTAAATAACAGCAGACCGAACCCGATAACCACCTGGCGTGTCCCAGGCTGGGCCCGGACACAGGGGTGCCGGATGCCACGCAACAGAATGCAGAAAATCACTGCGGCTATAATACTGCCTGTCGACTCCAAAAAGATGTCAAACATTTAACCGTCCTACTACTTTAATTTTTCTTATTCTTATATTCATGGTTATGGTTATGGTTATCAATTGTCACGGCGATGGACTAAGCATTGTGCATCGCACCGTTTTAGCCACGAAATCACACGCTATAATATATAGGGTATTCAAAATGTACATAGCTGACATAACTGGTTTGATCAGAAAGAACACGTGAACATTTTGTTGCAAAATTTAAATTTAAGACTAAGAGCCTAATAAGCATCGACTGCTATACTCTACTTGTCTGCTTGCAGGTGGAGCGAGATGTTCTGTTACTATTCTGCCTATAACGGGTGGGTTGCGTTTAAGAGGAGTCTGTCATGTTAAGACACTATTACGTTAGCGATGATCTTGATGACTTAGAGAAAGTTGAGCAAGAATTAGAATCGCAGGGGTTTACTGAACCGCAAATTCATGTGTTAAGTGAAAACGATGAAGAGATTGAAAAATATCACCTACATGAAGTTGAAGCGCTGCTAAAACAGGACATTGTGCACTCGACTGAAATTGGTGCTGCGGTTGGCATTGTTGGCGCCGTGCTGTTATTGGGAATTACGCATTTTCTGGGATGGAACCAAGGGCCGGCCGGTTGGATCCCGTTCATCTTTCTCGCCATTATTATTTTAGGTTTTTGCACCTGGGAAGGCGGATTTATTGGTATTCAAAAACCGAACGTTAACTTCGCACGATTTCAAGATGCACTACACAAGGGCAAACATATTTTGCTTGTCGATGTAGAATCTTATCAGGTCTCCACCATCAACAGGATAGTAAAAGGGCATCCCAACCTAGAAGAGGCCGGATTTGGTGATCCCACTCCGCACTGGGTAATTAGCTTGCAGGATAAATTTAAGCGGTTTCTTAAATTTATGCCCTAAGCTAGTTAACACCATCCGGTTGTCTGCATAATGAGAAGGCACATGAAAAAACAACTCAGGCGAAAACTGCGCCGGATAAGACGACTCAAAAAGTGGTATTGGGAAGTGAGCAGGACAAAAAAAACCCCAATCTGCAACAGGTTGGGGATCTGGGTTTAATAAAGCAAAGGTGTTTTGCTTAACCACAGCATTTTTTATACTTTTTGCCACTGCTACATGAGCAAGGATCATTACGGTTCGGCGTTTTGGCAAATGTAGTGGTTGTCGGTTTGTTCAACATACCATCGAGTTCTTGCGTATTTTCGTCGCGTTCGACATTAACTTCAATGTCAGCAACCAGTTGGTTTTTTGCTAGAATTTCTTCAATTTCAGCTTTACGCTCATCAGTTTTAACGACCAAGTTTAGCGGCAACTCTTCGGTCCCAAGCTTTACATTACGTTTAGTATTGTAACCCGATTTAACGTGGCTCTGTCTTGCATCGATACGACCTTTAAAAAACATTTTAGACATGCGGAGTTCCTGTTGGTATGCATTCTTATTTTATGCCCGTTCTTATACTACAAAAACGCCTCCAACGAAAGTCGGAAGGGAAGTTATATGGGTATATATCAGCATGCTCCCACCGCTGCAGAGTGAAAACTCGATTACTCGATTCTTTTCGCAACAATACACCAACATTTCAGATTAAATAGTAGGCGAAGGCTGTGTTATCCTCAAATCATGTAGTTTAAACACCTAACATGACTCAACTCACTTACAAAAAAATAGCTTCTATGACACTCTGTGAAATTACGCTGCTGCAAGGCTGTGCGCCGAACATCAATAAACTGGCCTCGGTCAATGTAAGGATAGGAACAATATATTAATTAATTTCAATAACTTAAGTATCAAGAAAAAACTAATCATCGCGATGATCAGCGCCGTACTGGCAGCAACGTTGCTGGTCGGTCTGGTCAGCCAAAATTTGGCCAAAAACGTTGTAGAGACACGGTTAATCGAGTCTGAACTGCCAGCCAAGTTAATGCAGATAAGAAATAAAGTAGACAAAGAGATAGCCACCTTACAACAGGCGGCACAGCAACTGGCGAGCAATCGCTTTATGATCGAAATGGTTAAAACACAGCACTCCGCAGCGCAAGAAGCCCAATTGGTGCAGGTACTCAATGATGTTAAAAGCCAATACCAGCTCATCGATGCTTCTATTGCTGACCGCACGTCTGGCAACTACTGGAACCAAGACGGCTTCCTCCGTCAACTGAATGAACAGCAAGACGGTTGGTTTTTTAATTTTACCAACAGCAACCTCGAACAATTGGTGAGTGTGTTTCGTGAGGCTAACGGTGAAGTGAAACTCTTTATCAATTACCAGCAACTCAATGGTCGTGGCATGGCAGGCCTATCAAAATCTCTGGATGATATGGTGGCATTTATCAGCCAGTTTAAGCTGGAAAAAACCGGTTTTGTTTACCTTGCTGACGCGCAGGGCATGGTACGTTTACATACAAATAGTAACTTGATGGGAAAAACTAACCTCAAGCGCCTGTACAGCGAACAGATAGCCAACCAGCTACTTAACAAAACCAGTTTCAGTCTGACTGAAACCAGCATTGCCGGTAAAGACACCCTGGTGGCAACCAGCTATATACCGTCTATGGATTGGTATGTGGTCGCTGAGCTTCCAACAGCAGAGGCCTTTGCCAGCTTAGAGCAGGCAAATAACCAGATCATGCTCTGGACTGTCGCCATCGCGGCCGTGTTTGCGTTTCTGGCTATCTGGCTCGGCGGTAACATCAGCCGTCCAATCCAGCGTCTCGCTGATGTATTTAAAGATCTGGGGGAAGGTGAAGGGGATCTGCGCCAACGCATCGAGGTTAATGGCCACGATGAAGTTGCACAACTCTCTGAAGGTTTTAATAGTTTTGTCAGTAAAATCCATGATGCTATGACCGAGGTTGCCGCAACTGGTGAAGCACTGCAACAAGCCGCCAGCGCCGTCGCAAGTCAAGCACAGATGACGCTGGATAACAGCCATAATCAACGGGATCGCACTTTCCTTGTGGTCACTGCGATTAACGAAATGGGCGCCACAGTGAATGAGATAGCCAGCAATGCATCCAATGCGGCGTCGCAAGCACAAAATGCGGCATCAGAAACCCAGAGTGGCCAACAGATAGTGGTGCAAGCCAGTAATGTCATCAACCAACTTGCCGATGATGTGAATGAAGTGAGTAAGGTTATCGGTTCACTGGCCAACAACACCCAGGAAATAGGAAGTATCCTCGACGTGATCAGCAGTATCTCTGAACAAACCAACTTGCTGGCGCTTAACGCTGCCATTGAAGCGGCTCGCGCCGGTGAGCAGGGCCGTGGTTTTGCTGTCGTAGCCGATGAAGTCCGCAATCTGGCTAGCCGCACCGCAGAGTCGACTAACGAGATCCAGACCATGATCAACAATCTGCAAAATGAAGCAAGCAGTGCCGTTGCCGCCATGCTCAAGAGTCGCGAGCTGACCACCCAAGGCACAGCTGCTACAGATGAAACCTCAGGTGCACTTGTTTCAATTGGTGAGCACATTGGTCTGATCTCCGACATGAATACCCAGGTCGCCACCGCAACGGAAGAGCAATCCATCGTGGTCAATGAGATCAACCAAAACATCGTTGAAATAAATGAAATAACCCAATGCACTGCGGACACAGCCGCCGGACTGGCAGAATCAAGCCAGTCACTGCGTGAACTATCAAGCCGGCTGAGCACAATGGTAGGTGTATTTAAATTATAATATCCCGTCGTTGCTACTTACTCTAAGTTAATAAATATAAAGCCCATCGCTAAAAATAGCGATGGGCTTTATTAGATCACTTTCAGGGTCGCTACCAGCTGCTTATTTTGCACCTTAATGGACTCCAATACAGTCTTAACCATGGACGGGGTTAAATCATTCTTCAACCGGTAAACCAGCATCGACTTTAATACCGGATTAAAGACTTGCTCGGCCACCAGCAGTGATAATAATCCTGCTACTGTATTCTTGATCATAAGATTTTCTGGTTGCTACCATTGTGGCAATAATTAGAGCTATGATTATAGCTATAATTATTGTTCAGCGGCAACCACATAGTTATCACCGCAAGAAAAAGCGATGATCTGGCTTAACTGGCACAGTGGCAAACCACTTTCCTGTTGCCAGTGATTAAAGGTTGACTGGATGGTTGTCAGGCTACGTTTACTTTGCAGGCCTCCACTGATAATGTCATGCGCCCTGAAATAGGCTTCCACATCACTGGACAGTAAAAAAGTATCCTTGCCAAGCGCTCGCAGGGCATAAGGTCCGGTATTACCACCTAGGCGGTTACCCTGCTTTTTCAGGCATTGCCATAAACCCACGATGTCGTCAGCAGGCCATTGGGCTAACCATTTACCTACCGAACCGAATTCATCACTGACCTCTTTGAACCACATCGCATTATCACGCACTGTTTTTACTTTGGTATAATTGCGAATGATTTTAGGATCTGCGGCTTTACGTTCGAGCATTTCATCGGGCATCAATATTAACTTTTCGACATCAAAGTGCCAGAACACCTCTTCAAAGCCGTCCCACTTTTTATTTACAATGGACCAAACGAACCCTGACTGAAAAACTTTCCGGGTAAATTCTGCTAATATTTCGCTATTGGTTAATAAAGCGACCTCATCACTTTCAAGCGGCTGAGTTAACAAATATGATAAGGCGAGTTCCCCCCCCTTTCGCTCGACTGCCCGGCGGTATATTTTGTCAAAAGATTCCATTAAATTTTCTAACCATGATTTGATATATGCAGGTTAGTTTACAGCAGATGCAGCACGACCTACAACGTTAGAAAAAGAAAGAAGTATCTTCAGCAATACTGGTAACGACATAAAGTAAGCTATTTTTATCTATTTCTATCTATTTCTATCTATTGATATTCCATAGGGCCATACTGAACTTATTGCGTATCAACCTGTTCGTTTGAATGGATGGGTCTCATTGCGTGATAATTTCCCTGAAGTTGGATTTAAACCAACTTCTGGTTTAAGAGGTTACCTCAATAGGAAAATATAATGAGTAAAGGTCAAGACAGTAAAAAAAATGCAAAAAAGAAACCACTGTTAACAGCTAAAGAGAAGAAAGCTGAAAAGGCGGCCAAAAAATCCCCATCTAAAGGTTTAGATATTTAGATGCCGGCTAGTCATCGATTATTTCGATGACTTTTTTCTCGCGTTATAGCGAGATCGTGAAGCAGTGCGCCATAACGATGTGAAAAACACCCCCCCATCCATCACATGAGCAAATGTAGGGCAAAATTTACACACAGTTGTATCTTTTTTTTAAAATAACTTTTGACTTTTATTTTAGATTCTATAAAGTGCTCGTCAGCAAGAAAGAAAGCCTTTTGTTTACATTCTCCATTTCGTTGTTTTATTAATAATACCACGCTCTGTAGTTTTTAAGTTCCAGTCTGTTTTTACGCTATTCAAGTCTATTAAGGCAATCTAACATTAAAATTACAGGATATCATTATGTCTAAAGTTCAAGGTACAGTTAAGTGGTTCAACGAATCTAAAGGTTTTGGTTTCATCGAGCAAGAGTCTGGCCCAGATGTATTCGCTCACTTTAGCGCTATCGCTAGCGAAGGTTTCAAAACACTAGCTGAAGGCCAAAAAGTAGAATTCACTGTAAGTCAAGGTCAAAAAGGCCCGAACGCAGAAAATATCGTAGCGATCTAGTTTGCTATGAATTCAGCGCTGATACTGCGCTGAATATATATTAAAAATTGGTAAACCTTTGCGGGTTTACCTTTTTTTTATTCATTTTTAAATGGCCGCTGCCATCAGCTGCATTGTTGTGGGTAGCGGCAAGTACCCAAGCGATGTTATCTCCAAGTCAATACATCGCAGGTATTTTAATGGGTATTGCAAATGTAATTGTTGAAAGTAACCTTATCGAAAGTTGATATAGTAAGTAAGGTTACTTTTAGTTTTTTATTTAGCTATATTGATGTACTCGTTTTACGTTTAAACCACAGGGACATAAAGTCAGCTGTTAATTTTTGTTCTATTTCTAGCGCCTTTTCAGTTGGGCAAAAAACAGTAAAAAACACCTGTGTATCACCAATATCAGATGTCGCAACCTGAATGTGTGGATCAGGGCCTGCGATAGTGATATCTAAACGACTTTCAATAAGCTGATTATAACGAATTGCAACGTCTTTAAAATCATCACAATACAAGTTTGCTTTTTCATATAAAATATCCATAAACTCAAACGGGTTAACACTGTCATCACGAACAATAGTAAAATGGTGTACCGCATATCGCTTAAGGAAGTTAAGATTTTTTATCACTGATGTAATTAATTGACTATTTGGTAAATACAACGTTTTACCTGTGTATTGATAATCATCGTTATTAATTTCTAATAGTGTTAACTTAGCCCAGTCTGTTGAATGAACTTCACCAACATAATTCCCAACTTGTATCCAATCACCAATTCTAAATGGCCTGCTCGACAGTAAATACAAGAACCCAATAAAGCATTGGATAAACTCCCTCGTTGCTATCACTATGGCAACGATGAACGCCGCAATAGAAAAAGCAAACTTCTGAATTTCTTGTGACCAAATATTAAAAATTAGCACAATCATAATTATAGTGAATATGTTGTTCACCATGTTTATTTTTACCCTTCTACTTCCTTTTGATTTTTGCTTTATTATTTTAATAATCAGCTGCTTTATGATGAAAAATGAAATAGAAAACAGCAGCGTAATGAGTATTTTATTATTAAAAAACAGCTCAAATAAGGCTAAGAAGTTTGTTGTGTGATTTAACCAGTCCATAAATTGTGTTTACTCTGTCTCGGATTGTTATGGGAGATGTATTACAAAAATATCTGTAATTAGGGCTTTAATATTAAGCCACAGATTTGAAGTTTTGGTGATTTTACGCAGAAAGAGTTAACATGCAAGCGCAATAAATAAATTGGATTAATCAAAATATTTGATTAATCCAATTTGAGTTAGCATACATTTTTGATATTCAAATACACTCAAGATCAACAAAGGTTCCGATCTACACAGGATAATCTCAAGCAATTGAAAAATAAGTGAATTTAGTGGTAAAAAACGAACGAGGACATAGTGCAACTCGTAATATTAAATAACCTTTAATATACAATATGCCTTTGATTATCTGTATTTTATTTAGCGCCCAGAACTCAGATATAATAATACTTTACGGAAAATCACAAATGAGATAACTTGTCGCCAATCGACAATATATGCAGGGAATGGACGTTAACAACCCTGCCTATTATAGGTAATGGAAGAGGTAATAACATGCAAGAAAATGATATTCAAAATGCAGTGAGCGAGCTGATGGCACAAAGCCCAGATCCGGATAATCAACAGATTGTTGTTGAACAGTTTGAACAGGATAACTCACCTGTAGAACTTGCCCTTCTGCTGGGATCATTACCTCTAACAGAGCGTCTAGAAACCTGGAATCAGATCTCTGAGAACATCAAAGTATCGGTTCTAGTAGAAATGCGTTCCGACGCCAGCAAAGCAATCATTAATGATCTCGATGAACTGAATTTGCTGGCACTGTTTACTGGTATTGATGCCAACACATTGTTAGAACTTCAGGACATTTTACCGGATCACTTGCTTGAAGACGTGTTAGCTCGTATGGACGAAGAGCAGAAACAGCGTTATTCAACAGCGCAGCAGTTTGACGATAAAGAAGTCGGCCATTGGTGTGATCATCAGCCCCTTGTCGTTCCTGGTAAAACCAAGATCAAAGTGGTCAAGCGCTTACTGCGGCGATCAATACCCGCTTACAGTAACGTTGTTTTTCTTGTCGACAGCCGCGGCAACTGGGAAGGTGTGGTTAGATTTAATAAGTTGTTCGATGCTGACCCCTTGTTACGGGTATCTGAACTAGCGGAAGATAGTTTTCCAACATTGAATGCCAAAGACGATATTTACATTGCCGCAGACCGAGTGGCGCAGAGTGAAGAGTCAGCGCTACCGGTGATTGCCGACGGCGGACTACTTATCGGTCGGTTGGATATGGGAACAGCATATAAGCTTCAATCGGAGCGCGCTGAATCGCAGATCATGGCCAGCGCCGGTCTGGATGAAAGTGAAGATCTGTTCTCTCCAGTACGAAAAAGTGCCAAGAATAGAGCTATCTGGTTAGGAATAAACCTATTAACCGCCTTTTTGGCGTCTTGGTTTATTGGCCTGTTTGAAGCCACACTACAGCAGGTAGTCGCGCTGGCAGTGCTGATGCCTATTGTCGCCTCAATGGGTGGTATTGCAGGCAGTCAAACACTGACCCTGATAGTAAGAGGACTCGCACTCGGACAGATATCAGCAGCTAACCTCAAACCGCTACTCAGCAAAGAGTTTAAAGTGGGCGTACTTAATGGCATCCTGTGGGCACTGGTTATTGGTATCATCACCGGTTTCTGGTTCGACAGTATGATGTTGGGCCTTGTGATCGGACTGGCTATAGTGGTCAATATTATCAGTGCTGCCCTCGCCGGTATTTTTGTCCCGGTCATACTTAATAAACTAAAAATTGACCCCGCACTGTCAGGTTCCGTCATTCTGACAACGGTAACGGATATTGTTGGTTTTGTAGCCTTTTTAGGCTTAGGAACGCTATTGTTACTATAAATTAGACAGCCTTTAACCTCGAAATTTCAAGTTAGAGGCTGTATAGGCACCCATCAAATTTTTCTATCATTACAGCGAAAATTTTTAGCTTTTCTTATTCTAAATAAAAGAACATTATCTAGCGAAATTTCAAAAGACATTTTTCGTGAACATAGAGTAAGAGGATAATATAAATGAATAAATTAATTTTAGTAGCGGCTATTTTAGCAACGCTCAGTTACGCGAGTTTCGGCAGTGAGGAAGACTCAGAACCTGAATTATCGTCAGCATATCAACTAAACATACTTACATCGTGCAAAAACTTTGCCGTAGAAGATAATGTGGAAAGTGAGATGCTGGAAGACTATTTGTTGGATTGTGTAAATAATGATTTAAGAGAGTTAGGTTATGACGATATAGCGGAGTTGCCTTTTGCTGAAAACGAATAATTAATTTCCAAATACAGTCCTATTTAAGTAACTCAATGCGATGCTCCGGTAAACTATTAGAGATAAAGTTGAGTTACTTCTTGCCTAAATATCTAATTCGTTTTTATCATCAGTGTCGTTATCATCGTCAATATCAAGCGCTAACACTTCGCTGTCAACATAGCGGTCATTAATAGCTGGGGATACACGCTTGTTACTACGCAGAGGCATTTTTTTTAGCTCGTATCGAGCGACTTTTTTGCTGTATTTTAGCCAGCATTTAGCCAAATTTGAGGTCGCAGCAAACTCACCGTCAATTTCAGCCAAAAAGTAGTGCTCAGCCGCGGAAGCTGGCATTAACGTCCCCTCCTGTAAACCCTGCATGGTCAGTCCATAAACTTCCAATATACAACATTCATCCGGGCTAAAAACCATGGACAGTGGAATACCTAAAGGGAAATGCAATTCATCTGAAAATGTTCCTATGCTTCTCATTCGACCACCTACAATGCAAACCTGAAATAAATTTCGTAGATATTCATCTAGTTTAGATGACATGTAAAACAAAAAAAATTCGTCTATATGATAAATAATTTGATTCATGCTTTTTACCAATGAGGTGTAATATAAAGCTACTATGATTTATATTTTTAAGTATTTAACTACGCGCATTGCGCTTACATACTAGCAATGTTTCAACAGATGACTGAGTCTTGTTATGGGCCTGTAGTAATAGGCCTGTAGTAATTACTCAGTGAGAAATAAGCAATATATAATTCAAGGCAAATAGGAATAGAGAATGGCTAAATTAGACCTAAAATTTGAAAAGCGCTCAGCACACAAATTTGACGATGATGAGATTGATTTGCTTGTATTCAAACGTAAAGAGCAGAAAAAACTGCGCCGCGAAACACGCCAACGTAATACTGAGCATGGGGCGAGTGCCTAAATATGTAACAATCCAAGGCCCTTCAAGAACACGCTTTAAAACTTGAAGTGCCTGGATATATTATTGGCGCTACACGGATACGGATGGAAACAGTTGCAGAGCTTGTTTGATGACATCTACTTTTTGGCTCTTTGCTAAATATATGGCAAATATTTCACGTGAGTAAATCGGCGCATTTTCAATAATAAATAACTTATTAGCCTGAACATGTTCAAAAGTCATCTGTCTTGGTAAATAAGCGCTGCCACCCGCCTCCAAAATAAAATTCAATGCCACTCTTGGTTGGCTCATAAAATGTTTAGCTGGCGGGGCGTCTTGAAACTCTCTCTGGTGCTGCGCGTTAACAGACTCCCCGTAATCCACCATAATATAATCCTTCAAGCTAAAAATCCCATTTGTATCCACAGGCTCAGTAGAAACCAAATGTAGCGGTACTGCAGCGACTTTTTCGGTAACCAGCTCTTCAATAAAAGGCGGTTCAAATAAAAATGCAATGTCGACAATGCGATTTAACACACTTTTCCTTAGTTCCATTGGGCTATATGTGTTTGTTAACAAACCGATATCCTCAATGTTACGGTGGATTTTTTGCAGCCAATCTTGCAAAATAATATCCCAAATAGACATCATAGATCCGACCACGAGCTGCTGCGACTGACTCTCCGTCATGGCGACATCCTGTTTGGTCTTTTGCCACATAAAAATCAGCTCATTAGCATGCTTTATCAGCCTGTGCCCCTCTGGCGTGAGCTTTAAATTTTTTTGTCTGCGATCAAATAATAATACACCGAGCTCCTCTTCCAGCAATTTGATACGCGCGCTGACCGCAGACTGTGTAATAAACAATGCTTCAGAAGCCAGCCTAAAATGCAGTGTTCTGCTTACTTCCAAAAACGTTTTTAATACTTCTATTTTCATTCGATTTGTCTCGATAGCCTTTAATCAAAATTTTTTATTACACACCACAAAATAATGCGTTTTATTGTCCCGCTTTTTGGGATTAGACTCCAGAAAAATTATTACATAGCCAAACAATTTTACGTGTAATCATCAACTTTATACAAACGGGGAATTTTATTATGAAAATAGCTATCTTATCTCGAAATGCAACATTGTATTCAACAAGGCGTCTTAAAGAAGCGGGGGAAGCCCGCGGACATGAAGTTGATATCATCGATACTTTACATTGTTATATGGATATCACCAGTAGCCGTCCAACAGTGCGCTACCACGGTGAAGAGCTACCTATGTATGATGCCATCATTCCGCGTATTGGTGCATCGGTCACCTTTTACGGCACCGCTGTTGCACGGCAATTTGAGATGATGGGTACATTCAATGTCAACGAATCAGTGGCAATCAGCCGTTCGCGGGACAAGCTACGTTCAATGCAATTATTATCACGAAAAGGCATCGGCTTGCCAAGAACTGGATTTGCCAGCAAACCTGATAACATTAAAGATTTAATTAAAAATGTGGGCGGTGCTCCCGTGGTGATCAAATTATTGGAAGGTACGCAGGGCATTGGAGTTGTGTTGGCAGATACAGCAAAAGCCGCTGAATCGATTATTGAAGCATTCATGGGACTCAAGGCAAACATTTTGGTACAAGAGTTTGTTAAAGAGGCCGGTGGCGCTGATATTCGCTGTTTAGTGATTGGTGATCGCGTCGTAGCGGCCATGAAACGCCAAGGCGCAGAAGGTGAGTTTCGTTCAAATTTACACCGTGGCGGCTCTGCCGAGGTGGTTAAACTGACAAAAGAAGAGCGAGCTACTGCAGTTAACGCGGCAAAGGCGATGGGACTTAATTTTTGTGGTGTCGATTTGTTGCAATCACAAAATGGCCCGATGGTTATGGAAGTTAACTCCTCACCTGGACTTGAGGGTATTGAAAAAGCAACAGGTAAAGATGTTGCTGGTATGGTGTTTGATTTTATCGAAAAAAATGCCAAACAACACAACAACAAAACCCGAGGTAAAGGCTGATGCTGAAAGATAGCTTACGTATTGGGGAATTCGTTATATTACCCGGCGAACAGCGTAAAATAGACCTGCCGGTAGCAAAATTATATACCGATGCAGATGTCTCTTTGCCGGTGCATGTTATTAGAGGGAATAAACCTGGGCCGACCATTTTTATTAGCGCAGCGGTACACGGTGATGAGCTCAACGGCATCGAGATAATAAGGCGACTGATCAGTAAAAAATCATTTAAAATACGGAGTGGAACTCTGATTGCAGTTCCTATGGTGAATGTTTATGGAGTGGTAAATCAGAGCCGTTACATGCCTGATCGCAGAGATTTAAATCGCTGCTTTCCAGGTTCAGCCCAGGGATCACTAGCAGGACGTGTCGCCCATATTTTTTTAAACGAAATAGTGGCACATTGTGATTACGGCATAGACTTGCATACAGGTGCAATTCACCGCTCCAATTTGCCACAGATTAGAGCGGACATGTCTGATGACGAAACAAAACGATTAGCCCAGGTGTTTGGTGTTCCGGTGATCCTCAATTCAAATCTGGTTGATGGTTCTCTGAGAGAGGCAGCAGTTACGCGGCAAACGAAAGTGTTGCTCTATGAAGCAGGCGAAGCATTAAGGTTTGATGAGTTTTCTATCCGTGCCGGTATCAAAGGTATTGTGAATGTTTTGCACCATTTAGATATGATAAAACAACCAACAAAAAAGAAAGCCATAGCCCCCTTTATTGCCAATAGCAGTGGCTGGCTAAGAGCCAATGCTAGCGGGATTGTAAACAATAAAGTTAACTTGGGTGATAAAATAGCTAAAGGTGCGGTGTTAGCCGAAATTGGTAGTCCTTACGGAGAGATACTCAATGTCGTGAAAGCGACCCGATCAGGTATTCTTATCGGCAAGCAAAATATCCCTTTAGTGCAGGAAGGGGAAGCCATGTTTCATATCGCATATTTTACTGAAGATGATCAAGATATCGTTGAGCAGATAGAAAATGTACAGGAACTTTTATTACCTGAAAACGGTAATTTACAGAGAACAAATTTTTAAACGGGGAAAGTTGATGTGACAACAAAACAAAAGCAGATTATAGGGCGTCTTGAATCTATCGCATTGCCTGAACTTGCAATAGACAATTTACACGTGCGGGTCGATACTGGCGCGAAAACTTCTTCATTGCATGTTGATAATATTGAAAAAATAATTATACACGGCAAGCCACACGTAACGTTTGATCTTCATCCAGATGCGCATGATGTGGATAGTATAATCACCTGCTCTGCTCCTATCAGTGATATCAGAAGTATTAAATCATCGAATGGCAAGAGTGAGCAGCGCTATGTGATTGAAACAGCGATACGATTAGGAAATGAAACTTGGCCTATAGAAATAACCTTAACGGATCGCTCCGATATGAGTTATTTAATGTTATTTGGCCGCGAAGCCATTGGGAAACGATTTTTAGTCGATCCTTCAAAAGTGTTTATTATCTCTCAATCAACCAAAAGTGAATAGCTGGCAGATTGAAGCTAAAACGGCTGCAATTGAGTTTATTACTGATTTTTGAATAATTACAAGTTAGCTTACAAAGCGCTGATGTCTAAATCTCACGTTGCTAAGTTCGATCAGCAAGACGCTACGGTAGCAGTAGGGCAAAGTTTTTTACACGGATTTATGATCGCTTTTCTCAACCCCAAGCTGGCAATATTCTTTTTGGCGCTTTTCGGTCAGTTTGTCGATGCACAGGCAAGTTGGCAGCAAAATGTGATCATGGTAAGCACCGTAGCTGGTATTGATACCTTGTGGTATTGCCTTATTGCCATCGTCTTATCACAATCGATTCTATTGGATAAACTAAGGGAAAATGTTCATATCGTTGAAAAAGCGTACATACCCCCTATTTGCATGAGAGATATGTACGCGTCTTTATGTGCTAATCGATATGCTCGAATAGAAAGTAAAGTGTTACGCGGTTCCTAACGCCTTCTCAGCATGACGGGCATTTTGTGCTTTGGTCATTTTGATAGCGGCAATCGGCCCTGTTAACAAGGTCGCTGCCACAACGAAAGACACGGGAACGGCGGTGATCACAATAAAGGATTGCAGCGCATTCAAGCCACCATCACCGGCGAGCAATAAGACTGCGGCTACGCACCCCATGATCACGGCCCAGAATAAACGGTGTTTACGATCTGGTTCATTATCACCCGACACAACCATAGCGATGGAATACGCCATGGAATCACCCGTGGTCACCACGAATGTTGTCGTCAGAACCAAGAACGCGGGCAGTAAGATGCCACTCAAGGGTAACTGCTGCAGCGTGGCTAATAATACCGCGGGTAAACCTGCATCACTCAAGGGCCCTGAAATGATCCCGGGTGTTTGTAGCTCAAGAAAAATACCCGTGCCGCCCAATACAGAAAACCAGAAGTTAGTCACAATCGGTGCACCAACTGCCACGGCCAACACCAATTCACGAATACTACGACCTTCTGAAATGCGGGCAATAAAGATAGCCATCATCGGTGCAAAACCGATGAACCAACCCCAGAAGAACCACGTCCACCAGACATTCCACTCTGGACTCTCGGTAGTCAAACTCATTGTAGGCATGTGCTGCAAATAACCTGCAAAGGCGTTACCAAACTGCTCAAAAATAAACTGAGTGGGGCCTAAGACCAGAATTGCCACGAGTAATACAAACGCACCAATCACGTTTAAACGACTAAGCCATTGCAATCCTTTGTCCATGCCTGACGCCGCAGAGAGGGAGTAGATGGTCACGACCCCCGCCAAGATCATCAGCTGAGAGGACACGTCATTTTTAATGCCGGTTAACACTTCTAAGCTGTAACCCAGCTGGGATGCCAAGAAACCAATGGGACCAATCGTGCCTGCTGCGACCGCAATGATAGAACATGCGTCGATGACAGCGCCAAACCAGTGGTTCTCCAAGCGATCACCCAGGATAGGAAACAATAACGCACGCGGGCGCAATTTAATTCCGTGGTTGTGATGCGCATACATCAATACAATGGTCGCCAATGTGCCCAATACAGACCAGGCTAGAAAACCCCAGTGCAAAAAGCTTTGGCTCAATGCAGGAACAACCGCTGCAACGGTGGAGCCTGCGATATCAGGGTAACTTACTGGCGGCGTAATGAAGTGATAAATAGGTTCAGCCGCAGACCAAAAGACGCCGCCACCCGCTAATAGCGTGCACATGATCATCGCTAACCAGCGGAACG
This sequence comes from Moritella sp., assembly GCA_047628235.1. Taxonomy (GTDB): domain Bacteria; phylum Pseudomonadota; class Gammaproteobacteria; order Enterobacterales; family Moritellaceae; genus Moritella. Next base: position 18,560 of record JBLHPA010000020.1, read on the forward strand.
TGCCTATAGTCGGTTTGGTTTGAACGCCCATGCGGGTTTTGCCGTAACGACTCACGGCGATACACAATGCAATGGCAAAGTTAATAACCATTAGCCATTGCCAAAAGTAGCCAAATTGTCCAGCAGCTGCTGAAAATAAGTGTTGGATCAATTGTGTGAAACGAGAGAGATCAATGATGGCAGCCAATAAAAACAGGCTAATGAAGCCTATTGTTAGTGCTGGAACGAGTTTATCGCTAGTGCGACGCGTTGATATATTCGGTACTGCTGTTATGTTTTTGCCAATTTGGCATGCATTACTTTGCATAAAATACTCACGTTGGGTGTGAGGGGCGACACGTTAACAGCATAAACCTTGTTATTCCAGTGTAAAATATGATTATTTTCATACATTAAGAAACATTAAACTTGCGAGGATTCACTGGTATTATTCAAAGTGCATACGATATCAAGTAGTTATAGCTCTAACTATCTACAGCTAAATAAATTTAGCCAGAACCTATTTTTTTCTATGCACAATCTAAAATTGCTTACATTTTAACCAACAAACGGTACTCACGTACCGCCCGCTAAAACCAATTTGACTCCGCAGTTTGCAATTATTCAGGAACAGGAACATGACTCAAATCAATACCCAAGGCATCTGCAATTCCCTTGCCGTAAGCTGGATCAGCTTTTAGGCAGTGGCCGATATGGCGGATCTGGATCGCTTGCGGGGCATCACCGATAGAACGCGCCGTATTTTCAAATAATAGCTGTTGCTGATCTGCAATCATCAGCCGAAAAAGAGCACCGGGCTGAGAATAATAATCGGTATCTTCACGGTGGTTCCAGTGATCAGCAGCGCCATCAATACTCAGTGGCGGCTCGCTAAAATCGGCCTGTTCTTGCCATTCACCATCGCTATTGGGTTCATAGCCCAGTGTGCTGCCATGGTTGCCATCTGTACGCATTGCACCGTCTCTGTGATAGCTGTGGACAGGGCAACGAGGGGCGTTGACCGGAATAAGATGATGGTTAATACCCAATCGATAACGCTGCGCATCACCGTAGGAGAAAAGACGCCCTTGCAACATCTTATCAGGAGAAAAACCAATACCAGGAACAACGCTGGCAGGGTTAAAGGCTGACTGTTCCACTTCCGCGAAAAAATTTTCAGGATTACGGTTTAGCTCCATAACGCCAACCTCAATCAGCGGGTAGTCTTTATGCGGCCATACCTTGGTGAGATCAAATGGATTATAAGGCACATTAGTGGCCTCTTTATCCGGCATGATCTGTACAAACAGGGTCCATTTGGGGAAATCGCCGTTCTCCAGGCTGCCATACAGATCACGCTGATGGCTCTCACGATCCTTACCGATAATAGCGTCGGCTTCTGCATCGCTCAGATTTCGAATACCTTGTTGTGATTTCAGGTGGAACTTGACCCAGTGACGCGCATTATTGGCATTGATAAAACTGAACGTATGACTGCCAAAACCGTGCATATGACGGTAGGTAGCAGGGATCCCCCGATCGCTCATTACGATGGTGATCTGGTGCAGCGCTTCGGGGAGTGACGTCCAGAAATCCCAGTTGTTTTTCGCACTGCGCATGTGAGTACGCGGATCACGTTTTACAGCGTGGTTCAGATCGGGGAATTTCAGCGGGTCACGCAGGAAAAACACCGGTGTATTGTTGCCAACTAAGTCCCAGTTACCTTCTTCGGTGTAGAATTTCAACGCAAAACCACGGATGTCACGTTCAGCGTCAGCGGCACCACGCTCACCGGCAACAGTGGTAAAACGGGCAAACAGATCGGTTTTTTTCCCGACCGCGGAAAAGATGTCAGCTTTCGTATACTGGGTAATGTCATGAGTGACAATAAAGGAACCATAAGCACCAGACCCCTTCGCGTGCATACGACGTTCAGGAATCACTTCACGGTCGAAATGTGCAAGCTTTTCTAAGAACCAAATATCCTGCAACAACTGGGGACCATGTTTGCCTGCGGTCATTACATTCTGGTTGTTGGCGACAGGACAACCCGCATTGGTGGTCAATTTCTTTTTTTTACTCATGACACTCTCCTATTCATTTATATATTTGTTTATATGAGATGTATATAACTACATTTGACGTTATAGATTCTGGACAATGGAGGAGACAAAAGGTACGCACTCATTTTTGCTTAGCGCCCTGTTAATTGCCTAGTTAATCGCACAATTAATCACACAATCGAATAACCTCTTGTGGAAATTTATATCTACTAAAATTTGGCCTCCCTTTAACTTTTTTGCATAGCGCGACAAGCATTGCTTTATCTTCTTTGTCATTATCCCAAAATAGTTTGCCGCCAGTGCGAACCGCAGCCCACATAGTAGTAGCCTTCAAGTAATTAACGCCATTTTCTCGGAGCAGACAATAGAATATATCATCCGTAGTGTCTCGGTTCTCTTGGTGATTATAGAACAGCCAATCATGAATGAGCGAAGGCAGCATGACGTCTGGATGAAAGGGCGAGAAAGTTAATTGCCAAGCTACGGCAGGAATACTCGCGCCGTCGTACCTAAAATACTTAGGAACGACGATCTCTACGCCTTCTACCTCGATTTCGTAATCACGCACCAATTCATATTTATTTTCTTGTGAGTGCGGAGTGATACTTGGTTGTTTGAGCATACTGATATCTGAGCCTCAAGTTTCATGCATACTAACAACAATAGTAGTAAAGCAAGACTGGAAAACAAGGCTCAGGATCAAGACCCGATAGCAAGGATCGTTACAAACAACCTACTGCAGTAGCTGCTTGACACTTTACGCGATGGATCATCCTTAAAGTGGGCAATTAATGACGCTGTATTGTCATACTCATCAAAAATATCCAACAGCACAAGTCCCTTTTTAACGCTCAACTTGCCTGTTTCAGCAAATAACAAACCTTCCTGTCCCAGGTAAATGAGGTATTGATGAAACACATTCTCATCACTGTCGATACAGTACTGAACAAGGTGAGCAATCGGCGGCTGCTGACTTAGAAAATAAGCCAATAAAGCGGTTTGCTGCTCGTCGTCATTATCATTGTCTTCGTCATCACCGCCATCAGCATCTAGCGGGCAGTCCTCACTGTATTCAGCAGCGATTATGTCGAATCCATCGACTGAGATATGAAGCAGTAGCTGCGCCAGACGGTCTTTCACCTCATCATTCAACTCTTCAACATCCATGAGTGCCTTAAGCACATCCAGGGTTCAGAGCAACTGTTGACCTGATTGCTTGCTGTCAGTGTCTGCACTGCTTTCGCTTACACTAGCGCCAGCAGTGCTGCGGCTTCATTTTCCAGGGTGTCTTCGATGAAAAATTGCTGAGCGATCACATCTCCGACATCCTGACCAACGCAGTCATAACTCAGTACTTCAGCGGCTCTGTTCTGCCAACCTAAGTGTGCGAATGCCTGCTGCCACTCAGGGTTGCCTGAATCAGCAAGCGGATGGCTGCAGCGCCTGTACTTTGATCCACTCGTGCTCAGCGCCTTCACTTTGCATCGCAGAGCCAATTATTACTGAACCAGTTACAGCAGAGCCCGTTACAGCAGAGCCCGTTACAGAAGAGGACACTGCAGCATCGGCATTCTGGTTCAGTCTGGCACTTTCTTGTTGCCAGCTGAGCAACAGATCTGATTTCAACAGTGACGTAGCAAATTCATCACCTTTTAAGATAGCTATCGCGACAGTGACGCAGGTGTGTCCGAGATCGTTACGTTTATTCTGCCAGTCGGTTAGCAGTTGCTGATATATTCAGAACCTTGACCGAATAAATTTTTGGTCACTGCCGCTATGATAAATCGGGCATCAGCACACCCTGCGCGTATTCATCACGGGTGAATTGAGTAATATCAGCAGGTGACTCCAGCAATCCGTATCACAGGTCACCAATGCGTTCAGAGCAAGTAACATCCCTTGCTGTAAGTCTATCTGGCTTTCTTGTGCATATGCCAAGCGACTTAGGGAATCCAGGTAACGAATAACCTGCTGACGGCCCGGTTTGCTAAGAATGAGTTGATGAAACAATGCCTGCGGAGGAATGTTAGTTGCGGCATTAAGGATTATGCTATTTCGCCACGGATTATACCTACATGGCATAGACCCAGCAAGTCAAGTTGAAGTTAAACCTCTGTTTTTAAATGAAAAAATAAGGGAAGAAATAACATTAATGCGGCTTGATACATCCGCAACTCGGGAGACGGTTCAAAATTAAACCCCAATGAATGAATAAAAAGGTAACATACTGTTTGAATAATTATCTCCTTGATGTGATTAGATATTATATTATTCACAATGCTATTAAGTTGTACCGATTGTGTTATAACCAGCATTTTTTCATGCCATGAGGTGATCACCTTCTTGTAAAGTTTAAATTTAAATAGCAATAAAAAACATAAACCTATATTTTGTAACGATAAAAATATATTCAATAAATAAACAATAGGAACAGTAATGACAGGCACTCCCTCTGAGTACCAATATCCCTGCCACGGCATTCACCCCTCCCTCCCGAACGGGCGAGCATCGGGTCAGTTAACCGTTTGCGAAACACATCTCACGTTTTTAGTCAAAGGCGAAAAGATTAAGTTTAGCTTTGACAGATTAGAGATAACTCAGGGCGGTGCCAGCGACCGGTTAATTTTTTTCAACCACCCGGCCAATTCAGAATGGCGGTTTTATTGCTCTGACCGTTCGGTATTAAAAAATCCGATCTTGAAACGCCACGCCCATTTAAGTCCCGTCATGTCACGGGCCATAAATAAGCGTCGGTTTAACTGGCTGGTGCTTGCAGCGGTGTTACTGCTGTGTGTTCTGGTACCCGTCGGCCTGCTCGGCAATTTAGATATGGCCAGTAAACTCGTAGCAAAACAAGTTCCTACAGAATGGGAGGACAAACTCGGCACCACGAGTTTTGATCAGTACAGCCTGCAATACCAAATAATGGATAAAACGGAAGCTAAACCACTGCTAACGCCATTAGTGCAACCGCTGTTAGCTGCATTGCCCGACAAGCGTTACGACTACAAATTCTACATCAGTGATGATCCGCAATTAAATGCTTTCGCCCTGCCCGGTGGGATCGTAGTTATCAATTCAGGCTTAATTTTAGCAGCGGATTCAGCGGAAGAACTACTCGGTGTGTTAGGACATGAAATAACCCACGTCCGTGAACAACATGGCATCCGTAATCTTATCTCCAGTGCGGGCAGCTATCTCATCATCAGCGCCATGCTCGGTGATGTTTCCGGCCTGATGGCGGTCGTCGTAGATTCGGCCCCGCTGTTGATCAACCAAGGTTATTCGCGCCAGTTTGAATCAGAAGCCGATGAGCTCGGTTTTGAAATGCTGGTAGCTGCAGATATTGATCCTAAGGGCTTGGCACAATTTTTCCAAAAGTTACTGGTTAAAGAAGCACTGATGCTGGAAAAAATCGAAGATGAAGATCAACGCGGTCTGATTGAAGCGGGTTTAGGTTTTTTAAGCTCCCATCCCGCCACTCAGACCCGAATCAACAATTTACAGGAACGCGCAGCAGGTATCGATGCCGACTTTATCAATTTTAGCGTCGAGTTTAGTCAACTGCAGGACGCCGTCTCTGAATTTGTTGTCGAGCAAACAGCAGCCGAATATTAAGACATTATGCTTTATATAAATATCAAGACATCACTTTTTTACAAATACGAAGACAACGAGGATAAATAATGGAAGCAGAAATTAAGGGCTCACAAGCCTTTTCCTACATAGATATTGACCTGGAGCCGGGTGAAGCTGTCATTACAGAATCAGACGCCATGAGCAGCATGGATGCCGATTTAGACTTAACGGCAGCATTCAACGGTGGTTTTTTCAAAGGGCTGTTAAAGAAATATCTGGGTGGTGAAACCTTATTTATCAGCCGCTTTAGCAATAATACATCCGCAAAAAAACGGGTGACGCTGGTACAACCGGTTCCGGGTGAGATCCGCTGTTATGAGCTGGAAGGTAGTGAGTTTAACCTGCAACCGGGTGCTTATTTAGCGTCAACTGAAGGCGTTACCCTAGGACTGCGCTGGGCCGGATTTGTTTCTTTCATTGCCCGCGAAGGTTTATTTAAAATGACAGCAACTGGCACGGGTAAAGTTTGGTACGGTGCCTACGGTGCGCTGATAGAAAAAGAGATCGACGGTGAATACATTGTTGATACCTCGCACCTGGTTGCCTACGAGCCGGGCGTCACATTAAAGCTACAACTTGCTGGCGGTTTATTCTCGAGTTTCTTTGGCGGTGAAGGACTCGTCACACGCGTACAGGGCAAAGGCAAGATCATTGTCCAAAGCCGAAGTGTTTCCGGACTTGCCGGCTGGTTAAATCCAAAATTTAGATAATAAAGGGATAAAGAACATGCAAATTGAATTATTACATCGTCCCGGTAACACCGCCGCAAAAATCACATTGCAACCCGGTCAAGCGATCACAACCGAAGCGGGTGCCATGATAGCCATGAGTGGCAACATGGGTATTACCACGACTACCCACAAGAAGAAATCAGGCAGTCTTTTAAAGTCAATGAAACGGCTACTGGCGGGTGAATCCCTTTTTCTTAATCATTTTGAACCTAAAGACAGCGAAGGAGAATTATTTCTCGGCACCAGTCTGGCCGGTGACATGATGACACTGGCGTTGGATAACCAGAACCTGATTGTTCAGAACGGATCCTACATGGCCTCTTCTGAAAATATTGAGATCGATCTGGGTTGGCAGGGCTTTAAATCATTATTCTCAGGCGAAAATGTGCTCTGGCTAAACCTCAAGGGTGAAGGCACTGTTCTACTTTCCTCGTTCGGTACTATTTATCCGGTCGAGATCGATGGTGAATATATCGTTGATTCTGGTCATATTGTAGCATTTGATGAAACCTTGGATTTTTCCATCACCAAAGCAGGCAAAAGCTGGCTGCACTCATTCCTAGGCGGCGAAGGTCTGGTCTGTAAATTCAATGGCAAAGGTACCGTATGGTGTCAGTCACATAATCCATCTAGTTTTGGTGGCGTATTACGCTCGTCACTACGCACACGCAAAGCCTAAGGGATACCTATGAGTCAAACAAATAATACACCCCTTGCCAATAATGATACTGCACAGACAAATGTCTCCCAGCCAGGTTTAAAATTTGAGATGGCCGGACAGCCTGATTACGGTTTTGTCACCGTGCATATACCAGCAAACGAGACACTGAAAGTGGAAGCCTCAGCGATGGCCACCATGGACACCAACCTGCAGATGAAAACCAAAGCACGTGGTGGTCTGGGACGTTTAATCACTGGCGAGAATATCTTTGTTAATGAGTTCACCGCCGAAGGGTGTGAAGGTGAAATTGGTATTGCACCAGGCGCGCCGGGTGAACTACACCATGAGTACCTTAATGGTGAAACCATCTATCTGCAGAATTCTGCTTTTGTTGCCTGTGGTAACAATGTAAAAATAGAAAGTAAATGGCAGGGGCTGGTAAAAGGCTTTTTCTCCGGTGAAAGTCTGTTTTTGATCCGTGCTCAGGGCACGGGTGATTTGTGGTTTAACTCCTACGGTGCCATCATCGAGATCGATGTAAAGGATGACTATGTCGTCGATACTGGTAATATTGTCGGCTTTACTGAAGGGCTGGAGTACAACATCACTAAAGTGGGCGGTTACAAGTCGCTGTTCTTCTCTGGTGAAGGCTTTGTTTGCCGTTTTTCAGGCAAAGGCAAAGTGTGGATCCAAACCCGCAGTTCCGCCGCTTTCGTAAGTTGGGCGCACTGGTTCAGACCAACGAAAAAATAAGGTTAGCAGCTTAATTATCGATATTAAAAAACGGCCAATCCAGGCTGTTTTTTTATTCAGTTATAAAACACAAGCGTCATCATTTCAAACAATAAATGAGATAATAGAACCGAGCACAATGTATAAGATAGATATGTGCCTAACAATGGTAAACGTCTGCTTTCAGATAGTGTTAGGCATTCTATTAGAAGGATAGACACAGCAAAATATGACTGTTGGTTAAATCTCTTTCGAGCTGATAACTAACATCTTCTCAATCTGCATGTCTTGCATCGTATGTGGGATCCCTCCGACACCGAGACCGGATTGTTTCAATCCTGCAAAGGGCATCCAATCGACCCGAAACGCGGTATGCTCATTCACCATGACTGCTGAGGCGTTAAGTTTTTTATAAGCGGCCATAACTACATCAAGGTTGTCACTAAAAATACTGGCCTGAAAAGCAAAAGGCAGCGCATTGGCCCGCGCTATCGCACTGTCAAAATCACTGTAAGCATAAATACAAACTACGGGACCAAAAATTTCTTTTTGACTCACCTCACAATCATCCGGCGGATCCAGCAGCACGGTGGGGGCATACAATGAATCTGATATTTTTTCACCACCACACATCAATAGGGCCCCGGCCTTTATCGCTGACTTAACCCAGCGATCTACCCGATCTACCTCTTTGGCTGTGATTAAGGGTCCGACTTCTGTCGCTTCATTGATGGGATCACCAACGACCAGTGCCTGAGCTGCTGCAGCAAGTGCGCAGGCTAATTCATCAACAATAGATTGATGAACAAATACCCGTTGCACAGAGACACAAACTTGACCTGCATGATAAAAACCACCTTTGAGTAATTTGGGGATTAACCTGTCGACGGCAACATGCTCATCAACAATCACTGGCGCAACGCCACCATGCTCCAGTGCACAGCGGGTGCCCGGCGATAGTTTTGCTTTTAACTTCCAGCCGACATTGGCACTACCAATGAAACTAAAAAAATCCACTCTTGAGTCTGTGACTAACTTTTCAGCAAGATCATGACCCTCTGTGAGCAAACATTGGCACCAACCTGCTGGAAGTCCCGCTTCAATAACCAGATTGACCAGACTAAAGCAGGACAAAGGGGTTGCTGCCGCGGGTTTTACGATCACCGGGCAGCCTGTCGCAATTGCCGGCATTATTTGATGCACGATTAAGTTTAACGGGTGATTAAATGCACTCACGGCAACAACAACACCGATGGGCTCAAGTCGGGTAAAAACAAGCTTGCCTTCCGACGCCGAGTTTATGCCCATTGGTACTGGCGAGCCGGTTTGTGTTTTTAGTCCTTCAATACACAGCTCAACACCTTCAATGGCCCTTGCTACTTCAATTCTAGAATCGAGCAAAGGTTTCCCCCCTTCCCCGACTGCCACTATGACAAGCTCCTCAAATCGAGACTGCATTTTAACTTTAAGGCTTTGCAGAATAGCGATACGTACCGTCGTCGTTAGCCAGGCAGATCGATCACGAAATAATGCATCTGCATTGCACAAGGCTGTTTCAACCTCAGACTGGCCGGAAGTCACCACAGTACCAACAATGTCGCCATTAAAAGGCGAATACACTGGCAACGTGTTCGATCCCGGTGTGGCTCCCGGTATGACAGGGGCGAAATGATGAGTCATAATTTAAACCTTGTTTTTATGAGACGAATGAATACCGAAAATTAAACTAAAACGCTTTACTCATTTTTTTTAAATCGATATTCAAAATTTGATTATTTTCAGCGTAGTCCACGGGAACATCAATTAAATGCACGCCTGGCGTTGCCAAACTTTTTTCAAGTAAAGACAGAAAACTGTCACTGCTTTCTACCCGATGACCAAACGCACCGTAAGCCTGAGCATACTTAACAAAATCAGGATTGCCATAATCCAGGCCAAAATTGGGAAAACTCATGTTTTCTTGTTTCCATTTAATCATGCCATAGGCATCATCCCTGAGAATGATGATGACTAAATTCAGTTTTAACCTCACGGCTGTTTCTAACTCTTGTGAGTTCATCATAAAGCCGCCATCACCACAGATCGCCACGGTTTTACGTTTCGGATACAAAAGACTTGCCGCCATTGCTGAAGGTAAACCCGCCCCCATTGTTGCCAGCGCATTATCCAGTAAAACGGTATTTGGCTGTAATGCACGATAATTTCTGGCAAACCAAATTTTGTAGATCCCATTGTCTAAACAAATAATGCCATCAGCCGGCATAGCCCTGCGGACATCCGCTACGATGCGTTGTGGGTAAAGAGGAAATCGATCATCATTGATCCCCTCGTTCAGGTGTTCATCTATTCTTTTTTTGACTTGGTTGAAATATTCAAAATCCCAACAGGCCTGCCGTTCTACGTGTTCAGATAACTGCCAAATGCTATTGGCAATATCACCGATAACACCAAGCTGTGGGAAATAAACGGCATCGATAGACGCAGTAAGGTAATTGACATGTATCACTTTAAAGCTATTTTCAGCCATAAAGAATGGCGGTTTTTCAACAACATCGTGACCCACATTAATGATTAAATCCGCCGACTCAATCGCGCGGTGAAGAAAGTCATTAGATGAAAGCGCACTTGTGCCCAAGAACAGCGGATCTGTTTCATCCAAAACCCCTTTGCCCATCTGAGTACTAAAAAAGGGTATGCCCGTTTTATCAATAAACTGCCTTAACATTTTGCTGGTTGATTTACGGTTTGCCCCCGCGCCCAGCATAACTAAAGGGTGCTTCGCGGAATGTATTAATTCAACCGCCGCTTTGATTGATTTGTGTTCAGCCACCGGGCGGCGCCATTGGCTTTTCTTAATAAGATGAGATTGCGTATCTTCTGCGGCAATATCTTCAGGTAATTCGATGTGGACAGCACCAGGGCGCTCATCTTGCGCGAGACGAAACGCCTCTCTCACCTTTGATGGAATATTATCCGCACCCATTATTTGGTGGGTGAATTTTGTTAACGGTTTCATCATGCCAACCACGTTAACAATCTGAAATTGTCCCTGCTTACTGCTTTTTATTGGCTTTTGTCCGGTCAGCATCACCATTGGCATGCCACCTAACTGAGCATAGGCGGCGCAGGTGACTAAATTGGTTGCCCCTGGACCAAGCGTTGACATACAAACACCCGCTTTACCTGTTAGTCGACCATAGGTCGCCGCCATAAATCCTGCCGCTTGTTCATGCCGCGTGAGAATAAGTTTGACTGGAGAGTCTTTTAATGAATTTAATATATCCAAATTCTCTTCGCCAGGGATACCAAAAATATATTCAACCCCTTCTTCTTCTAACGCTTTTACAAATAAGTCTGATGCTTTCATTTTATTTATCCTGCTTAAATTTGGCTAAACCCGAACTACATTCGACGAAACATTGCGGTGGCAAAAAACAATTCGATGATGACTCTGACAGCTCTTGATAAAATGCTTTGGGGTAATCATCCCCCAATAACCCTCCCTCGATAGGATAAGGGTGGATTTCATCGTAACGTAAAATTTGTGTCTGACTTGTTCGTCTATAGATGTGAGATCGATTCAGTTGGCTGGGATGCTCCAGCCCTGCGGAGGCTGCAATTTCCATTGCGGCTTTCACCGTGGCATCGTGAAATGCAGCGACTCGTTGCGCTTTATCATTCACAACAAGTCCCTTAACCAGACGAGGATCCTGCGTTGCCACGCCCGTCGGACATTCATTGGTATTACATATCAAAGATTGCACACATCCCAGAGCAACCATCATGCCGCGGGCGCTATTACAGGCATCAGCCCCCATTGCTATATTCTTAACAATATGAAAACCCGTAAAGACCTTGCCGCTGGCGATGACTTTAATGTCATTTTTCAGCCCAAAACCGATCAGTGCATCACAAACAAAACTGAGCCCTTCCCGTAATGGCATTCCCACTGAATTTGAATACTCCAATGGCGC